>NZ_JAUYGL010000146.1 GCF_030689745.1 Devosia sp.
CCGCCTGAACCGGACCTCGCCCAAAAAGCGGATCGTGATGGGCGGCCCTTGGTCCGTTCTATGTCGACAGTTTCTGGCCCAATGGCCGCCCATTACCCGTGTAACCGTAAGCCGAAAGGCCGGGCGGCATTTCGGCACGCCAGAACGCCCATGGTCGACCCCGATGGCCCGATCTGCTCTCTTGGCAATCGCTGCCGGACGGCCTAGTGTCCGGCCTCCCTATTCGAGACCACGACCATGGATGCCTTCACCCTCCTGACCTTCACTATTGCCTATGCCGTCGCCGTCCTGGTTCCCGGGCCCGGCGTTGCTGCAGTGGTGGCGCGGGCCCTGGGTGGCGGCTTCAAGGGCGCCTTTCCCATGGTGCTGGGCATTCTGGCGGGCGATCTGGCCTATTTCATTTTCGCCGTCTTCGGGCTGGCGACCATCGCCACCTATTTCGGCCCGATCTTCGTCGTCGTGCGCTGGGCCGGCGCCGCCTACCTGCTCTACGTCGCCTACAAATTCTGGACGGCCCGCCCCGGCGCCGAACAGATGAAACCCAGGAACGAGGCCTGGCTGAAGACCTTCCTCGCCGGCTTCTCCCTGACCATGGGCAACCCCAAGACCATCGTGTTTTACCTCGCCATTCTGCCCACGGTTATTCCGCTCGATCAGATGAACCTGGTCGCCTTCAGCGAGCTGACCGCAATTGTGGTGATTGTCCTGCTGGCCATTGGCTGCGGCTATGCCTGGCTGGCCTCGGCTGCCCGCGACATGTTCCGCAGCGAGCGCGCCCTGGGTCGCCTCAACAAGACCGCCGGGGTCATGATGGCGACCGCCGCCGGTCTGGTCGTCTTCCAGCACTGACGCCACCCCCAAGGCGATGGCGCGCGCGGCGCCGCCGCAGCGCACAGGCGGGACATCCTCGCCAGAGTGGCGGCACTGCGCGTGCCACCACGGTTCGAAACACTGCCGGATCGGGCAGCTACCGCATGGAAGAATATGCAAGTCTCACAAGCCAGAATTGCCGGACCGTCCTACGCGATCATCTTCATGGTCAGCGGCGCTCATCTGATCAATGACCTCATCCAGTTCCTGCTTCCGGCGCTCTTCCCGCTGCTGAAAATGAACTATGAGCTGGACTACTTCCAGCTTGGTCTGCTGACACTGGCGCAGCAGATCACTGCCAGCATATTGCAGCCACTGATGGGGCTCTATGGCGACATGCGGCCCAAGCCCTATACGATTGCCGTCTCCCTGCTGATTGTCGCACTGGGCATCGTTCTGCTGGCCATCGCCAACTCGTTCTTCCTGTTGCTCGTCGCAGCTGCGGTCATGGGCGTCGGCTCAGCCCTGTTCCATCCCGAAGCGTCGCGTATAGCCCGCATGGCATCAGGCGGGCGGCTGGGATTTGCGCAATCCAGCTTCCAGGTTGGCGGCAATACCGGCACGGCCCTGGGGCCGCTGGCGACAGCATTGATCGTCTTGCCGCTGGGGCAGATCAGCACAGTATGGTTTGGGCTGCTGGCCGTGCTCGGTGCCCTGCTGCTGATTCAGGTGGCACGCTGGTACACCAACCACCAGATTTCGATCAGAAACGCGGGCGCGCCCGCGCCGGTTCGCTCCCCGGTGCCGCGGAAACAACTGATCGTGGCATTTGCCGTTATCGGTGCCTTGCTGCTGAGCAAATACGTCTACATCGAGACGTTCAAGAACTACTATGCCTTCTTCCTGATCGAGAAATTCAATCTGCCGGTGCAGGAAGCGCAGGGTTATCTGTTTGCGTTTCTCGCAGCCATCGCCGTCGGCACCTTCTTCGGTGGCCCGATCGGCGATCGCATTGGCCGCATCAAGGTCATCTGGGGGTCGATCCTGGGCGCCCTGCCCTTTGCCCTCCTGCTGCCGCACATGGACCTGATGGCCACCGCCATTCTGAGCATCTTCGTCGGATTGATCCTGTCGTCCGCCTTCTCCGCCATCGTGGTATATGCCCAGGAACTCCTGCCGCAGAAAGTGGGCATGGTGGCTGGCTTCGTGTTCGGATTCGCCTTTGGCATTGGTGCCCTTGGCGCCGCAGTTCTGGGCGCCGTCGCGGACCAGGTCGGCATCGAATACGTCTTCAATGCCTGCTCGCTCCTGCTTGTGCTGGGCTTTCTGACCATTCTGCTGCCGAACACTGAAACCACGGTGCCGCCGCTCAACCTGACCAAGGGAACGAGAAAAGTGCAGCCGGGATAGGGGTGCCGCTGCCCTTGCCCATCGAGCACCGGGCAAGGCGCAGCGCCAGTGCCCCCGGGGTGTCGGCAGGCTGCCATCGTCACCACTCAGGCAGGCTCAGCCATGTTCCTCGTCACCGACGGAATATACCGCGACCTCGTGCGGCTTTCCGTCCCGGTCGGTCCATTTGATGGTCTGGCCGCGGCGCAGCCCCAGCAGCGCGGTGCCAATTGCCGAGAAGATGGAGACCCTGTTGTTCCCCTGCTCGCGTGGGTAGGAGAGCCGCAATATCTGCGGCTCGCCGCCGTCGATACTGACCAGGACGCTCGATCCCATCCGCACCACACCCGGCGGAAACTGCTGATCATCAACGACCCTGGCGCGCCCCAGTTCATACAGTAGATTGTCGGCCTCGTCAGCGCTGTGACCGGCGCCGCCCATGGCCAGAACCAGCAGATCGTGCCGATCAGACTCGGCCACCATGATCGAGGGAAGGTTCACCGGAAAAAATCCCACAATAGTCTCCCGAGAATGCGTTCAATTGCTGGAACACGGTGCCGTTCAGGCGGCGCTTGGTCCTGGATCATCATCGCCCCCGAATGGGGCGACGGGTTGGCGCGAACGAGCCGACGAGAATAATTTGGCGGGCTCGGGCAGGTCTCGCCCCGAAATAACCTGCAGGTCCAGGCGGGAGCGCCGCTGCTCGGGCTGATAGGGCACCGCTTCAATCCGGATCATTTCCTCTGATCCATCCGGCAGTTGTGCCGGTACCGTCTGGCCGGCCGCTGCCCCGATCAGCGCCAGACCCCTGGGCGAGGTCAACAGCAGGGTGGGTCCGTAAACCGCGTCGTCGGGTCCGCCAATCAACGTGCATTCATCTGCCGCCGCCCCGTCCACGCAGAACCGGACACGGCTCCTGAGCGTGACCACATTGGCTGGAACATCGGTCGGAAACACGACAATTGCTGCATCAAGCTTGCGGCGGACGATTTCGGCAGCGCCGGCAAACGGCGCCTCATGCTGCTGCAGCAGACTTTCAAGAAGCGCGAAGCCTCTGGCGGTGAGGACGACTGGAAGCTCGGTGGTCATGGAAAACTCCTGGAACATGAAAGGTTGCCGGCAGCGACACCCCCTGATCCAGAGGCAGTTCGCCTACCAGACCAGGGGAAAACGCCGGTGTTGTGTTTGCCGGAAGACTGGAGAGCAGCGTTTCAATTATGCCTCCACGGCTGCATGTGCAGGCTGGACTACCGACAGGACCGTCAGCACGTTCTTGCGCCCGTCGCGCGCTTCCCAGGTGATGGACTGGCCCGTCCGCAGACCGATGAGAGCGGCTCCCACGGGCGTCAGCACCGAGACCTTGCCTTGGGCGATATCGGCATCAGCTGGATAAACCAGCGTAACTTCGACCAGATCATCGCGATCCGTCCGATATTGTATGCGTGACCCCATGCGCACGACGTCTTCGGGCAGCTTGGCATCGGGCACCACGCGGGCGCGCTCCATTTCTATCAGCAGGCTATCGGCCGCCGACGCACTGCCGGCCGCGGCCAGAGCAAGAAGCTGTTGATGCTCTGATTGAGCAACACGAATTTGGGGTCTGAGAGTATGCGTGCGCATCGTGGTCTCCGCGTGTACGACTAATAGTTGCAGACGGACCTGATGATCCGGCTGACTACAATTGACTGGAAATAGGGGAAGTCCCAAAATCCCTAAACTTGGCATGCAGGCGCATAGCGAAGTTTAGGGCAACTATCCTTCGACCGGACTGGTCCGGCGTTTTACTGCTCTGAGGATGTTGAAGTTCGGGTTCATGCCAACAAAGGTAAGCTCGAAAAAATTATTGTCAAGCCAGCCTGGATGACATCAGGGTGTGCCGATGCCGTGCTGCGTCCCGGCGCTAGGCCAGTTTACGCAATCCCCAGAATGCCATCGCTCCGGACACGCTCAACAGACCGAGAAAGATGAGCACGCCGCCTGCACCAAATCCCGTGTTCACCGGCGCCGAAAGCGCCTGGATAATGGCAGCACCGGCAAAAAAGGCCAGATTTACCGCGGAAAGCGCCTTGCCGGCATGTTGGCCCGACACGGCAGCGCGACCCAGCGCAAACAGCAGGGGCTGAACCGATATGAACGCTCCAAAGGCGATGATCAGCGCCACATCATAGCCCGCAGAGAAACCGTCAACGCCGAACAACCCCGCGAGCAGACCACCATTGGCTCCTGCCGGCAGCAGGATCAGCATGACGCCTGCCAGGACATGGCCGATGGCCAGCAAGAGGCGCGACCGGCCCATGCGCTTGTCGACCAACCCGACAACCATGGGCATTACGATCAGCACCAGGGTTAGCCCCAGCAGAACGTTTCCTGTCGCCAGTCTGGACAGGTCCTTGGCCTCCATCAGCCACGGCCCGCCCCACATGCCACGCACCCCGATCATCACCGCAAACGACACGAAGGCGAGAACGACGACGCCACGCAGCGCGGGGGAAAGCCCGATCCTGGCAACTTCCTTGATCTCGGGCCAGACATTGGCTGGCTTATGTGTCGTTGGCCGGACCGGCTTGATAACCAATTGCACAATGATGAGGACGATGAGCGCAAACAGCGCCGGCAGTCCATAGGCAAGCCGCCAGCCATAGTGCTCGACGACCCAGGCCATCGGACTGGCCGACACCACCATGCCGCTATTTCCCACTGCCAGAATGAAGGCGGACCAGAGCGCGAACTGGCGCGGATCAGTCGTGCGGGCCGCATAGGTCAGTGGACAAAGCAGCATGCCGCAGCACCCGATACCAAGTACCGTTTGAGTGAGTATGAAGCTTGCAGGACCCTGCACCAAGGCCGCCAGCACCGAGCCGACGGCGACCAGTGCGAGCAGCACGGAAACCACTGACTTGACGCTATAGCGGTCAAGCGCCACGCCGACCGGGATCTGGCCCAGCGCGAAAGCCAGATGATAAAAACCTGTCATGGCGGCGATATCGCCCGCTGACACCGCCAGGTCCTGCGCAACCACATCGGCCGAAATGGCCGGCAGCGTCCGGATCAGGTTCGAAATGGTATGCCCCAGTGCCAGCACGGCCAGCGGCAAAGCGAACAGCCAGATAGCCGGTAGCGGCAGTTTCTTGTCTGCCGCTATGACGGTATCGACCGGGGATTTCATGGAACAATACTCACTTGAAAACACAACGTCGACGTTTGGCCACCCCCCGCGCACGGCAACCGGCCCGAACTGGCGCGCTAACGCTGCCCCGACACCAATACCCATCCCAACCGCATAATCACAGTCCAACCACCCGGCAAAATGTCACATTCACAAGCCGTGGCGAATTTCATTGCTCTCGATCCCGACACGGGCCGACGCAATGTGGCGGCGCATCAGCAGTTCGGCCAGGTCGGCGTCGGCATCTTCTATGGCATCGACAATCCGGACATGCTCGATCAAGGCGCGCTTGGCACGACCGGGCACAATGCGATGTCGCATGCGAAACAGCCGGAACAGGGTGTAATATTCGCCACACAGCAACTCGAACAGATGCTGGCTGCGCGACATTCTGGCAATCTTGAAGTGAAAATCCGAATTGGCCGTGGCCTGCCAATAGATCATGGCATCGGGCCCCGCGAGCGCCTCGGCATGCGCGGCCAGCATGTTGCGCAGCTCGGCAACCTCTTCCGGCGTGGCGTTTCGGGCGGCCTCGCGCGCCGCCAGGCCCTCGAGAACCTCGCGAATACGGAACAGTTCACCTGCCATTGCGCTGGAGGGCACAATGACCCGCACCCCCTGGCGGGGGAGACGCGTTACCAGCTTGCGTTCCTCCAATCGCCGAATGGCCTCGCGCAGCGGTCCGCGGCTGACCCCGTACCGGCTGGCCAGACGGGGCTCGCTCAGCTTGCTGCCCGGGGCGAATTTCCCCGTAACAATGGCCTCGCTCAACCGCTCAAACAATGAGTCGGCAAGCGATGTGCTCTCGCTATCGATTCCGGCATCGCGCTGGGTGGGTTCAACCAGCTCGCCCAGTTTGGCCTCAAGAACTGACGTAGCGCTTCTCCAATTCATCAAACAGGGGCTTGTTGACCAGGCGCTGCCGCTCCTTGAAGCTGGCAACCGGGCCATCTTCATCCAGGCTGCCCTTGCTCTTGAGCTCGCCGAGCGCCGCCTGCATGCCGTAAACCGCCCCCTGCAGCGCGACATTGGCGTAGAGCACCAGCGAGAAACCCAGTTTGTCGAGCGTCTCAAGCGGCATGATCGGGGTGCGGCCGCCCACCACCAGATTGACCAGTTGCGGTGTGTTCTTGAGCCGTGCCGGGATATCGCGGATTTCATCGACGCTCTCGGGCGCTTCCACGAAGGTGATGTCGGCGCCGTCCTCGATAAACGCCTGCGCCCGTTCGATGGCCGCCGCAAAGCCCTGCGTGGCGCGGGCATCGGTGCGGGCAACGATCAGCAGATTGGGGTCCTGCCGGGCATCGACCGCCGCCTTGATACGGCCGCGTGCTTCCCCCAGGTCCACCACATCCTTGCCCGAAAAGTGACCGCAGCGCTTCGGACTGACCTGGTCTTCGAGCTGAATGGCGCTGGCACCGGCCCGCTCCAGGGTCCGGATCGTGTGCCGGACATTGAGTGCATTGCCAAAGCCGGTATCGGCATCCACCACAATCGGCAGATCGGTCGAGTCACGGATCGTGGCGGTATGTTGGGCGATCTCGGGCAGGCTGATAAAGCCCAGGTCGGGCATGCCGAGATAGGTATTGGTCAGCCCGGCGCCCGACAGATAGATCGCCTCAAATCCCAGATCGGCAATGACGCGGGCGGCCAGTGCATTGGCGGCCCCCGGCATCAGTATCGCGCCACCCCTGTTGAGCCGGGCACGGAAGGCTTTGTTGATCTCATGGTTGAGCATGATGCTACTCCAGTCCGCGATCGAAAATGCCCTGGCCGGTGGGCTTGGACGGGGTAACGGCGCCGGTCGGCAGCGCCGGGATCAGGCCGTCCAGCGCCTTGCTCGACAGACCGGCAAAGCCCTTGGCAGCAGCCAGAAAGCTCTGCCGTTCCCCGTCGCCCAACGCGCCACGGGTCAGCGTCTCGAACTTGCCGACATAGTCGGGCCAGGCCCAGGGGTGCGCCCCGTTGGGGTGAGCATCGGCAACCGCGCGTTCGCCGGTTACGGTAGTTCCATCGGCCAGTGTCACGACAATCTTGCCACCAAAAGCGCGTTTGGCCGGATCAGCGTCGAGATAGCGTCGCGTCCATTCGGGATCTTCCACGGTGCGGATCTTGTGCCATAGCGCCACGGTCGACGGGGTGCGGGCGCGCTCGCGCGTATAGCTGTCGACATGGTGCCATTTGCGATCTTCGAGAGCGACAGCCAGAATGTACATGATCGAGTGATCAAGGGTTTCGCGGCTGGCTTCCGGATCGCTCTTCTGCGGGTCGTTGGCGCCCGTCCCGATCACGTTGTGGGTGTGATGGCTGGTTTCGAGCAGGATCGATTTCACCTTGCTCAGATCGCCAATCTGCGCCGAAAGCTCGATTGCCAGATCGATCAGCGCCTGTGCCTGATATTCGGCCGAGTGGGCCTTGGTATAGGTTTCCAGAATGCCGCGCGGCGCTTCCCCATCGGCCGGCAGATAGACGTCATAGCGACTGTCAGGACCGCCCAGCATCCAGGCGAGAACGGACTCTTCACCCTCGTAGATTGGCGATGGCGAGGCTTCCCCCCGCATGGCGCGGTCGATGCATTCGATGGCCAGCTTGCCCGAGAAGCCCGGCACATAGGCCTTCCACGAGCTGATTTCGCCCTTGCGCGACTGACGCGTCGAGAACGACAGATGCACCGCCTGATTGACCGCCTGAAAAATGGTCTCGGTGGGCAGTCCAAGCATCGCCCCGATACCGGCAGTGGTTGCCGGGCAGAGATGGGCGACATGGTCCTTCTTGTATTGGTGCAAGGAGATGGCTTTGACCAGCGCCACGTGGATCTCATAGGACACCGCGATGCCGCGAGCCAGCGCCGCGCCATCGAGCCCCATCTGCTGCGCCACCGCAATCAGGGGGGAGATGGCATCGCCGGGATGGGAATAGTCGGCGGCCAGGAATGTATCGTGAAAGTCCAGTTCGCGCACCGCCGTGGCATTGGCCCAGGCAGCCCATTCGGCATCGACCCGCACCTGGGCTGGCAGGCCATAGACCGTGCCGCCACCCTTGCGCGGATGCGCCAGCGCCATGGCGCGCGCCGCGGCGACCGGCGCCCGGTTGATCGCCGCCAGCGCCACGCTGGCATTGTCCACGATGCGGCAGGCAATCATCTCCACCACATCGGCATCGAGCTGACCGCAATTGGCAGCAAAACTGGCAATATGCCAGGCCAGTTGATTTTCGCGCGGCAGGTTGTCGGCGGAGGGATGAACTCGAACAGTATGCTTCTTCATCGCAGAGTGGTCTTTCATAAATCAGGCAGTGAAGCTGGCCCGCGGGCCAGCTCGATTAAGCGTTGGCCTTGAGGCGGTTGAGCACGATGGGGGCCAGCAGGAACAGCGCCGCGATGACCAGCATGATGGCCGACAGCGGGGTTGAAACCAGCACCACCGGATTACCCTGCGCAGCCGCCAGCGCCGTGCGCAGCTGCACCTCGGCCATGGGTCCCAGGATCAGCCCGATCAACACCGGCGCGATGGGAAAGTCATAGACGCGCATGACATAGCCAACGATGCCGACCGTCACCATGACGATCAGATCGATGACCTGTCCTGACAGGCCCCAGATGCCGATCATGGCGAACACCAGAATGCCGGCATAAAGCTGCGGTCGCGGGATCAGCAACAGCTTCACCCAGATGCCGACCAGCGGCAGGTTCAACACCAGCAGCATGACATTGCCGATATACAGCGAAGCAATCAGGCCCCAGATCAGCTCGGGGTTGGATGTGAACAGGAATGGTCCCGGTTGCAGGCCATAGTTCTGGAACGCCGCCAGCAGCACGGCGGCCGTCGCCGACGTCGGCAGCCCCAGTGTCAGCAACGGCACCAGCATGCCGGCCGCGGCGGCATTATTGGCCGCCTCCGGGCCCGCCACCCCTTCAATCGCGCCGTGTCCGAATTCCTCGCTGTGCTTGGAGAGTTTGCGCTCCAGCGTATAGGAAAGCATGGTGGGAATTTCTGAGCCGCCAGCAGGCAGGGCGCCCATCGGAAAGCCGAGGGCGGTGCCACGCAACCAGGGTTTCCAGGATCGCTTCCAGTCCTCCTTGGTCATCCACGTCTGTCCCTTGAGCGCCGTCGTGTCTCCGGCGCCGGGCCGATAACGACTGGCGACGTATAGAATTTCGCCAACAGCAAAGAGCGACACCAGCACCACGGTGAGTTCGATGCCGTCGAAAAGCCCGGGCACGCCAAAAGTCAGTCGCGCTGCGCCGGTCATCTTGTCGATGCCGACCACGCCAAGCGCCAGGCCGATGAACAGCGAGATGAACCCGCGCACGCGCGAGCTTCCCATCACCACCGCCACCGAGGTGAACGCCAGAATGATCAGCGCAAAATAGTCGGCAGGCTTGAAATAGAAGGCAATTTCCGCGATCACCGGCGCTGCAAAGGTCAGGAGCAGCGTGGCAATGGTGCCCGCCACGAAGGAGCCAATGGCTGCCGTGGCCAGGGCTGCGGCGCCCCGACCCGTGCGGGCCATCTTGTTGCCCTCCAGCGCCGTCATCATTGAGCCGGACTCGCCCGGCGTGTTGATCAGGATGGATGTGGTGGAGCCGCCATACATGGCGCCGTACAGCACGCCGGCAAACATGATGAAAGCCGACGTTGGCGCGACCGAAATGGTCACGGGCAGCAATAGCGCAATGGTCAGCGCCGGACCGATCCCCGGCAGGACGCCGATCGCCGTGCCGAGTATCGAACCGAGCAGCGCCCACATCAGATTG
This sequence comes from Devosia sp., assembly GCF_030689745.1. Classification (GTDB taxonomy): domain Bacteria; phylum Pseudomonadota; class Alphaproteobacteria; order Rhizobiales; family Devosiaceae; genus Devosia; species Devosia alba. The sequence continues at coordinate 10,122 of NZ_JAUYGL010000146.1, forward strand.
GTTGGTTGCAGCGCAACCGAGAAGCCCTGCAGCAGGAGTTCAAAGGATTGCATGTCAGAACCCCGCTATCGGCAGAAATGCCCCGAGCTGCAGCCCGAGACCGGAGAACAGGAACCAGGCAGCCGTACCCAGAATCGCGCCGTAAACGAGGTCGAGCAGCAGCTTGCGCGACGAAAATGATCGCGCCACCAGCGTGAAAGACAGCATGGCCGTGATCGGCAGGCCCAAGGTCTCTATGGTGAAAATGGGCAGCAGGACCGCTACCAGGGCCGTGCCGAGCGCGACGGGATTGGCCTTCATGTCGCCCGCAGCATCTTCTGCGTCCTGCGGCTCGAATTGTTCGCCGCGGGCAATCTGCACCAGCAGCATCACCCCCAGAATGACCAGCCCGCCGCCCGCAATCGTGACAAACAGGCCCGGACCGATCGAGGAATAGCGCGCACTTTGCGCCAGGGAGGTCGAGCCATAAAGGCAGACGCCGCCAAGCGCGATGACCGCAAGCCCCAGCCACCATGGACGGGAGACGGCGCGAGCGCCGCCTCCCTTCCCGGTTTCGGGCAAGCCGGAACCTGGATTAGTCGACAAGTCCGACATCCTTCAGCACGGCCCCGATACGCACCGTCTCATCAGCGATGAACTGGCCGAATTCGGCGCCGCCGAGATAGTTCTGGGCCCAACCCTGGGTTTCCAGAACCTTGTGCCACTGCTCGCTCTCGTTCAGCTTCTTGAAGTTCTCGACCCAGACCGCGTAGTTGTCGTCCGGCATGTTGGGCGAGCCCAGTACACCACGCCAGTTACCCACTTCCACGTCGTACCCGGCTTCCTTGAAAGTCGGGGCATCAATACCGGCCAGCCGCTCAGGCGCCGTGACACCAAGGATGCGAATGCGTCCCTGCTCGGCGAACTGCGCGAATTCGGACACGCCGGAGAACCCTGCCACCAGCGTACCATTGATGATGCCGGTTACGGTTTCAGCACCGCTGGCCTGCGGAATATAGTTGAGATCGTTGACCGGCACGTCACCGGCCTGCGCCAGCAGCGCCAGTGCGATCTGGTCCACGCCACCGGCCGAACCGCCACCAACAGCCGTGCCGCCGGGGTCGGCCTTGAGGGCAGCCACGAATTCAGCCAGCGTCTGGTACGGCGAATCCGCCTTGACCGCGATCACATCATATTCGGTGGTCAGCCGGGCAACAGGCCGGAAGTCGGCAAGCGAGATCGGCGACTTGTTCATGTCGATGGCGCCGACTGTGATGGCGCCGAAAATCGCCAGCGCATCGGCCTTGCCGGACTGCGAGTTCTTGAATTCGGCCAGCCCGATAGTGCCGCCCGCGCCGCCCGTATTGGTGAAGTTCACCCCGCCGCTATAGATGCCGGCGTCAATCATCGCCTGCATCGCCTGACGGCCCGTGCCGTCCCAGCCGCCGCCTGGATTGGCTGGCAGCATGACACTGACCTGTGCCTGGGCTGCGCCAGTCGCGAGTGCCGCAAACATAGCCAGCGGCAAAAGAGCTTTTTTGAAGTTCATTGGTTTCTCCTCTTTGAGACCGTCGACACAATCTCATCGTTATCGATGATGTTTTTGTCGACAGAAACACGCCCCAACTACGACCATATGGCGATTTCAATGTCAACATCGATGATTATGCTGACAGAAGATACACCGACGAACCTCCACGCGAGCTGCGCCCCGAAAGCGCACCGCCAAGCAAGGCGAACCACAACGCGATCTGGCGGAGCTCCCTTCGAACAGGGTTTCGTCCGTCAGAAACGCGCTCGTCAGCCGGCAAACTGGCCGGCAAGTCTCAATCGGGGTGCAAACAGCGCAGCCGGTCCGACCACCAGCGTGACAGTGGCGGTGGTATGGGCGTGGGCGCTCATCTCAAGCGTGGCAGCGCCATACTTGGCTGTGCTGGCGACGGGAACGAATTTGGCGGGCCGGGGCGCGGAAGCGCCGCCAGTAAACGCACAACAGCAAGTGATCACTGCCAGCACTGCACCACCGCCCCGGCTCTGGCTGATGGCGGTCGACGGGGCTGTCTTTGCTGACACGCCCCGAACGTAGCGTGCCCGCCGGTCCGGTCGCATGGACACAGACCGGCGGACAAGGAGGTTTGGCTGGGACTAGCCGCCTTCGCCCATGCCCTCTGCCGGCTCAGGCGCATTGCCGGAGCGAACCTTGTCCTCGATGCGTTGACCGGTGGCAGCGTCCACGCTCTTCCAATAGGCGAAGGCGCGGCTCAGCACCGGCTCCCGAACGCCGCCCAACAGGCTTCCCGCCACCTGATCGACAAACTGATCGCGCTGCGCATCGTTCCAGACCTCGCGCACCATTGTGCCGGGCTGGCTGAAATCGTCGTCTTCGGCGTGCAGGCTATAGGCGCTGCGCACCATCTCGCCGTCGACTTCCCAGCCTTCGGCCACCGGGCCGGTCTCGTCGGCCCATGGGCGCCCGCCACTATTGGTCGCGTAAACCGGCGCGCTGCCGCTGTGCTGATACGCCATCTGTCCATCGAACATATAGCTGTTCACTGGCACCTTGGGCTGGTTGACCGGCAGCTGGTGGAAGTTTGTGCCGATGCGGTTCCGCTGCGCATCATTGTAGGCAAAGGCCCGGCCCAGCAGCATTTTGTCGGGCGACAGCCCAATGCCGGGGACCGTGTTGCCGGGGGAAAACGCCGCCTGCTCGATCTGCGCGAAGAAGTTCTCCGGATTGCGATTGAGCGTCATGGTGCCGACCCTGATCAGCGGATAGTCGGCATGCGGCCACACCTTGGTCAGGTCGAACGGGTTGAAGCGATAACCCTTGGCTTCGGCATAGGGCATGACCTGCACCGACAGCGTCCAGCTCGGATGCTCACCACGGGCGATGGCCTCGAACAGATCACGGCGATGGATATCGGCATCGCTGCCGGCCACTGCGGACGCTTCGGCATTGTTGTAGAACGCCATGCCCTGATTGGTGTGGAAGTGGTACTTCACCCAGAATTTCTCGCCGGCAGCGTTGATCCACATATAGGTGTGCGAACCATAGCCGTTCATCTGGCGCCAGGTGCGCGGCAGGCCGCGCTCACCCATCAGATAGGTCACCTGGTGGGCGCTTTCAGGGTTATTGGTCCAGAAGTCCCACTGCATATTGTTGTCGCGCAGGCCGGAATCCGGCAGGCGCTTCTGGCTGCGGATGAAGTGCGGGAACTTCATCGGATCGCGCACGAAGAACACCGGCGTGTTGTTCCCGACCAGATCGTAATTGCCCTCGTCGGTATAGAATTTGAGCGAGAAGCCGCGCACGTCGCGCCAGGTGTCGGGGCTGCCCATTTCGCCGGCCACCGTCGAGAAGCGCGCCAGCATGTCGGTCGAGGCGCCCTTCTGGAACAGCGACGCCTTGGTATAGGCCGATACGTCCTCGGTGACGCTCAGCACGCCGAACGCACCGGCACCCTTGGCATGGGGCTGCCGCTCAGGCACCTTTTCACGGTTGAAATGGGCCATCTGTTCGAGAAAGTGCACATCGTGCAGCAGAATGGGGCCGTCCGAACCGACGGTGAGCGCGTTACGGTCGCTCGGTGCGGGGGCACCTGCGCCAGTGGTGGAGCCAACGCTCTCCTTCTTATCCCAGGCGGTCATATTGTCATTCCTTTCCGGACCGCTTCCGGCCCGTTGCAAACTATCTTCGAACTTTGTGGACTTGGGTCCGCGATCATCTAACGTCAAGTGGACCGTGCAGGGCGCGGGATTGGGCCCATGCCCAGTGTCCGCTGTCACCAATCAAGTCAGCTTGCCAGATTAAGGCGCGTTGGCACGCAGGTCTAATGATATTTGCGGCAACAAGGCGCCAGCGCATCGGGTTCAGCAGCCCTCACCAGCAAGCCACCAATCGGCGACACTTCCTCCGCCCCTCACGCAATGTCACCGCCGGGCCGATCTTAGAATGACAAAAATCTGCCCGATGAGCAGGGGACCAAGACTTGCCCCCATCGCCAGCAGCAGGCCGGCGCTGCCGGGGTCGGGCAGTTTGAGGATGGCCGACAGGCCCGGCACCCAGAGCGCCGCAGCGATCAGACCAAGACACAGCGCTATGGCCCCCCATACCCAGGGGTTGCAGGTCACCGCGTTCACGAAAAGCCGCCCGCCCGGCGCCCGCACATTGAACACGTTCCACAACTGCGCCAGCGCCAGCGTCAGGAAGGCCACCGTAACCGATGGGCCCAGGTCCAGCAGCAACCAATGCAGCGCCAGCCAGAATGCGGCCAGCGTCGCCAGGGTGATCGCACCGCCCAGCACGGCAATGGTAATCCAGCGGATGCGGTCGATGATCGGCTCGGCCGGGTCACGCGGCGGCTGCTTCATGACCGTGTCATCGCCTGCACCAAGCCCAAGGGCAAAGGCCGGGAAAACATCCGTCACAAGGTTCAGAAACAGGATTTGCAGCGGCAGCAGGGGCATGGGCAGACCCGCGCCGACGGCCAGGCCGACGATCAGCACTTCGCTGACATTGCATGACATCAGATAGATGACGAACTTGCGGATATTGTCGAAAATCACGCGTCCCTGCCGCATGGCAGCGATGATCGTGCCAAAGGAATCATCCGTCAGCACCATGGCGGCCGCTTCGCGCGCCACCTCGGTGCCGCGCTGGCCCATGGCGATGCCGATATCGGCCATCTTGAGGGCGGGAGCGTCATTCACCCCGTCACCGGTCATCGCGACAATGTGGCCGCTGTTTTGATAGAGCGTTGCAAGGTTCAGCTTGGTTGCCGGGGTTACACGGGCAAAGACGTCGGCGGCAAGAATTCGGTCACGCAGCGCCCCGTCAACCGTTTCCGGGTCGAGACCGGCCAGTTCATCGCCCTCGATCACCGTCAGCACATGGCCATCCGCGCCCAGTCCGGCCTGGCGCGCGATGGCGGCGGCGGTATCGGCGTGGTCGCCGGTCATCATCACGATACGCACACCGGCGGCGCGGGCAGCGGCGATGGCCTCGGCAACATCGCCGCGCAAGGGATCGCGCAGGCAGACCATGCCGACCAGTGTCAGGTTCTCATAGGGAGCGACATCGTCGCGATCTGTGCGCTTCATCGCCAGGGCGAGCAGGCGCAGCCCGTCACTGGCTGCAGCCCCGCTGCGCGCCAGCCAATCGGCGCGTACCGCAGCGTCCATATCCTCCATACCGTCCGGGCCAAGAACCCGGGTACAGCTGTCGATCACCGCCTCGGGCGCGCCCTTGATCGCGTAGAATACCCCCTCGCTGTCCCGATGCACGCTCGCCATCATCTTGCTGGCTTGATCAAAGGCGTGCTCACCAACCTTTTCGCATTCGGGCAACAGTGTCTCGCGCCCCTGCCCGGCCTGCGCGGCGACCCGCAGCAGCGCCAGTTCCATCGGATCACCGGACGAAGTCTCGCCGGCCTGCCCCAGCGACGCGCCGTTGCACAGCGCGCCAATCCGCAGCAATGCACCAAGGCGCGCGTCCTGCCCGGGATCAAGCGCGCGCCCGTCGCGTTCGAACTGCACGGCAGAGCCCTGCCGGGTCAGGTCCAACGTCGTGTCGGAGACAAGATATTGCACAACCGTCATGCGGTTTTCGGTCAGCGTGCCCGTCTTGTCGGTGAGGATGACCGTGGTCGCGCCCAGTGTCTCCACCGATGACAGGCGCGAGATGATCGCATTGCGCGCCGCCATGCGCCACATGCCGCGGGCCAGGCTCAGTGTGGCGACCACCGGCAGTCCTTCGGGCACTGCCGCAACGGCCAGGGCAATGCCGGTCTGGATCATTATTGCCATTTCGAGGCCGCGCAGAGTGCCCGCGCCGATCACCAGTGCGGCAAGCCCCAGCGTCAGCCAGACCAGTCGATGACCCAACCGGTCGAGGCGCTGCTCCAGCGGCGAGGCCGAGGATTGGGCGGTCTGCACCAGATGGCTGATATGGCCAAGTTCGGTTGCCATTCCGGTGGCGATGACGATTCCGGTGCCCGTCCCCTGGGTGATCGCCGTACCCTTGAAGACCATGCAGGCCCGGTCCCCGATCGTCGCATCCGGTGACACCGGCTCGGTCTGCTTTGCCACGGGCACCGATTCCCCGGTCAGCACGGATTCGTCACATTGCAGGTTCGAGGCCTGCACCAGCCGCAAATCGGCGGTCACCATATCCCCCGCATCAAGCAGGACAATATCGCCCGGCACCAGCTCCTGTGCGTCGATGCGCACTGTCTTGCCCGCGCGCCGGACCCGGGTCGTGGTCGTGGCGATGTTCAACAATGCTTCCATTGTGCGGGCGGCGCGCAGTTCGGTGGCGAAACCGATCAGGGCGTTGATCACCAGGACCACAATGATCGCGCTGCCCTCGGCAATGTCATCAAAATAGAACGACAGTGCCGCGGCAAACGCCAGCAACCAGACGATTACGCCCTTGAACTGATGTGCCAGAATAACGAAGACGTTTTGCCGGGCATGGGCGCGCAGCTGGTTCGGGCCATGGCGGGTGCGTCGCTCGGCTATGGCTTGCTCATCCAGCCCAACTTCCGGATCGACCGCCAGCCCTTGCGCCACAATGTCGGCCCGCTCGGCAAAAGCTGCGGTTGCGTTCACGTCATTCATGAGAGCCTGGTCTCCTTCGAGCGCATTCCGCAATGGTTTAGCCACCTGACACCTGACCGCCCTGTCTGCAAGCCGGCGCTATTGCCGGTTCTGTCGCGAATCTGGTGGAAACCAGTCGGTGGCCTGCTCGGTACAGGGGGATTTGGGCCTGATCATGCTCCGAGGTCAACGCTGATCGGGGCATTGTGCCGGCCCCATCGCCAGCGGCCCGGTGCAGCCAATGAGAGGCACGCCGTGCCCCCCCCAAAGACGTCCCCCTGTGCGTCCGCCCCCATCATTGGCGGCAAGTTGCCAGGGCCGATACGGGCACGGCATGCTCGCGGCCTTACCGCATTGTAATGTTTGGCGGGCTTTCTTCATTGTGAATGAGGGCGTCGCTCTGGTAATTCATCCATAGCCGCTAGCCGGCAACGCTTCGCGCTTTGGACAGTCTGGGGTTTGAATTTGATACGGCAACTTTTGGCGTCCATGGTAGTTTTGGCCATCGCAGTTGCGGCCTGGATCGTTTTTGTGCCCAGCGCCACGCTTACCCTCGCCAACTATGGCATCGCCCTGCCTTTCGGCGCTTCGCCCGCTCAGGAAACGCGGCCCGGCGGCCCGCCGGCCAGTGGCGGCGGCAGAGCTGCCGGCGGTCGACAGACCAATGTCGTGACGACGCCGGCGACCCTGGCAACCATCAACGCCACCCTCACCGCCATCGGCGAGGGAACGGCCGCGCGCTCGGTTACCATCTCCTCCCCCGCTGGCGGTTATCTTGCCGAAGTGCTGGTTCGCCCCGGCCAGATCGTCGCTGCGGGTGAGGTTCTGGCGCGACTGGAGTCCGAGAACGAGCAGATTGACTATGATCGCGCCGTGCTCGCTGCAGAAGATGCCAGCGCAACCCTGGCCCGCACGCAGGGCCTCGCCAGCTCCAGCCTGGTGGCCACCACCGCAGTGGCCGCTGCCGAGCTGGCCTCCGCCAATGCCGATCTGGCCCTGCGCAACGCCGAAGTCGCCCTGGCCCGCCGCACCATCACCAGCCCGATCGCCGGAACGATTGGCCTGATCAGCGTAACGCCGGGAAACTATGTCACCGCACAGACGCCGATCACCACCATCGATGACGCCTCCTCGATCCTGATCGACTTCTGGGTGCCGGAACGTTACGCGCCGGCCATCGCGCTCGACGCGCCCGTCACCGTGGCCGCCACCGCTCTGGCGGGCCGTCAGTTCCCGGGCGCGATCCGCGCCATCGACAGCCGTATTGACCCAGCCAGCCGCACCTTGCAGGTGCAGGCCGAGATCCCCAATGCCGACGGCGCGCTGCGCGCCGGCATGTCTTTCTCGGTCGCCCTGAGCTTTCCTGGAGAGCAGTATCCAGCGGTCAATCCTCTGGCGATCCTGTGGTCTGCCGAGGGCTCATATGTGTGGAAATATGTTGACGGCGAGGCGGCCCGCGTACCCGCCGAAATCGTGCAACGCAACAGCGATGGCGTTCTGGTCAGGGCCGATCTCGCAGCCGGCGACGCCATCATAACCGAGGGCATATTGCAGCTGAGCGATGGCGCCAGGGTGACCTTGCTCAGTGGTCCTGATGGCACTGCCGAAACCGCCATCCCCCAACCCTGAGCCCCGAGGAGCGCCGGCCATGTCCATTGCCCAGAAAAATGAGCGCGGCGGCACGCTGGCATCGCTTTTCGTGCGCCGCCCCATACTGGCCGCCGTGGTCAATGCGCTGATTGTGGTTACTGGCCTTGCCGCGCTGCTGGGGGCCGAGGTGCGCGAACTGCCCAGCGTCGAGCAGCCGGTATTGTCGATATCGACTGAATTCAGTGGCGCGGCAGCCGAGACCGTCGACCGCGAAGTGACCGCAATCATTGAGGGTGCCGTCGCGCGCGTGCAGGGCGTGTCCTCGATTTCATCAAGTTCATCGACGGGCCGCAGCCGCGTCACGCTCGAATTTGCCGACGGCACCAATCTTGATGTGGCCACCTCCGATGTGCGCGATGCGCTCAGCCGTACCGGCCGCAGCCTTCCCGATGGTGTCGACGACCCGGTCATTTACAAGGCCGACAGCGACGCCCAGGCGATCATCCGGCTCGCCGTGACGTCCGATACCATGTCGATTGCCGAGATGAGCGAAGTGGTCGAAGCGGTGATTTCCGAGCGCCTCAGCGCGGTAGCCGGCGTCTCCGAAGTTCAGGTCTACGGCACGCGCGAGACTGCCTTCGAAGTCGATATCGATCCGCTCAAGTTGGCCAGTCGCGGGCTGACGGTGGCCGATGTGCGCAATGCACTCTCCACCATCGCCTTTGACGCGCCGGCAGGCTCCATCAACGGCCCCAACCAGAATATCACCGTTCGGGCGATCTCCGAAATCACCACGACGCGCGACTTTGAAGACATCATCATCGAAGGGCGCACGCGTCTGGGCGATGTGGCCACGGTGGTGTTCGACGCCGCCGGCAGCACCTCCGCGCTGCGTTCGGATGGCAAGCCCGGCATTGGTCTGGGCATCGTGCGGCAGGCGCAGTCCAACACCATCGAGATATCGAAGGGCATCCATGCCGCGGTGGATGGGCTCAACGACACCCTGCCCGAGGGTATCGAGATCAAGGTCTCCAGCGACGATGCGGTGTTCATTGAGGGGGCGCTGCATGAGGTTCAGGTGGCCCTGGCTGTGTCACTGGCGGTTGTCGTTGCCGTGATCTTCCTGTTCCTGCTCGATTGGCGCGCCACCATCGTGCCTGCCATTGCCATGCCTATCGCCTTGCTTGGTGCGGTGGCCGGCATCTACCTGGCCGGATTCTCCCTCAACATCATCACCCTGCTGGCGCTGGTCCTGGCGACCGGCCTGGTCGTGGATGACGCTATCGTGGTGCTGGAAAACATCGTGCGGCGAAAGAACATGGGAATGGGGCCGCGCGCCGCCGCTGTGCTGGGTACCCAGGAAGTGTTCTTTGCCGTCGTGGCCACGACTCTGACGCTGGCCGCCGTGTTTGTTCCGCTGTCTTTCCTGCAGGGCCAGACCGGGCGCCTGTTCCGGGAGTTTGGCTTCACCCTGGCCATTGCGGTGCTCATTTCATCGATTGTTGCGCTGTCGATGGGCCCAATGATCGCCTCACGCTTCCTCAAGGCTCACGACGCCCGTCAGCACGGTGGCATTATTGGCGCCATAGGGCGCGGCATGGCGCGTTTCTACCGGGTCACCCTGCGGGTCGCGCTGGCCAATCCTTTCGTCGTGGTGCTGATCGCCCTGTTGTTCGCCGCCTCGTCCTATTTCGTGTTTGGCAATCTGCGGCAGGAAATCACGCCCCCTGAAGATCGCTCCCAGCTTGCCCTGAGCATCTCGGCGCCCAACACCGCCAGTCTTGATTACGTTCGCACCGAGATGACGCGGGTGGAAGCCATGTTGCAGCCCTATCTCGACAATGGCGAAGTGCAGTCGATCTTTGTGCTTTCCGGCTTTGGCACGGGCGGTTTCATGGTCCTGACCCTCGCGCCATGGGGCGAGCGGGACCGCACTCAGGCTGAAATCGCCAACGAGATCAATGCGCTGATGACACAGGTTCCCGGCATCCGGGCCTCGGTCCGGCAAGGCAACAGCCTGGGCATTCGCGGCGGCGGCGCCGGCCTGCAGTTCGCCGTGGTCGGATCGGACTACACGGTGCTCGCCGACACGGCCCAGCAAATCGCAGATCTGCTGGACCAGGACGGTCGCTTTGGCCGCGTCAGCGTGAATTTCGATACCACCCAGCCGCAACTGACGCTGACGGTCGACCGGGCCAAGGCCGACGCCCTGGGCATCGACATCAATGGCCTGGCCACCACGCTGCAGGCCATGATCGACGGCAGCGACATCGGCAATGTCTTCATCAATGACACCAGCTATACCGTCCGCCTGGTCTCGACCAGCAACCCGATCAACGATCCACGCGACCTCGAAAGCCTGTTCATCAAGACCGGCGACGGGCGGTTCGTGCCCATGTCGACCATCGCCAGCATTGTCGAGTCAGCGGTGCCGCCCTCGCTGAGCCGGGAACAGCAGCGCCGTGCCGTGCCGGTGACTGCGAGCCTGGATGGCGGCATCGCGCTTGGCGACGCCTACTATCAGACGCTGGAGCTGGCCCGCCCCCTGCTGCCGGAGGGGGTCTCGATCATTCCCTTGGCCGAGGCGCGCACCATTGGTGAGGCCAATAATGGCCTGCTCATCACCTTCGGCTTTGCCCTGGTCATCATTCTGCTGGTCCTGGCGGCGCAGTTCGAGAGCCTGTGGAGCGCAATCATCGTCATGACCACCGTGCCGTTCGGCGTCGCCGCGGCGCTCTATGCTTTGCTGGTGACCGGGGGGAGTCTCAATATCTTCAGCCAGATCGGACTGGTGCTGGTCGTCGGCATCATGGCCAAGAACGGTATTCTCATCGTCGAATTCGCCAACCAGTTGCGCGACAGAGGGTTGCCCGTGCGCGAAGCCATCGAGCAGGCCTCCAATATTCGGTTGCGCCCGGTAATGATGACCATGATTGCGACCATTCTCGGTGGTCTGCCGCTGGTATTGGCCAGCGGCGCCGGCGCAGAAGCGCGCTCGGCGCTGGGCTGGGTAATGGTCGGTGGCCTCAGCTTTGCGGCGATATCAACGCTCTACCTGACCCCGGCGGCCTATCTGCTGCTCGCCAGATTTTCGCAGCCCAGAACCCAGGAAGAAGCACGGCTTGAGCAGGAGCTGGACGCAGCCAGCGCCAAGCCGGAACCGGCTGAATAGGACAATCCCCCGCTCCGCCCGGACTCGAACCTGACCAAGCCCTTAAGATCGAAACGACAATTTATGCCCGTTTTAAAAGGCAACGGTGATTGCTCATCGCTAGGCTAGTGGTGCGACGGTCCTTTTTTGCGGTCAATCCCAACCAGCCGATCGCATCTGCGAGGCTGTTTTGCTCAGGCGTGTTTCACTTGATGCCGCAACGGACAATGCGCGAACTGCGCCAGCGCCCGCTACTGGCCAGCCGGCCGCCCAGGCGCCCGAGCTGACCGGGATTGAGCGGCGCCGGCATCCACGGGTCAGTCTTACGGACTCAGATGACAGCGGCTCCGGCCAGATGCGCGAAGAGCGCCGCATGGGCGATCGTCGTGTGGCAAATTCCGACACCTATTCCGGACCCGAGCGCCGCATTGGCGAGCGCCGGAATTTTGATGAACTGCGCAATGGCCTGCAATGGGGTGCTGCCGCTGAACACAAGAGCAGGTTTTTCTTGCCGCGCAGCTCGATGTTCAAACCGGCCCGGCTGGTCCTGCTGGTCATTGCGCTGGCCGCAGGTGGCCTCGCTGCCCTGCTGGTTTCCAGCCCAGCGCCCGAGCAGGTCGTGCCCAGCGTTGTCGCCGACGTCGCACCACCGCCAACGGGCACCCGCATTCTCGTCGCCACGCAAGCCATCGGCATTGGCCAGCAACTTTCGGAAACCACGGTCGCCTGGGAATACTGGCCCACTGACGCGATCAACACCCACTATGTCACCGAAGACGATGCGCCCCAGGCCATAGCCGAGATGACGGGCACGCTGGCCCGCTTTGAGATCTTCGCTGGCGACCCAATTCGCGAGGACAAGCTGGCCCGCAATGCCCAGGGCTATCTGTCGGCGGTTCTGGCAAGCGGCATGCGCGGCGTCTCCGTAACGGTGTCGGCCCAAGCCGCCTCCGGCGGTTTCATCGTGCCCAATGATCATGTCGACGTCATTCTGACCCGCCCTTCATCTGCCGGTCAGACCTCGGAAACGGTCCTGCGCAATGCCCGTGTCCTGGCGATCAACACACGGCTGGGCGAAACCGGCCAGACCGGCGCCCCCGCCGATCCGGACAATCCACGCGCCGAGATCTTTGCCGATCATGCCATTGCCACGCTGGAACTCGATGAGGAGCAGGCCGAAATCCTGGTCAATGCGTCCTCGCTCGGGCCGCTGACCCTGGCCCTGCGCGCGATGACAGATTTCGCCGAACCGGACGCCATCGCCGAGCTCAACACCAATCAGTCCATCCGGATCACCAGCCCGTTCTGGAACCCGGGCAGTGCCCGGGAGCCACGGTGACCCATTAAGGCGGCATTGATCAAGGCCAGATAGGCTCCGATCAACCGACGAACCACAACGAAGCGAACAGATGACAAAAGCCCCAGGCAATCTGCGCACATTCATAGTGACGACCCTGCTGCGCGCCGCCGCAATACTGCTGCTCGCCGGCGCCGGCCAGGCCATGGCCCAGACCGTGCATTACGATCTGTCCACCACCTCGGTACTGCGCATCAACATGCCGGTCTCCCAGGCGGTGACGGTGACCGTCTCTGGCCCGGTCGACAAGATCGTGGCCGCTGACCCCACCATTGCCGAAGCCCAACCCATCACCGATCGTTCGCTCTATCTGGTGGGCAAGACCTTTGGCACCACCACCGTCAATCTCTACTCCAGCACCGGCGTGCCGATCGGTCTGCTCGCTGTCGAAGTAGGCGCCGACACCGCCGATATCGCCCAGTCCATTCGCGCGGCGGTGCCAAGCTCCAGTATCCAGGTCTCCACCGTCAACGGTCGGGTTCGCCTCGCCGGAACGGTCCCCGACTCCTTGTCGATGGACAAGGCCCTCGAGATCGTCGCCCAGTATGGCAGCCCCGCCGTGGTCAACACCATAACGCTGGTGGGCGGCCAACAGGTCAATCTCGAGGTGCGCATTCTCGAAGCCCAGCGCGACGCGGGCCGTGAGCTGGGGATCAATTGGGGCGGCTCGATCGGCGGCGTCCAGGCCAGCATTGGCGGGGGCGCGGGCGGTCCGGCGGCCAATGCCGGTTCATTCTCCTCATTCGCCACCAGTGTTCTGGCGGGCGTTTCGGGCATCAGCCTGAATGCCACGATCAAGGCGCTGGAAGGCAAGCGCCTGGTCCGCACCCTGGCCGAACCCAATCTGACCACCCTGTCGGGCGTCAAGGCGAGCTTTCTGGCCGGCGGCCAGGTCCCCATTCGCGTCGCCGATCCCAATGGCAATGTCACGCTCAACTACCGCGATTTCGGCGTCCGGCTGACCTTTACGCCCATGGTGCTGGGCGACCGCATCCAGATCCACCTGGCGCCCGAGGTCAGCGTTATCGGTGGCTATACCGCCGGCGGCGACCCCATCTTCAACACCCGCAATCTCGATGCCACTGTCGAGTTGCGCGACGGGCAGAGCTTTTCGGTTGCCGGCCTGATCCAGGCCGACACCAGCCTCAGCCAGGATCAGTTGCCCTGGATCGGCGACGTGCCCATTCTCGGCTCCCTGTTCAAATCGTCGGGCTACAAGAAGCACGACACCGAACTTGTCGTCATCGTTACGCCGCGCCTGGTCCAGCCCTCCGTTGCCGGCCAGACCCCCGCGTCGCCGCTGGACGCGACCCAGGCCGCCAATGACCTTGAGTTCTTCGCCCTCGGGCAAATGGAAGTGACCCGCAAGATGATCCGCAGCTTCCAGACCGGCGAGGGGATCGTCGGTCCCTATGGCTACATCATCGATCTTGGATCGGAGGCGACCAATTGAGCCCGCTGCGCCCATCCCGCATGGCGGGGACTGTTGCCGTGCTCCTCACTGTTGCCCTGCTGCTCAGTGGCTGCACCTATGACTATCTGCAGCACACAGATCGCGTCGCCTTCAGTTCGGGCAATGCGGTCAAGGCCAATCTCGAGCGTGAAACGATCGACCCGGCGTCGATGAGGTCCACGGTCGGGCTTGGCAGGAATGGCTCGGTCATCCCGTCCGACGCGGTTGCCGCCCCCAGCCCCTGATCCAGACAACGCCCATCGCACATCGTCGCTGGCCGCCGGGAAATGACAGCCCGGTGCACATGCTGAAAGCCTGACGCTTTTATGCGCTGGCCCGCGGGTGGCAAGACGTTGGAAAGATCGCGTGCCCCCGGCCTAGCCGCTCAGACCAGCCCGGGCGCCTGACCACGGGTCAGGCGCGCGACCTGGCCGATGAGTAGGCCAGCATCTGGATATTGTTGTCGATCACCGCATTATTGGGGTCGAGCGCCGCTGCCTTGCGGAAATTTGTCAGCGCACCCACGGCATTGCCGCGCAGCAGATAGGAGTAGCCCACATTGTTGTAGTATTGCGCGGTGCCACCGGAAATCTTGTAGAGCGCCGCATAGACGCGGTCTGACAGGTCAAACCGTCCCAGCCGGTCATAGGAGGCGCTCAGCCCGATATAGCCCTGCGCATCATTTGGCGACAACTCGACAACCTTCTTGTAGAGCGCCGCTGAGTAGCCAAAATCATTGCCGTGAAAATGGCCGCGCGCCTCGGCCAGTGCGACATCGGCCGTATAGCTGGATCCGGCCCGCAATTCGGGGATGCTGGCACTGCTGGTGCCGAAACTGCTCAGGTTGGCTGTCGAGCAGCCCGTCAGTGACAGCATGGTCAATCCAACGGCCAGGACACCGGTATTCAACAATCCAGCAAATCGGCTCACGTCACTCACCTCAGTACCGACGCCATGTGGCGCTTCAGGTCCTCAGGATAGGCAGGCAGCTTAGTATGTTGGGTAAATGCAAAGCGATACCGTGCGCCAAAGTTAACGCCCGCTTACAAGGCGCAAGCCCGCATCGGGTAGTGATGCCGGTGTCTCGCGGCGCATCTGAGCAAACTCCGGCGGTCGTGGCACGGATGTTGTCCCGAAAGTGTTCGGATGGCTTGCGCGCCCACCCGGCGCGTCTCGGCACGATTTGCGCCCGATCATCTCAAAGCCAAGGGCAAAATTCTGAACTTTACCAGGCCGGTGCGTGGGCTTGCTCGGTTGGCAAAACCCATGTGCCGTCCGTAAATGGAGGGCAAAACTATGCAGTATCAAGGGATTAGTTGGTGGGCCCACCAGGACTCGAACCTGGAACCAGACCGTTATGAGCGGTCGGCTCTAACCATTGAGCTATGGGCCCCATGCCGAGTTTTCGGCATTTTGTTGGCTGGTAGCACGCGCTAACGGCAGGGGTCAAATGCGCTCTTGGGCGTGCCCCGTCGCGCCAGCGCTCCCCATTTGACGCGGCCAAGGCTGACGCGGCCAAGACCGCCGGTTTGCCGAGGACAGCGGTTTGCGCTGTCCCGGCCCCAACCACCGCCCCTCACGGCAGTTGCCGCTAGCGCAGCGTCACTTGCACCGGCGCCATGCCGGCCAGTTCGGCCTCGATGGCCAGCGGCCCCGTCGCCGGATATTTGAGGCGCGCCCCGGTGATGATGACATCGCCCGCATTCAGCGCCAGCCCGCGGCTGATGGCGTGATTGGCGAGCCAGGCAATGGCAGCGACAATTTCCTGCCATGAGGCGCCCTGTTCGGTCTGGGCCACTGCTGCGCCGCCATAGCGCAGCTCGATCGGCAGGCTGGCAAAATCCAGTGTCGTCGGCGGGGTCAGCGGCGCCCCCACGATCACCGCGGCATTGCTTTGCAGATCGCCCATCTTGAGCAGCGATGGCGCCTCGGCGGCTTCCGCAAATGAACTGGCGCACATTTCCAGCGCCGGGTGCACCGACACAATCGCTGCCGCCGCGTCTTCGGGCGTATAGGGCGTGGCCTTGCGGGCCAGCGTCCGCCCCAGCTTGACGGCCACCTCCACCTCGCTCAGAAAGACCATCAGCCCGGCCTGATCAAGCGTGGCCGCATTGTCATGGTAACGCGATTTCGGGATCGGCGAGCACATCGGCTCGCCCTCGCCCCCTGCCAGCACCTTCCAGCCGCCTGCCGCGCCCTCATGGCGCATCACCGCATCCTGCAGACGATAGCTCTCCGCCAGCGTCTGGGGCACCCAGCTTGCCGGAAAAGCCGTGATCGGCCGGGATGTATGGCGGGCCTCAAACAGGGCGAGTGCGGCATCTTCCAGAGCGTCGGACATGGTCATCCTCATGATCGGCGATGGTTCGCCAGGGACCGGCAACATGTCCCATCACGCCGCGCCGGCGCAAGTGATGTCTGGGCAGGCAACGTCATTGCCCCCTGCCGGTGCGCCGCCTATTGTGCGCCAGGCGCTCTGTGTTCGGTCAGCGCCCAATGTGACGGAAGCTCCCATGCGCGACGGCGACATCATCAACGGCCTGGTCAAGGGTCTGGCGGTCATCGAGTGCTTTGACGAGGAGCACGCCAGCCTGTCGATCACCGATGTCGCCCGCCGCACGGGCCTCGAACGGGCCACCGCCCGCCGCTGCCTGCTGACCCTCACCCATCTCGGCTACGCCAATTATGACGGCAAGTTCTTTCGCCTGGCGCCGCGCATCCTCAATCTGGGTCACTCCTATCTGGCCGCCACGCCGCTGCCCCGGCTGATTCAACCCTATCTGGATGCCCTGTCCGCCCAGATCCACGAATCCTCCTCGGCCGCCGTTCTCGACAATACCGAGATTCTCTATATCGCCCGCGCCGCGCATCGCCGCGTCATGTCGATCAATCTGGGCGCAGGCGCTCATATGCCCGCTTACTGCACCTCGATGGGGCGCATCATGCTGGCCGCCCTGCCCGCCCCGCTTGCCGCCGATATTCTGGGCCGCTCCAACCTGATCGCCTATACCGCCAAGACCAAGGCCGATCTGGCTGCCATCACCACCGAACTGGCCGTCGTGGCCGCCCAGGGTTTTGCCGTCATTGATGAGGAGCTTGAGCTGGGCCTGTGTTCCATCGCCGTGCCGCTGCTCAATGCCGGGGGCCAGACCGTGGCTGCGCTCAATATTGGCGCCCAGACCGCGCGCGCCTCCACCTCGCACATGATCGCCAATTTCCTGCCGCTGATGCGCAAGGTCCAGGCCGAAGTGCGTCCCCTGCTGCGCTGAAGGCGCCGTCCGGCCTGCCGGGCCGGTCATAATAGCGCTGTCACAATCGGGGATTAGACTGGCAGCTGGACGGGACCGGCCCCTGGGCACTGAGTCTGCACGCCCCGCCGCGATTGTCACAATAGATCCGCCGCCAGCGCGGCAAATTTTGCCTCGTTCCCAGAATAACGCTTTGTTTTCAAAGCTATAAACTGTCACAAACGCGTCACGGAACTGCAATAAAACAGTCGCACGCCCCCCATATGGTCGGCCTCGTCAAAGGGCGGCGCCAGGGATGATGTCTCGGATCGGCCCGCCGGGTTTGAACTGAATTCCGAAAAGGAAATTCCCATGAAGTCTGCAATCTTCGCCAGTGCTGCCGTCGTCGCGCTTGTCGCATTCGGCACCCCAGCCGCTTTCGCCCAGTCGCGCGACACCATTCAGATCGCTGGCTCGTCCACCGTTCTTCCCTTCTCTTCGATCGTTGCCGAAGAATTCGGCAACGCGTTCCCCGATTTCAACACGCCAAATGTTGCCGGCGGCGGTTCGGGCGGCGGCAAGCGTCAGCTGTGCGAAGGCGTCGGCGAAGCCACGCTCGACATCGCTAACTCGTCAAGCAAGATGGGTGCAAGAGAACTGGAAAGCTGCCAGGCCAATGGCGTTGAAGACGTCCGCGAGATCGTTTTCGGTTTTGACGGCATCGTCTTTGCCACCGGAATCGAACAGGGCGATTTCGCCCTTGAGCCCGTGCACCTGTACAAGGCCATCGCAGCGCAGGTTCCTGTTGACGGCGCAATGGTCGCCAATCCCTACACCAACTGGTCCGATATCGATGCGTCCCTGCCCGATCAGGCCATCTTCATCGCCATCCCCGGCACCAACCACGGCACGCGCGAAGTGTTCGACGAACGCGTCCTCGCTATCGGTTGCGAAGCTGCCGAACTGCCGGAAATGGATGAAGACGCCATGGAAGCTGCTTGCCTGACCCCCCGTCAGGACGTGGTTGTGGAAATCGCTGGCGACTACACCGAAACTCTGGCCCGTCTGCAGTCCAACCCCGAAGCTGTCGGCGTGTTCGGCCTGTCCTTCTACGACCAGAACCGCGACAGCCTCAAGGTTGCCACCGTTTCGGGCGTCGAGCCCTCGCTTGAGACCATCGCTTCGGGCGACTACCCGGTTTCCCGTCCGCTGCAGTTCTACGTCAAGGGCGCCCATATCGGCGTGATCCCTGGCATTGAAGACTACGTTGCCTTCTTCCTGTCCGAGCAGATGGCCGGTGCTGGTGGCACGCTTGAAGCCGCTGGTCTGGTGCCTGCTTCCAGCGAGTTCCTTGCTGCACAGCTGGACGCGTTCAACAACGCCGAACAGTACCAGCCTCAGTAATCGTATGCGCTAATGTGATGGACCCCGGCTTTGCCGGGGTCCATCACTACAAGCCTGAATACCATGGGCTAGATAGCCTCTCCCCTCAGGAAGGACCGGTTCGCCGTGAACGCTCTCGTCATTGCCGCACTTCTCCTGGTTCTTCTTACATTTTCCTATCAGGTTGGCTGGTCCCGCAGCCGCAAGCTCGCTGGCAACAAAAGCCAGCACCTGCATTCCCGCCCCATTTACCACGGCGTCTTGGCGGCTCTCTTTGCGGTTTTGCCAGCTATGGTCATAATCGGGATCTGGGCGCTATTCAGCGAACAGGTCACCAATAGTTTCATTGTGGCGCAATTGCCGCCGGAAACAGCACAATTGTCACAGATGCAGCTGCAGGCGGCAATTGCCCGCGTGAAAGCCATTGCCAGCGGCTACGGCGTTGTCGGCGAGCCCTCCGCGACAGAAGTTGTGGCAGCACAAGTCTTTGCCAGTTACCAACAGATATCCTTTCTCGCAGTGCTCGCTGCCGCAGCAGCGATCGGGGCTGGCGGCTTGTTTTGGGCGCAGCGCCGCATCGGCCCTCGGCTGCGCGCACGTACCGAAGTCGAAATCTTCGTGCGTATTGCCCTTATGGCCTGCTCAGCCGTGGCCATTGTCACCACGCTGGGCATCGTTCTGTCGCTGCTCTCCGATGCCTTGCGGTTTTTCAGCTTTATCAACCCCCTGGACTTCTTCTTCGGCACGACATGGAATCCGCGCTTCCAGAGTGCTGGCACCGGCTCGGCGGGCGAATATGGTCTGCTGCCGCTGCTCTGGGGCACAGTCATGATCAGCATCATCGCTATGCTAGTTGCGGTCCCGATCGGGCTGATGTCAGCGATTTATCTGTCACAGTACGCAGATGAGCGGGTGCGCAACGTCGTCAAGCCGATCATCGAGGTTCTCGCCGGCATTCCCACCATCGTCTACGGCTTCTTCGCCCTGGTGACTGTCGGGCCTTTCTTCGCTGCCGCTGGCGACGCCGTGGGCATCGATATCAATGCCACCAGCGCGCTCACAGCCGGCGTGGTGATGGGCATCATGATCATCCCGTTCATTTCCTCGCTCAGTGACGACATCATCGCCCAGGTTCCCCGGGCCATGCGCGATGGATCCCTTGGCCTGGGTGCGACGCAGTCGGAAACCATCCGCAATGTGTTGCTGCCAGCTGCACTGCCTGGCATTGTGGGCGCCGTCCTTCTCGCGGTAAGCCGCGCCATTGGTGAGACGATGATTGTAGTGCTGGCTGCCGGCAATAGCCCCGTGCTGCGCTTCAATCCTGCCGAGCCGACTTCAACGGTTACAGTAAGCATCGTCAACCAGCTAACGGGTGACGCCGATTTTACCAGCCCGCAATCGCTGGTGGCCTTCGCGCTTGGTCTGACCTTGTTCGCCATGACGTTGCTGCTGAATGTCATGGCTCTCTACATCGTACGGAAATTCAGGGAGCAATACGAATAGCCATGACCGACACATTGCTCTCTGCGGCTTCACCGGGCAGCCGCAACCGCGAACAAGTCCGCAAGGGCCTTCGTCGACGCCACCGCAGCGAGGTTCTGTTCCGCTGGGCCGGCATCCTGTCAATTGTCGCGGCGCTTGGCTTTGTTGCCATCCTCTTCGGCATGATCCTTTCCAAAGGCATGCCTTCTTTCTGGCAGTCCACGCTGCATCTGGAAGCCTATTTTGATCCCGAACTGATCGAAGGCGGACCGCAGCCGCAGCGGGAGGACAGCAACTCGGATGCTGACTATCAGCGCGCCTATTCCAACTGGCAGCGGGCCGTGACGCTGTCGAACTGGAATACCGTCGTTGAAACAGCGATCCGCGCGCAGGTGCCAGAGTTTGAGATCGAAACCGGCGATCTGCTCGACTTGGTCACAACGGCAGCGCGTTTCCAGCTGCGTGATCAGTATTTCGCCAATCCCGACGTGCTTGGCCAGACCATGCCGGTGTCCATCCTCGGGTCCGCCAATACCGACAATTGGCTAAAGGGCACAATCGACCGATCCCAGCCCGATGCCCGACAGCAGCTAGCACCGGAAACTCGCCAGCTTGCCGACCAGTTCCTGGAACAGGGCATCATTCGTTTCGATTTTGCGGGGCACATATTCACCAACGTCGATAGCCGCTCTGCGCCCGCCTCAGCCGGTCTGGCCGGTGCCTTCATGGGCTCGCTTTACATGATGATGGTGGTGATCGTTCTCGCCGTGCCGATTGGCGTTGCCAGCGCTGTTTATTTGGAAGAATTTGCGCCCAAGAACCGGTGGACGGACTTGATTGAGGTCAATATCAACAATCTGGCTGCCGTGCCCTCGATTGTCTTTGGTTTGCTCGGCGCAGCCGTGTTTATCAACTATTTTGGTTTGCCGCGCTCGGCGCCCATCGTCGGGGGTCTGGTTCTGACCCTGATGACGCTACCGACGATCATCATTGCGACACGCTCCTCGCTCCGCGCAGTGCCCCCATCGCTGCGGCAGGCCGCCCTGGGCCTGGGCGCCTCACGCAACCAGACCGTGTTCCATCACGTGCTGCCCATGACCTTCCCGGGCATCCTGACCGCCACCATCATTGGCGTCGCCCAGGCCCTGGGCGAAACCGCGCCCCTGCTGCTGATCGGCATGAGCGCCTTCATCGCCAACATCCCGTCCAGCCCGATGGATTCGGCAACCGCGCTTCCGGTCCAGATCTATCTCTGGCAGGGTAACGAAAACCGCAATTTCTTCGAAGCCCGCACCTCGGCGGCCATCATCGTACTGTTGGGATTGATGCTGATGCTCAATGCCATTGCCATCTTCCTGCGTTCGCGCCTTGAGAAGCGCGCTTGAGGGGACCCAAATGGATATGATTGCCGGAAAGATCAAATTGACCTCCAAGACAGTGGATCAAAGTATGAACCCCCTAGACGTGTTGGAACGCGAGACGCGCCTCTCCGCCCGCGACGTCACCGTACACTATGGCGACAAGCAGGCCCTGTTCGGCATTTCCATCGACATTCCCGATCGGGCGGTGACGTCCTTTATCGGCCCGTCGGGCTGCGGCAAGTCGACCTTCTTGCGCTGCATCAACCGCATGAACGACACGATCGAGGGCGCCAGGGTCGGCGGCAGCATCAAGCTCGATGGCGATGACGTCTATGATCCAAATCTCGATGTCGTCGAGTTGCGCGCCCGCGTCGGCATGGTGTTCCAGAAGCCCAATCCCTTCCCCAAATCGATCTACGAGAACGTCGCCTACGGCCCCAAAATCCACGGCCTCGCCCGCTCGCGGACCGATCTCGACGAGATCGTGGTCTCCTCGCTGCGCAAGGCGGGCCTGTTCGAAGAGGTCAAGGATCGCCTCAACGAGCCCGGCACTAGCCTGTCGGGCGGCCAGCAGCAGCGCCTCTGCATCGCCCGCGCCATCGCCGTCGGCCCCCAGGTCATCCTGATGGACGAGCCCTGCTCGGCGCTTGACCCCATCGCCACCGCCATCATCGAGGAATTGATCGACGAACTGCGCGAAAACTACACCATCGTCATCGTCACCCACTCGATGCAGCAGGCCGCCCGGGTTTCCCAGAAGACCGCGTTTTTCCATCTGGGCAAGCTGATCGAGGAAGGCGTCACCGAAGACATCTTCACCAACCCCGAGCACAAGCAGACCCAGGACTACATCATGGGCCGTATCGGCTGATCCCCGCACGGACATAAGAGGAGACTGCCATGCCCGCCACCGGCACCGACCATATCGTTACCGCCTATAGCGACGAGCTGATCCAGCTGGCCCAATCCATCGCCGAGATGGGCGGCCAGGTCGAACTCGCCATCGAGAACGGCACCAAGGCCCTGCTCAAGCTGGATCGCGAACTGGCTGATCTGACCATCATCGCCGATCAGCGCATTGACGACATGCAGCGCAATATCGACGACATGGCCGTCTCGATGATTGCCCGCCGCCAGCCCATGGCCTCGGACCTGCGCGCCATCATCACCTCGATCCACGTCGCCAACGACCTCGAACGCGTCGGCGACATGGCTAAGCAACTGGCCCGCCGCTCGCTCAAGCTCGAAGGCATGAGCCTGCAACCCACCTTCTACAATGGCGTCAAGAACATGACGGCCTTGGTGCTGCGCCAGATCAAGGATTCGCTGGACGCCTATTCCAGCCGCAACGCTGCCGCCGCCATCCAGGTCTGCAACCACGACGACGAAGTCGATGCCATGTACACCTCGCTGTTCCGCGAACTGCTCACCTACATGATGGAAGATCCGCGCAACATCACGCCCTGCACCCATTTGCTGTTCTGCGCCAAGAACCTCGAACGCATTGGCGACCACGCCACCAACATCGCCGAGCACGCCTATTACCTGCAGACCGGCAAACAGCTCACCAGCGATATCCAGGAACTGCATCGCACCCAGATCAAGGCGTAACATGACCTTCGATCCGTCGGAACATTTCGGCCCAGTTGGCTAGCATGGTGATGGCGCGCGGATCACTTCCCGGCCTCACCAGGCAAACCGGCCTTCCTTTGTCCTAAAACGGGGTTGCACCCATGCCCGCTACCATTCTCGTTGTCGAAGACGAAGGCGATATCGCCATCCTGCTGCGCTACAACCTCGAAGCCGAGGGCTTCCGCGTCGTCACCGCCGAAACCGGCGACGAAGCGGCCCAGGCCATTCAGGACAAGCTGCCCGATCTGATCCTGCTCGACTGGATGCTGCCCGAAATCTCCGGCATCGAAATGTGCCGTCGCCTGCGCGCCCGCGAGCAAACCGCCCGCGTGCCGATCATCATGCTCACCGCACGCGGTGAAGAGGAAGAGCGTGTCCGCGGCCTGGCCACCGGTGCCGACGACTATGTGGTCAAGCCCTTCTCGGTGCCCGAACTGATCGCCCGTATCCACGCCCTGCTGCGCCGCGCCAATCCCAATCTGGTCACTGCCGCCCTCAAGGTCGGCGATCTCGAACTCGACCGCACCACCCACCGCGTTCGCCGCGCCGCCCGCGACGTCCATCTTGGCCCCACCGAATACCGCCTGCTCGAATATCTGATGCGCCATCCCGGCCGCGTCTATTCGCGCGAGCAGCTGCTCGATGGCGTCTGGGGCAATGATGTCTATGTCGACGAGCGCACCGTCGACGTCCATATCGGCCGCCTCCGCCGCGCCATCAATCGCGGTCGCGAAACCGACCCCATCCGCACCGTCCGCGGCGCCGGCTATGCCTTCGATGAGCGCTTCGCCCAGGTCGCCTGAGCCTTCAGGGCCCGCCGATCTGTCCCTCCCCCTTCAGGGGGAGGCTAGGAGGGGCCGGCCCCTGCCTCTAAACCTCGGGCACGCTGCGCAGCGGCGTCTCGTCGGCCAGCGGCACGGTCTGCCGCTCGATCATCCGGTGCACCTGCGGCGGGCCATCGCCCTGGTGCAGGGTCCGCAAGGCCAAGAAATTCTCTGCATCCGCCTTGGTGCGCCGCAGATTGTGCCGCACATAATCCACCCAGGTCGGCACATGGTAGCTTTCCACCCATAGATCCGGCTGCTCCAGATCGCGCAGCAGGGCCCATTGCCGCGCCCCGTCGCGCAGCCGCACCTTGCGTCGCTCGGTCATCAGCGCCAGGAACCTGGGAATGTCATCCTGGGCGATGCGATAGTCGACCATCACCATGATCGGCCCGCTGCGCGGGGTCAGGTTCAGCCGCAGCACCGGTTCGTTGAAGGTGTTGAGCGGGCCCAGATCGCGCGATTCAAACTCCCGCAGCGGCAGGATGAACCCCACCAGCGCGCAAAACACCAGTACCAGCGCGGCCATGGCCAGCGCCCAGTCAATCCCGAACGCGTCGGCGCTGACGCCCCACAGCCAGCTGCCCATCGCCATGCCGCCAAACGTCGCCGTCTGGTAGAGCGACAGCGCCCGGCCCACCACCCAGCGGGGCGATGACAGCTGAATCGACACGTTGAACAGGCTCATCGACAGCACCCAGCATGCCCCCGCCGGCACCAGCACGGCGTGGCTCAGGATCAGGTCTCGGCTGAACCCCAACCCCGCGCAGCTCAGCGCAAAACCGATACAGGCCGCCCGCACAATCCACTCATTGCTGAAGCGCTCGCGCACCCGGCCATTGATGAACGCGCCGCCAATCGCCCCCAGACCGAAGCAGCCCAGCAGGGTGCCATAGGCCAGCGCCCCGCCGCCCACATATTCGGCCGCCACCGAGGGCAGCAGCGCCAGAACCGCAACGGCGGACAGCCCGAACAGGAAGCTGCGGAACAGCACCGTGGTCAGGCTGGGCGACAGCGACACATAGCGGATGCCGGCCAGAATGGCGCTGCCGAAGCCTTCGCGCGGCAGGCGGTTGGCGGGCCGCTCCGGCTTCCAGCGCAGCAGCGCGGTGATCAGCGGCAGATAGGTCAGCGCATTGAGCGTAAACGCCGCTGCGGCGCCTGCCAGCGCCACGATCAGCCCGCCCACTGCCGGGCCGACGCTGCGCATCATGTTGAAGCCCATGGCGTTCAGCGTCACCGCGCCGGGCAGATCGCTGCGCGGCACGATATCGCCCATCGACGCCTGCCAGGACGGATTGAACAATGCCGTCCCGGCGCCGATCATGAATGTGAGCGACAGCAGCAGCCAGGGACTCATCAGGTTCATGAAGGCCAGCACCGCCAGCAGCACCGACACCAGCGCCATCCCGCCCTGCGCGATCAGCATCACCACGCGGCGATCGAAATTGTCGGCCAGGGCGCCGGCAGCCAGGGAAAAGATCATGATGGGCAGCGTGGTCGACGCCTGCACCAGTGCCACCATATTGTGCGAGTCGGTCAGCGTCGTCATCATCCAGCCGGCACCCACCGACTGCACCAGCCCCCCCAGATTGGACACCAGCGTGGCGGTCCACAACAGCCTGAAGGTCTCATGCTTGAACGGCGCCAGGATGGACGGTCTATCGGGCATGCTGTTTCTCGCGCGGCTGGTGGCAACGCCCCGTCTTGAGCCAGTCCGTCCGCTTTGACAAGCCACGCGCCGCTCAAGGCGCTGGCCGCCTTGCCTGCCTTCAGCTCCCGGCAGCGTCGCGTCTAGACCCCGCTGGGTACGATGCGGAAGTCATTGCCCTCGGGCAGCAACTGGCCGCCATCCACCACGATGGTGGTGCCGGTAATGTAGCTGGCCTCGTCCGAGGCGAGGAACAGGAAGGCATTGGCGACATCGCGCGCACTGCCCAGCCGCCCGAGCGGAATGGCGCTTTCCATATCGGCGATAAAGGCCGGGCCGCGGTGCTCTTGCATCGCCTCGGTCAGGATATTGCCCGGCTCCACCCCGTTCACGGTGATGCCATAGCCGGAAAATTCCAGCGCCGCCGAGCGGATGAAGCCGTTGATCCCCGCCTTGCTCGCAGCATAGTGGCCATGCCCGGGGCTGGTCACATGCGGCCCGGTGATCGAGGACGTGAACAGGATTCGCCCATATTTTTGCGCCCGCATCGGCTCCAGCGCCGCCTTGGCCGCATTGAAGCTGCCGCGCAGATTGACCGCCATCACCCGGTCCCAGTCTTCCGGCGTCGTGTCCTCGATCAGCTGCCAGGGATAGATCCCCGCATTCTGCACCACGATGTCGAGCCGGCCATAGGAGGCCACGGCCAGCGCCACTGCCGCTTCGGCATCGGCATAGCGGGCAATGTCTGTGCGGATGAAACTGCCGCCCAGCTCGGCGGCACTGGCGCGCCCAGCCGCTTCCTCGAAATCGGCCAGCACCAGGTTGGCGCCCTCCTCGACAAAGCGCTTCGCCGTGCCCTTGCCGATGCCCCGCGCCGCCCCGATAACCAGGGCCGTCTTGCCTGCCAGGCGTCCAGTCATGCTCATGCCAGTTTCTTCCGGATCGATTGTTTGAGCGTGTCGAGCAGCACCGCCGCCAGGACCAGCAGGCCATGGATGACCTGGGTGAAATGCGCCGGCAGGCCCATCAGGTTGATCGCCGTATTGATCGCCGACAGCAGCAACACACCGGCATAGACCCCCGGCAGCGCGCCGACACCGCCCTTAAGGCTGATGCCGCCGATCACCACTGCGGCAAAGGCATTGAACAGCATGCCGGTACCCAGATTGGCCGTGGCCCCAGAGGTGCGGATCGCCAGCAACCACCCGGCCAGCGCGGCCACCATGCCCGAGAGCAGAAAGGCGATCATCAGCACCTTGTCCACCTTGATGCCGGCGCGGAAGGCGGCCGCCTCATTGCCGCCGATCATCAGCAGGTGCCGGCCGTAGCGCGTCTTGGCCATCATGAAGGAAAAACCGACAAAGCAGGCAATGGCGATATAGGCGGTCAGCGGCAGGCCCAAAAAGCGCTGGATCGCCAGCCAGCGCAGCTCGTCGGCCAGGTTCTGCGCCGAGCGGCCGCCCGACAGCGCCACCACCAGCCCGCGCACCCAGATGAAACTCGACAGCGTGACAATGAAGGCATTCATCTTGATCTTGACGACAAGATAGCCGTTGAGCAGCCCGACCGCCGCCCCGACGGCAAGGCTCAGCGCCAGCGAGGCCGGCACCACCAGCCAGCCCGGCGTCAGCTCGACCCCCATGCCAATGCCCGAGGAGGCGAACACCATGCTGGCGGCCATGGCGCTCAGCGCCGCCACCGATTCCACCGACAGGTCCATGTGCCCGGCAATGATCACCAGCGCCAGGCCGATCGACATCACCCCCAGCACGGTGGATTGCTCGATGATATTGGCGAAGATACCCGGCTGGAAATAGTTCGGGATGGTCGCCGAAAAGATCGCCAGCACCGCCAGCAGCATGAACCAGACCAGGTTGTCGAGCACGACTTCGAGCACGCGGCGGGATTGGGGCGTCATCGTCATTTCTCGCAAAAAGCGGCGGGACCAGACCCCTCCCGCCAGTGGCGGAAGGGGCATTGCTGGTTAGGGAACCGGCGTCACGGCTTCGGTGGGCGGCTGCAGATTGCCCCAGAAGGCCGCGTCGCCGACATTGTCCGCCGTGATGGCAGCGCCGGGGATCTTGATGGTCGGACCCCATTCTTCATTGGTCACCACCGATTTCAGCCCGAGCACGTCATATTCACCCGGCTCGATCGGCTGCTTGGCCACGATCTTGTCCATGAACATGGCCACGGCCGCCGCCTGGGCATAGAGCGGCTGCTCCACTTCCACCTGCATCCAGCCGTCGCGGATCATCTGCAGCGCCACCGGCGCTCCATTGGAGCTCATCACATAGACATCGCCGGGCTGCTTGCCGGCCGATTCCAGTGAAGCCACCGCGGCCACCGACAGATGAGCGGCATGGCTGAACACGATATCGATGTCCGGATTGGCCAGCAGTTGGTCGGAGACGATCGTCCCCGCATTACTGGCCTCCCACATCATCGCCGGCTGGCTGATGATGATGACGTCCGGGAAGGCCGCCATCTTTTCCTCGAACCCCATCTGGATGTCGAGCGTATAGGGGTCGCCGGGGTCGCCCAGCACTTGCAGAACCTTGCCCTTGACCGCACCGTTCTTCTCGGTCAGCAGGCGCTCGACCTGTTCGGCCGCCACATAGCCGATCTCCACCGTGCCGGCCACCGAGGTGAAGTCCGACATGGTCGAGGAGATCTGGCGGTCGAATTCGATCACCGGAATGCCGGCGGCGCGGGCCGCCTCCACCGATGGTGCCAGCGCGTTGAAGTCCACCGCGGCCAGGATGATCGCCTTGGGCGCGAGTGTGATCACGTCATTCATCTGGCTCTGCTGCAGATCGGTCTTGTTGTCTGCATTCAGCGTGGTCATCTCATAGCCGACCTGCTCGAGGAACATTTCGAGCGCGCTGACCGAACCGGTCTGGAATTCGTCGAGCAGGGTCGGGACCATGTAATAGACGGTTCCCTTTTCCTGGGAATAGGCGGGGTTCACCATCCCGGCAGCGCCGGCCAGAAGAACCATGCCCCATTGCAACATGTACTTCATTCGTTTCGCTCCTGTGCACCGGATCCCTCCGTCACGCCCCCTACCGGTCCGGTCCCGGTGAGGGTTTCGCCCGTGATCATGCCGATCACTGCGTCCGCGTTTGTCTGCTTGGTCGGCACATCGCCCGCCACCACGCCCTGGCGGATGACGACCATGCGGTCTGCCACCTGGAAGGCCTGCTGCATGATATGGGTAATGATCACCACACCGATCCCCTGCGCCGCCACCTGGCGGATCATCTCCAGTCCGCGCTTGGTCTGTTCCACGCCCAGTGCCGCAAAAGGCTCGTCCAGCAGCACCAGCTTGCCGCCCCAGTGCACGAAGCGGTTGAGCTCGATGGCCTGGCGCTGGCCGCCCGACAGGTGCTCCACCTTGCTGCGCAGCGAGGGAATGCGCGTGCCGGCCGTGGCCATGGCCTTGGCCACCTGCTCTTCCATGCGCGGTTCATCGAGCACCTTGATGCCCAGAAACGACCGCGTCAGTTCGCGCCCCATGAAGAAATTGGCCACGACGTCGACATTGGTGCACAGCGACAGGTCCTGGTAGACCGTCTCAATGCCGGCAGCCTTCGCCTCCGATGGCGATTTCGGCGCGAAGGGCTTGCCTTCAAAGCGCATGCTGCCGGAGCTGGCGTCCAGCCCGCCCGAGATGATCTTGACCAGGGTCGATTTGCCCGCGCCGTTGTCACCGAGCAGGGCAATGACCTCGCCCTTGCCGATGGAGAACGACACGCCGCGCAAGGCCTGCACGGCCCCGTAACTCTTGGTGATATTGTCGAGGACGAGAAGGGGCTCGCTCATGCTGCCATTCCGTTCGAAAAGGGGTCGCGCTTCGGCGCGCGATCGGGGGAAGACCTGATCTCCTGCCGGGGCGACAGGACGCCGGAGACCGCCAGGGCCGCCGCCCCCCGCATCACCGACTGGCGCCCGGTCGAGGCGATGACGCGCGGCGTGGTGCGGTCATAGCGAGCTGAAATCGAGCTGGGCAGAACGGCGGTTGTCGCCACCAGCTGGGTGATCAGCGCGCCCGGTGCGATTCCGCCGAGCACGATGGTTTGCGGGTCGAACAGGTTTTCGATGGTCTGGATGGCGCTGTGAAAGATCGGCGTGACCTCGGCCACCCAGTCCGCCTGGCTTTGACCGTCCGGGCGGTTGCTGAAAGCGTCCAGCGACAGGTAGCGCTCGAGGCACCCCGCATTGCCACAGGGACAAAGGCGCCCGCCCGGCATCAGCGGAATATGGCCGACTTCACCGGCATTGCCCCAGGCGCCACGCACCGGCACGCCGTCCTGCATCATCGTGCCACCCAGGCCGACGCCGAAATGCAGATAGTAGAACTGCCCGATCCCGGCGCCCTCGCCATAGAGCCGCACGCCCAGCGCCGCCGCCACTGTATCGGCGGCGATGAAGGCGGGCAGCTTGCTCACTTCTTCCAGCCGCGCCCGCACCGGCACCCCGGCCCAGCCATCCAGCGTCGTCGGCCCGACAAAGCTCATTGATTGCACGTCGAACGGGCCCGGCATGGCCAGGCCCACCCCCAGGATGCGCCCGTCCTGCCGCAACGCCCGCATCTCGGCCACCAGTTCACCGATCAGGGCAAAGGCCTCGTTGGGACTGGCATGGGCATGGCTGCGCGCGGCGCGGCCCAGCATGTCGCCGGCCAGGTTCATCAGCGCCGCCTCAACGCCCAGCGGCGTAATGGAAACGCCCACGGCATAGCCGCCATCCGGGTTAAGGCGCAGCGTGGTCGGCGGCAGGCCACGCCCCTTGGGCGCCTCGCGCACCGACAGCAGGTAATTCTGTTCTTCCAGCTCGCGCACGATGGTTGAGACGGTCTGCACCGTCAGCCCTACCCGGGCGGCGATGTCGCCCCGCGTCGCCGGGCCGCCATTGCGGATGCATTCGAGCACGATCCGCCGGTTATACGGCCGGGCCTGCTCCTGATTGGTACCGCGCAATACCATGCTCTGCCCTCTCAATAGGCATGAGAGTGGCAGTGCCTATTTATTATGTCAATTGGAATTCAAAAATAGAGTTGCACCGCGATCGGCCGGGCCCTGCCCAGAACCAAACGGCCCCTGGCTTGCGCCAGGGGCCGTCCGGAATGTGTTAGCGGCCGATATGGCTTAGCCGGCAGCGGTATAGGCTGTCTTGACCACGGTGAAGAACTCGGCCGCATACTTGCCCTGCTCGCGCGGGCCATAGCTGGAGCCCTTGCGACCGCCAAACGGCACGTGGAAGTCCACGCCCGCTGTCGGCACATTGACCATCACCATGCCGGCTTCGGCATTGCGCTTGAAGTGCGTCGCATATTTCAGCGAGGTGGTGACGATGCCGGCCGACAGGCCGAACTCGGTGTCATTGGCCGTCGCCAGCGCTTCTTCATAGTTCTTGACGCGAATGACCGAGGCCACGGGGCCAAAAATCTCTTCACGGCTGATGCGCATCTGGTTGGTCGCTTCGGTGAACAGCGTCGGCTGCAGGAAATAGCCTTCTGTCGGTGCGTTCACCCGATTGCCGCCCACCCGCAGGGTGGCGCCTTCGGCCTGGCCAATGGCGATATAGTCCATATCCTGCTTGAGCTGGCCCGGATCGACCACGGGGCCGATTTCGGTATCCTTGGCCAGGGCATCACCCACCCGCAGATTCTTGGTGCGCTCGCACAGCGCGTCGACGAAAGCATCGTGAATGCCCTCGGTCACGATCACCCGGGACGATGCCGTGCAGCGCTGGCCGGTCGAGAAGAAGGCCGACTGCGCCACGCTTTCCACCGCCACCTTGAGGTCGGCGTCGTCCAGCACCACGGTCGGGTTCTTGCCGCCCATTTCCAGCTGGAACTTGCGGCCCACCTCGATCGAGGCTGTGGCCACGCGCTTGCCTGTGCCCACCGAGCCGGTAAAGCTGATGGCATTGACGTCCTTGCTGTCCAGCATGGTCTGGCCGACGACCGAGCCCTTGCCCATCACCAGATTGACCACGCCATGCGGCAGGCCGGCGCGATGCAGAATGTCGACAATCGCCCAGGTTGACCCCGGCACCAGGTCGGCCGGCTTGATCACCACCGTATTGCCATAGGCCAGGGCTGGCGCCATCTTCCAGGCGGGAATGGCAATCGGGAAATTCCACGGCGTGATGATGCCGATCACCCCGATCGGCTCGCGGGTGATCTCCACGCCCACGCCGGGCCGGACCGATGGCAGCACTTCGCCGGCCAGCCGCAGGACTTCTCCGGCAAAAAAGTCGAAGATCTGCGCCGCACGGGTCACTTCACCAATGCCTTCCGGCAGGGTCTTGCCCTCTTCCCGGCTCAGCAGTTCACCCAGTTCGGCCTTGCGTGCCAGGATTTCCTGGGCGGTCTTGGACAGGATGGCATGGCGTTCGAGAATGCCCGAGCGCGACCAGGCCGGAAACGCCGCCTTGGCAGCGGCAATGGCCTGCTTGGTGTCTTCGACGGTGCCCCGCGCGTAAACGCCGACCACTTCGCTGATATTGGAGGGGTTGATGTTCTCGACGCCGTCGCCGCCAACCCATTCCCCATTGATGAGGTTCTTGTAAATTTCAGCCATTTTTGGTGCCTTTCGGGAGGAGACTAAAGGAGATCTGCCTTGGCCAGGTCGCGCAGCAGATGGCTGCTGCCATAGGTCCAGGGCGGGCATTTGGTGGAGAGGTTCACTGTGTTGGACAGGGTACCCAGACTGGATGTCGAGATTGAGACGACGTCACCGAGCTTGTGGGTAAAGCCCATGCCGGCGCCGCCACGATCCTGCACCGGCGCAAACATGGTGCCCAGATACAGCACCAGCCCGTCGGGATATTGATGATGCGCGCCCAGCGTCGCGGCCACCAGCGATTCCGGGGTGCGCGAGATCTGGCTCATCGAGGAATGGCCCTCGAGCACAAAGCCGTCTTCGCCTTCCACCCGCAGCGCAATCTCGGACTGCTTGATGGTTTCCAGGGTGAAATCGCCGTCGAACAGCCGCACGAACGGCCCCAGTGAAGCCGAGGCATTATTGTCCTTGGCCTTGCCCAGCAGCAGTGCCGAGCGGCCTTCCACGTCGCGCAGATTGACGTCATTGCCGAGCGTGGCGCCAATAATGGCCCCCGCACTGGTCACCAGCAGCGCCACTTCGGGCTCGGGATTGTTCCAGCTCGAGCTCGGGTGCAACCCCACTTCGGCGCCATAGCCCACCGCGCTCATCGGCTGGCCCTTGGTGAAAATTTCCGCGTCCGGCCCGATCCCCACTTCGAGATACTGGCTCCACACGCCCTTTTCCATCAGCGCCGCCTTGACCTTGACGGCCGCATCCGACCCCGGCACCAGCTCGCTGAGATCCATGCCGATCAGGTCGAGGATTTCGCTGCGCAGTGCATCAGCACGCGACTTGTCGCCCCGCGCCTGCTCCTCGATGACCCGTTCGAGCAGCGACACCACAAAGGTCACCCCTGAAGCCTTGATGGCCTGCAGGTCGATCGGCGACAGCAGGCTCGGCACGCTGGCATCATGATCGGCCGCCACGCTATTGGCCAGCACGGCCTGGGCCGAGCCCAGCGACACGCCCGGCGCGCTGCGCACATGCTCTGCCGCCCGGCCGCTCTCGGCAATGTCGCGCACCGTGGCCAGTCCCTTGGCCGTGATGTCGAACAGGTCGCCATCGCGTACCGTCACAATGCGCGGGTGATCATGGCCCGGCACGCGCGCCCGACCCACCAGAATGCCGTCCGGATAATCCATGTCGCTCATCTTGCTGCCTTGAAATACTAGCGCAGTGACTACCCCAGCCGTGCTGCACCATGCAAGCGCAGCGTGGCAATAAATCATACTTATAAGAAGGCGTATCGTGAACGCTTCATCCACAGCGCCGTTCAACCCAGGTTCATCCGTGCCGTAATACTGACGCAATGGATGGGGATTAGTCCCCGCGATCAACTCACGGAGTTATTCAATGCGTCACCTCGCTGCCCTCATTCCCTTCGCCCTGCTCACCGGGCTGACCCTGCCCGCCCTGGCCGGAACGATCACCATTGAAGGCCGGGGCGAAGTTGCTGCGGCGCCGGACATGGCGATGATCAATTCGGGCGTCACCAGCCAGGGCGCCACCGCGCGTGAGGCGCTCGACGCCAATACCGCTGCCATGGCCGAACTGATCGCGACCCTCAAGGAGGCCGGCATCGAGGCACGCGACATCCAGACCTCGGGGTTCTCGGTCAATCCCAACTATGTCTATTCCGAGCAGCGCGACGCCAATGGCTATACCTTGCCGCCCAAGATCAATGGCTATCAGGTCAGCAACACCGTCACCGTCAAGGTGCGCCAGCTCGATGCCCTGGGCACCATTCTCGATAAATCGGTGACCGTGGGCGCCAATACCGTCAACGGCGTCAGCTTCTCGGTGGCCGATCCGGGCGAACTCTACAACCAGGCGCGCAAGGCCGCCTTTGCCGACGCCAGCGCCAAGGCCGCGCTCTACGCCGAAGCCGCCGGCGGCACGCTGGACGATATTGTCTCGATTTCCGAGACCCAGGGCTTCAATGAGCCGCAGCCATACCCCATGTATGCGCGAGCCGAGATGGCCGCGGGTTCACCGGTACCGGTCGAAGCCGGCGAGTTGAGCTTTGCCATCAACGTCAAGGTCCAGTGGGACCTGGACGACGGCACGAAATAAACGTTCCAATACCCCTCATTGAGGGGGCTTGGGCGGTGGGGACGGTCCTCCGTAGTCAATCCGTCCCCACCAACCCTCCTTATCCGGCCAGCACCTTCCACAGCATGTTCAGGCCGACCAGCACCAGAAATCCCGCGAAGACATATTTCAGCGTCTTCTGGTCCAGCTTGTGTGCCAGCGCCGCGCCCAGCGGCGCGCACAGCGCCGCCAGCACCGCCACCAGCAGCAGCGCCACCAGATTGACATAGCCCAGGCTGAGCGGCGGCAGGCCGGCCACGCCCCAGCCCGAAATCACAAATCCCAGCGTGCCCGATACGGCAATGGCGACCCCGATGGCCGCTGAGGTGCCCACGGCCGTGTGCATGGTGGCGCCAAACGCCACCAGCGTCGGCACCGTCAGCGAACCGCCCCCGATCCCCATCAGCGCCGAGATAAAGCCGACCACGCTGGCCGAAATCCGGTGCGTAAGGGCCGAACCATGCAGATGGCCCATCAGCCGGGTCTGGAAGCCGAACACGATATTGCCGGCGATCATGAAAGCCATCACCGCAAACACGATGCGCAGCACGTCGCCCGAGAACAGGCCGGCCATCAGCCCGCCGATGAACGTCCCCGCCACGATAAACGGCAGCCACAGCTTGAGCGCGGCACTGTCGAGCGAACCGCGCTTGTAGTGCGAGCGCGCGCTGACCACGCCGGTCGGAATGATGATCGCCAGCGAGGTGCCCACCGCCACATGCTGCACCAGCTCCGAATCATAGCCCATGGCCGACAGGGCCGTCGCCAGCGCCGGCACGATGATCGCCCCGCCGCCAATGCCCAGCAGTCCCGCCGCAACGCCCGAGCATACACCCGTGATCATCAGCCCCACCACGAACGGCCAGTATTGCGCCACCAGATCCACTATCGGTCTCCAATAAGGTGTAGCACCACCTCGCGCCGATGGGGTCGGCGGCGGTGCTCATAAAGATAAATCCCCTGCCAGTTGCCCAGCACCGGTGCCCCATGACTGACCGGCACGCCGATCGAGGTCTGCGTCAGCGCTGCCCGGATATGGGCCGGCATGTCGTCTGCGCCCTCGGTGGTATGCACCAGCCAGTCCATGCCCTCCGGCACCAGGCGCGCAAAGAACCCGTCAAGATCGGTCTTGACGTCGTCGTCGGCGTTTTCCTGGATCAGCAGTGAGCAGGAGGTGTGCCGGACAAACAGGGTCAGCAGTCCGGTTGCCACGTCAGCGGCGCTGACGAAGTCCTGCACCGCACGGGTAAATTCGTACAGTCCCTGGCCCTGGGTGGAAATGATGATGGTGTCGATGGCTTGCTGCATCCCTTGGGCCTAGCACGGGAACGCCCGCCTCAACAGCGCAACCACAAGCCAATTCGTTCGGCATGCCGCATTCGCGCCACTATCGCCGCGCCTGTGATGACGCGCCAGGGCAGGGAACCATGGCAAACCCCAGGCGTTCTGGCCTTGCGGGATTGTCACATCACATCGCAGTGCACTGAATCCATTCAGACTGCATTCACACTGCCACCGCGATGCTTGGCCCAATCGCCAATCGACTTAAAGGAAAAAACAATGCGCCTTAGAAACTGGCTTCTTACCGGCACCAGCATCGGCCTGATGGCCATGCTGCCGATGACCGCCCGTGCCCAGGACGGTGACCTTGTCGCTGCCTATCAGGCCTATACAACTGCACAGGCATCAGGCGACGCCGCCGCCCTTGCTGTTGCCGAGGGCACCTTCACCGAGGCCTGTATCGTTGCCGGCTATGTCAGCATCGAGGAGTGCATCGCGGCAGTCGAGGCCAATGCCGCCGTCGCGGCTGAACCGGCTGCCCCGGCACCTGCAGAACCCGCGCCGGCTGAAGCTGCGCCCGCAGAGGAAGAAGCTGCACCCGTAGAGGAAGCAGCACCGGCTGCCGAGCCTGCCCCTGAGGCAGCCCCCGAGCCTGCCGCCGAAATTGCGCCCGAGCCCGAAGCCGCGCCTGAACCCGTAGCAGAGCCCGCGCCTGAACCCGTAGCCGAGCCCGCACCAGAGGCCGAAGCTGCGCCCGTTGCAGAAGAGGCCGCTCCGGTTGAAGAACCTGCTCCGGTTGCCGAACCAGCAGCCACTGCAGAAGAAGAGCCAGCACCCGCTGCAGAACCAGCCCCCGCTGAAGAACCCGCACCAATTGCTGAGCCCGCTCCGGCTGAAGAGGCAACGCCAGCTGCTACGCCCACCATGGACATCAGCGCCGAGCTGCAGGTCCAGGTCGATCTCTACAACGCCGCCATCGCCGACATGATGGCCGGTGGCGACCAGGCTGCCGCCCAGGCCCAGATGGCTGCTGCCCAGCAGGCCATCGCTGATCTGTGCGCCCAGGCTGGCGTGGCTGACGTTACCGCATGCCTGGCCAATTATGGCCTGGAACTGCCGGCCGTCCCCAATATGGAACAGCCTGTGGAACAGGTCGAAGCCCTGCCCGAAGGCGTGACCGAGGAGCAGGTCGCCCCCGTGCTCGACAGCGCCAAGGATCCCGAAGCGCCGGTAGAGGGCGAGGCATCGGCTCAGCCGGCGCCTGAAGTCGCTGCAGAACCGGCACCGACCGACGATGCCAGCTCGCAGGCCCGCTTCGAGGCCATGGAAATCCAGGCCGTCACCGCCGAGGAAGGCCTGATGGTTGAGGCTGCAGCCCTTGAGGAGCCAACGACGCCTCAGAACGTGACGATCATCAACCAGACCACCGTCACCAATAACAACACCACCAATATCGACAATACCGGCGCCACGATCGGCCAGCAGCAGAACAACGTCATCACCGAACAGGCGGCTGACGTGGCGACTGGCCAGGCGGCCGGTACCGGCGTTCTGCAGCCTCTCGATCCGGGTCAGGCCATCACCCAGGTGATCCTGCAGATCGGCTCGCAGCTGATCGTCAACTCGATCGGCCAGGATACCGACCGCTTCTACAATGCCCAGGAAGACGAAATCTTCTACGAAAACCTGAGCAATGGCCGCGTGCGCGAAACCATCACCCGTCCCGATGGCAGCCAGATCATCACCGTCCGCAATCGCTATGGCGACGTGCTGCGTCGCTCGCGCATTGATCCCGATGGCCGCGAATATGTGCTCGCCTATTTTGACGATCGCTATGACAACGACCTCAATGTATGGCGTGACCCGGGTCGTGACCTGCCCCCGCTCAGCCTGAACATTCCGGTGCAGGACTACGTGCTGGATGCTGAATATGCCGACGAGAATGAAGTCCAGGTCTTCTTCAGCCAGCCACCGGTTGAGCAGGTTGCCCGGCTCTATTCCATCGACGAGGTCAAGCGGTCGGCCCGCGTTCGCGACAGCGTGCGCAAGCTCGAAGTGGGCGGTCTGACATTCGACACCGGCGCCGCCACCATCAGCCGTGACCAGGTTGGTGCCCTGTCCAATGTCGCCAATGCCATGCTGCAGCTGCTCGACCGCAACCCCGGCGAAACCTTCCTCATCGAAGGTCATACCGACGCGGTGGGCTCGGAAATCTCCAACCTGCAGCTGTCCGATCTGCGCGCTGCCACTGTGGCGCGCATCCTGACCGACTTCTACGACGTGCCGCCGGAAAACCTGGCTACCCAGGGCTATGGCGAACGTTATCTCAAGATCCGCACCGAGTCGGCAGAACGCGAAAACCGTCGCGTTACCATCCGCCGCATCACGCCGCTGATCACCGTCGCCAACAAATAAGGCGACTGCAATCCAGACAACAGGCCGGGCCACTGTGCCCGGCCTGTTGCTGTTCAGACAGTATCTGGCCTTGCCCCCCCGACACGGGCGGCAAATCAGCGACAACAGGGTCCAGCGTGCTTACTGGCGACCCGGCACGCGGCAACAGCGATCAATTGCCGGTCTCCCGCCCAGACCGCAGCACCGGATAACAAAATCTTTTGAAAACTGTGATCACGTATTCGGGAACAAAATCAAAATACGCGCGTTCTTCAGCCATAGGTTCGAACAAAGGATTACGACTATGGCTACTCCCGAACGCGACACTGTCTATACCAATGATGGCAACCGCACCGTCTATACGCGTGAAAGCAATGGCACGGGCTGGTTTGTTGGCATTATCGTCGCCTTGGCCCTGCTGGCCATCGGCTACCTTGTATTCTCCGCCAATTCAGGCCCAGCCACCACGGGCGATGTGAACACCGCGCCAGCGATCGAGGCTCCGGCCGATCCAGCCACGGCCCCTGCGCCGATGACTGAAGCTCCGGCCATGGCGCCTGAAGCGGCTCCGATGACCGATGCTGCACCAGCGACCGAAACCGCTCCGGCAGCCGAAGCACCGGCCCCGGCGGCTGACCCTGCCAACAGCACGACCACTGAAGCCCCGGCCACTCCCGCCGCACCGGCTCAGTAATCCTGCTGTCGGCAGCAGTCCTGGAACCTCCACCAGGCTGCAATGAAGGCCCCGGTCGCCCCGCCGGGGTCTTTGTTTGTCCAGGCGCTTTGCCGGACAAACCGGCCTCTTGCACTGAGCGTTTTTGCTACCCACATCCCCAGCCAGCACCAAGGGAGCCACCATGTTCAATATCGACCAGATCCTCAATGCGCTTCAGAACGATCCTGATACCCGGCGCACGGCGATGACCGGCGCCGCCGGTATGGCTGCCGGCATGCTGCTGAGCGGTGGCGGTCTGGGCAAGCTCGCCGGCAACGCCGTCAAGCTCGGCGCCGTGGCGGCTGTCGGCGGGCTCGCCTACAATGCCTGGCAGAATTATCAGAACAACCAGCCCGATGGTGCCGCGGACACGCCCCCGCGCGATGCGTTCATCCCGCCCGCGAGTGACGCCACCAGCCAGGAACAACTGGGCAAGACCCTGGTCCGCGCCATGATCGCCGCTGCCAAGGCCGATGGCCGTATCGATGCCGACGAGAAGGAAGCCATCTTTGGCAGGCTGGAGACGATGAACCTGTCGGCCGAGGAAAAAGCCTGGGTCTTTGATGAACTCTCGACCCCGCTCGATATCAATGCTGTCGTGGCGCGCGCTGATACCCCCGCCCATGCCACCGAGATCTACGCGGCCTCGCTGGTCGCCATCTCGGCCGATACCGCTTCCGAGCGCGCCTATCTCGATGTCCTGGCCACCAGGCTCAAACTCGATCCCGCGCTGGTCGGCGAAATCCACAAGGCAGCGGGCGAACGCGCCCCGGAGCCGGCACCGGCTGCCGCCAACTCCTTTGCCTATACCCCCTCGTCCAGCAACGTTTGAGCCGGCACCGCCGCGCGGTTACATCGCTGTGCGTTCTTGATCGTTCGCCCGGCAGGGTTCATCTGTCGGCCAACCAGGAGCGACCAGATGGAACTCGGCCTTTATTCCTTCGCGGAAAACACCCCCGACCCGCTCAATGGCGGCGCCTTGCAGAGCCCCGCCGAACGGCTGAGCGACCTGCTCGAGGAGATCGAGCTGGCGGACCAGCTTGGCCTGTCCTTCTACGGCCTGGGCGAGCACCACCGCCCTGACTATACCGCCTCCGCGCCGGTCACCATTCTGGCCGCCGCCGCGGCGCGCACCAAATCCATCCGCCTCTCCACGGCGGTCACCGTGCTGAGTTCGGATGATCCGATCCGCGTCTACCAGCAGTTCGCCACGCTCGACAATCTCAGCCAGGGCCGCGCCGAAATCATGGCCGGACGCGGCTCCTTCGTGGAGAGCTTTCCGCTGTTCGGGCTCGATCTGAATGACTACGACAGCCTGTTCGAGGAAAAGCTCGAACTGCTGCTCAAGCTGCGCCAGGGCGGCCCGATAAATTGGCCCGGTGGCCAGCACACCAAGCCCATTGCCGGCATTGCGCTCTATCCGGTGCCGGTGCAGCAACCCATCCCGCTGTGGATCGCGGTTGGCGGCACCCCCAATTCGGTGGCCCGCGCCGCCTATCATGGCCTGCCCCTGATGATCGCCATCATCGGCGGCCAGCCACGCCAGTTCGCCCCACTGGTCCAATTCTATCGTGAGACCGCAACCAAGGTCGGGCGCGACCCCAAGACCCTGCCGGTCGGCATCAGTTCACATGGCTTCATCGCCGCCGACAGCCAGGACGCGCGCGACCTGGCCTATCCGGCCCATAGTGCGGCCATGAACCGCATCGGCAAGGAGCGCGGCTGGCCGCCGACCAGCCGCAGCCAGTTCGACGCCAGCTCGACGCCCGAAGGCGCCTATTTCATGGGCTCGCCGCAGGAGATTATCGACAAGATCCTGGCCCAGCACGAATGGTTCCGCCATGACCGCTTCGGCCTGCAGCTCAGCGTCGGCACCCTGCCGCACGCCAAGGTCATGCAGGCCATCGAGCTTTATGGAACGGTGGTAAAGCCGGCCATCGACAAGGCGCTGGGGACTACTTCCCCGAGCGCTTGAGGGTCTTGATCTCGAGCGGCGGCATGCCCGACTTCTCCGAGATCAGGCGGTCCTGCTCTTCAATCGCGGCCTTGGCGGGTTCGTCCCCGTCCAGGCCCCCCAGCAGGGCCGCATCGACCTTGCGGTTGGAACGCTGGCTGCCATCGACATAGAACACGTCAAACATCACGAATTCGCTGCGCGCGGTGGGTTTCCTGGCCATGGTTTTATACTCCTATGCGGCAGCATGGCCCCGCGAACCCTCTCGGTCCGCAGGCGCCCCGGCTGCACCGATAATTCTGTTTGTCGAAACTAGCTGAAAATCTTCTCGCCCTGCTCGTCAATGATCTGCTTGCCCTTGGACAGCGCCAGGGCAGTCAGGTCGTCGCGCGAGCTCATCCGGTCGGCCCGAACGAAGCGATGGGTCTTGAGCACCCCGTCGATGGTCTTCTCGATGGTGCCGGCGAGCTGCAATTCGCTGCCGGCCTTCATTTCGATGGCCTTGATCGCAAAGCCCTTATAGGCCTCTTCGCCCAGCACCTTGTCACCGGCGGGCGCGGCGTCGACCGCGCCACCACCAAACAGGCTTTTCCAGAACGACATGGCTTCGTCTCCTCTTGCGGCCGATTCAGCGCCTGCGGCGGACCGGCAACGGCAATCGTAATTCGCCGCGTTTTTCCATTTCCTCGCGCAGCCAGGCCGGCGAGATATCAAAGTGGTTCGGCCAGGTCGGCACGCCATTGGCCAGTTCGACCGAAGCAAAAAACCGTCGATCCCGCAACGGT
Organism: Devosia sp.; assembly: GCF_030689745.1. Classification (GTDB taxonomy): domain Bacteria; phylum Pseudomonadota; class Alphaproteobacteria; order Rhizobiales; family Devosiaceae; genus Devosia; species Devosia alba. Next base: position 51,643 of record NZ_JAUYGL010000146.1, read on the forward strand.
TCCGTGCCCTCGCCGCGCTCCCCGATCATGCTGGCGGCATCAAACGTGCCCGAAGACTCGTCTGAAAAACTCACCACCAGCTTGAACGGCACGATGGCCCTTATGGCCGTTACCTTGAGCCGCGCAACGGCCATACCCAGCCGCTCCTAATTGTCGAGGAAGCTCCGCAGCTTCCGGCTCCGGCTCGGATGCTTGAGCTTGCGCAGGGCCTTGGCCTCAATCTGGCGAATGCGCTCGCGCGTCACCGAGAACTGCTGGCCCACTTCTTCGAGCGTATGGTCAGTGTTCATGCCGATACCAAAGCGCATGCGCAGCACGCGTTCCTCGCGCGGCGTCAGCGACGCCAGCACCCGGGTCGTGGTTTCGCGCAGATTGCTCTGGATCGCCGCATCGATCGGCTGGATCGCGTTCACGTCCTGGATGAAATCGCCCAGGTTGGAATCTTCCTCGTCGCCGATCGGCGTTTCGAGGCTGATTGGCTCCTTGGCGATCTTGAGCACCTTGCGCACCTTGTCCAAGGGCATCTGCAGCTTTTCGCTGAGCTCCTCGGGGGTCGGTTCGCGGCCGATTTCATGCAGCATCTGCCGGCTGGTGCGGACAATCTTGTTGATCGTCTCGATCATGTGCACCGGAATACGGATGGTGCGCGCCTGGTCGGCGATCGAGCGGGTGATGGCCTGACGGATCCACCACGTCGCATAGGTCGAGAACTTGTAGCCGCGGCGATATTCGAATTTATCGACGGCCTTCATCAGGCCGATATTGCCTTCCTGGATCAGATCGAGGAACTGCAACCCGCGATTGGTGTACTTCTTGGCAATGGAAATCACCAGGCGCAGATTGGCCTCGACCATTTCCTTCTTGGCGATCGCGGCTTCCCGCTCGCCCTTTTGCACCTTGTGCACGATGCGGCGGTATTCGCCGATATTCAGGCCCGCCTCGGTCGCCAGCGTCGCCACGTCGCCGCGGATTTCGCGGATCGTGTCGGCTTCGCGCTTGGCGAACTCGCCCCAGCCCTTGCCATCGAATTCGGCCAGATTGGCTTCCCAGGCCGGGTTCACTTCCTGGCCGTAATAGCTCTCGAGGAACTTCTCGCGCTTGACGCCATAGCTCTCGGCCAGGCGCAGCAGACGGCCCTCAAGCTTCACCAGGCGCTTGTTGATGTCGTAGAGCTGCTCGACCAGATTTTCGATACGGCCATTGTTGAGCGCCAGCGACTTCACGTCGGCGATCACTTCGGCGCGGAAACCGTCAATCTTCTTGCGGTCGGCATCGCTGACTTTCGCACTCAGATCCTGCGCATTGCGATCCTGGATCTGGCGCATCTTGCCATAGGCCGTGGCGATCCGGTCAAATGTCTCGACGACCTGCGGCTTCAGTTCGGCTTCCATTGCCGACAGCGACAGCGCGTTCTCGAACTCGTCATCATCGTCATCGGGTGCCGGATCTTCCGGAGCCTTGGGCTCGTCGGGCACATATTCGCCATTCTCATTGGTCGAGCGGCGCGGCGTCTGCGCCTTGATCCGCTCGGCAGCCGATTCCACCGTCTTGGGGGCGATCAGGCTGGCCATGTCGGGCGCCGGTGCGGCCTGCTTGGCGTCAGGGCCGGCATAGGTCGCTTCGAGATCAATGATGTCGCGCAGCAGAATTTCGCCTTCAGCGAGCTGGTCGCGCCAGATGATGATGGCCTGGAAGGTCAGCGGGCTTTCGCACAGCCCTTCGATCATGGTCTCGCGACCGGCCTCGATGCGCTTGGCGATGGCGATTTCGCCCTCGCGGCTGAGCAGTTCCACCGAGCCCATTTCGCGCAGATACATCCGCACCGGGTCATCGGTACGGTCAGAGCCGGACTTGGCGTTGGAGGTGCTGGCGACAGCGGTGCCGGTGGCCGGCGCCACTTCCTGGCCCTGGTCCTCTTCGTCCTTTTCGACTTCGGTCTCTTCGACCTCGTCCTCGTCGACGACATTGATGCCCATGTCCGAGAACATGCTCATGAAGTCTTCGATCTGTTCGGAGCTGACCTCGTCCGAGGGCATCACTGCGTTCAGTTCTTCATAAGTCACATAGCCGCGCTTCTTGGCGACCTTGATGAGCTTTTTGACGGCGGCGTCGTTGACGTCGAGCAGCGGGCTGTCATTCATCGTCGCCTCAGGGGCGCCGGATTCCGGCTTCTCGTTGTCCTTGGTGGTTTTGGTAGCTGCCTTGGTGGCCATCTGGTACTCCGTCGGCACCCGTCTGCGCTCGGGCCCGAATAAGGCTTTAAGTGGTGACACCTCAAAGCAAGGTAAAGGTTCGGTCACCAAGGCGTTAACGCCAGCAGCAACCAGGTCCGTCTCGAACTTATCGCATGATCATATGCGAAATCGCGCGTACGCGCTGGCTTTTAGAGCATTCTCTAAAAACTGCGTGTCGCGCGCCCCGATAACGAACCAAATCCTTCGATCAATGCCTCGGTGCCATCGACAGTGGTAATCTGGTTCTTGATGTCCCGCAGCCTTTCAAAGGTTTCTTCGCTCGGGACTTCGCCCAGCGCTGCTTCGGCTGCTTTAAGCTCTCTATTTAGCTGAACTTTCTTGTTATGCAAGGCCAAGGCATGACTCAATCCGGTCTGGGCATCGGCCAGCGCGATCTCCGAGCCGATCTGCCAGACCCCCTGCCGCATCAGCACATCCTCCATCCGGGCCAGCGCTGCGCCATGTCCACGCACGCCCAGCGCCGCTTTCAGGTCATTGCCCGAGATGTCGTGATGGCGCACCGCCAGGTTGAGAATCTCGCTCATCACTTTTTGCGCAGCCGGGGTTTCAAAGTCCAGATTGGCCAGCATTTCGAAACTGTCCTCCACCAGCGCCGGGTGATTGACCAGGCTGAGGATGATCGCGGCCTCGCGCGGCGTGGCGTCCGCCACCGAGCCCGGCTTGAGCAGCCGCGAATTGCGCAGGGTGTCCGACACCACCAGCTTGGGCGTGCCCCGGCCGGGATAGCCATAGGCGCCGCTCTGGCCATAGCGCTGCTGGCCGTGGCGCGGCTCGAAGCGATTCTGCCGCACCGGCGCCAGAAAGGCCCGCAGCTTTTCATCGAACGCCTGGCCATAATGGAACCGCACCGACGAATCCTGGATCGAGTTGGCGCGCTCGCGCAGCCGCGCCTGCAGCGCCGCCCGCGCTTCGGGCGTCTCGGGCACCAACCCGCCGGTTTCCATGCTCCAGATCACATCCGACAGGCTCCGCGCCCGGTCCAGCACATCGGCGAACGCCGCACGCCCCTGCGCCTTGATCAGGTCATCGGGATCCTGCCCTTCCGGCAAGGTGGCGATGCGCACGGTAAAGCCCGGCTTGAGATGGGGCAGCACCAGGTCTGCCGAGCGTTCTGCCGCCTTCTGTCCGGCCTTGTCGCCGTCAAAGCACAGGATCGGGTCCGGGCTCATCCGCCACAGCAATTGCAGATGTTCTTCGGTCAGCGCCGTGCCCAGTGGCGCCACCGTGCCCTCAAAGCCCGCGGCCACCGCCGCAATCACGTCGAGATAGCCTTCCACCACGACAATCGTGCCGCCATCGCGCGCGGCCTGCCGCGCCGTCTGGCCATTATAGAGGGTCTGCCTTTTGTGAAACAGTTCGGTCTCGGGCGAGTTGAGATATTTGGCCGGCACATCGGCTGACAGGGCCCGCCCGCCAAAGGCGATCACCTTGCCGCGAAAATCCATGATCGGGAACATCACCCGGTTGCGGAACCGGTCATAGGGCAGCGGGTCATTCTCGCGCACCGCCACCATGCCGGTATCGATCATGTCCTGCGCCGACACGCCATTGGCCGCCAGGTGTTCCTTGAGCCCGTTGCGGCTGTCGGGCGCAAAGCCGATGCGGAAGCGTGCCTGGCTCTGCGCCGAGACCCCGCGTTCCAGCAGATAGCCGCGTGCCCGCGCCCCGATATTATGGCTCAGTGCGGCCTCGAAATATTTCGTCGCCAGTTCCATGACATCGGTCAGCGATTTGCGTTCGGCGGCCCGCTGCTCCTGCCGTTCGTCGCGCGCCGGCATCGGCAGGCCCGCCATTTCGGCCAGCCGTTCCACCGCTTCGGGAAAACTCATCCCGACCTTTTCGGTCAGAAAGCGAAAATGATCGCCCGACACGCCGCAGCCAAAGCAGTGATAGATGCCGCGCCGGTCATCGGCGTGAAAACTCGGGCTTTTTTCGCCATGAAACGGGCAGCAGGCCCACATATCGCCCTTGGCCGGCTGGCTCTTGCGCTTGTCCCACATGACGTGCTCGCCCACCACCTGCGTGATGGGCAGCCGTTGACGGATCTCGTCCAGAAACTGATCGGAAAAGCGCATGACATGTTAGATAAGCATTCGCGGGGCCTGAGTCACGGCCCATGTTCTTATCCACAGCATGGACCGTTCCGTGGCTATTTCCAGCAAGTTCCGTTTCCGCAATCTGATGCTGTTCACCACCCTGCCGGCGCTGCTGGTCGGCGCCCTGCTCTGGCTACTCGCCGGCGCCCTGCCCACCTGCAGCAGCATCGAGCGCGCCCGCCTCACCGCGCCCGACGCGACGTTTGACCTGGTGGTCTTTGCCCGCACCTGCGGTCCCGACACCGAACCAAACACCCAGGCGGCGCTGATCCCGGCTGGCGCCGCTCTTGCCGACGACGCCGTCAGCTTTCTGTCCATCGGCGCTGACGCCGATCTGGCGCCGCGCTGGGACGGCTTTGGCAATATCGAATTGACCGTGCCGGTGGCCGCGAAAATCCATCGCCAGGACGATGCCGTCGCCGGCATCGCCGTGATCTATCGCTGATCAGCTGGCGTCCCGGGCGGTGATCTGCTTGAGGAACGCCGCCTCGGCTTCCCGGTAGGGTCGCCCGTCGGCGTGGAACACGTCATGAAACCACGGATCGGGTAGCGCATCCGCATAGGACTTGGTCCAGCTGTCCCACGGATAGAGCGTCTGTGACCGCCCGGCGACCAGCCCCCAGCAATAGCTGGCAATGCGCTCGCGCTTGGCAATCGGCAGGATGCCCTCAAAGGTACTGCCGGGCGTCCGGGCCATGAACTCGGTCAGCAACAGCGGTCGATCCCTCGGCAGGCCGAGAAGTTTGGCCTCGAACGCCTCCGGGGTCTGATAGTCATGGAAGCTGACCACGTCGGAATTCTCGATCTGGATCCGGGCATGCGGATCGTCATAGAGCGTCTTCCCCGCCCAGACCCCTGAGGTCAAAGGCTGGCTCGGCCCGGCATTGCGCGTCCACTCGAAGACGCGCGGCAACAGCGCGCTGATCAGCTCGATCTTGTTGTCCAGCTCAGCGAACCGCCCGCCATTGAGATTGCTCGGCTCATTCCACACGTCCCAGACCAGCACGCGCTCGTCCGTGGCAAAGGCGCCGACCACCCCTTCGACATAGTCCTGCAGCCGCCCATACTGCTGGGGATCGGCGAGCGCCCTGCCCGGCCCCTGCACCCATTGCGAATTGTGAACGCCCGGACGGGGCGCCGGCTGCGTGCCCAGTGCCACGTCGGGATTCCACACCGAGTCGAACAGCACCAGCATGGTGCTGATTCCCTTGTCGGCGGCGATATCGAGGTAGCGCTCGATCCGGTCCCTGAAGCCTGCCGGATCATCCGCCCAGAGCAGGTCATGCAGAAACACCCGCATCGAGTTCATGCCCAGCCCGGCCGCCCAGCCGAGCTCGCGCGCGATCACCTCCGGGCTGAACGTCTCCTTCTGCCACATCTCGAGCTGGTTGGAGGCGGTCGAGGGCACGTAATTGGCCCCGACCAGCCATGGCAGGCGCGCATACCATTCCCGGGCCCGCGCAGCGTCCCAGCGGCCTGGAGCCGATATTTCCGTCATGTCAGATCGCCTTGTATGCTCGTTTGTCAAACGGACTTGCTGCGCTGATACAGCCGCCAGGCCCAGCCAAACAGCCCAAACGACAGCATGATCAGCACCACGCCACCGAAAATCACCCCGATTGAGGCACTCAGCAGCGGGAAGAACAGGAACACCAGGCCAAGCAGCACATAGGACACGCCCGACAGCACCACCGGCCAGATCCGTGCATAATGCTCACGCTCGCGGGTAATCACCACGATCTGCATGATCCCCACCACCAGCGCGATGATACCGACCAGGCCCGCCATCAGGGTGACCGTGAAGATTGTCGCCAGCAGCGGGCTGATCAGGATCACCACGCCCAGGATGAGCGAGAGCACATTGGACACCACGTCAAACCAGTAATTGCCGCTCTTGCCGCCGCCAAAGGTCAGGCTCCATAGCCCCAGCACGCCGTCGATTGCCAGCAGGATGCCGCCGGCCAGCACCAGGATGGTCAGCGCCTCCGTGGGCCAGATCACCGCATAGAGCCCCGCCACGAGCATGAAAAGGCCCCGCAGTGCCGTTGCATATGCAAAGCGTCGTTTCGTGTCAGCCGATACCGTCATGTTTGCCTCCAGGGCCGCAAGACCATCTGTCCCGGCACCGAGTGTAGCCGAGTTAGCGCCATTGCCAAGCCTTCATCGTTGCAGCTTTTCTATAGGCGCCCGGGCAATTTGTTGATTGCCGCCTTGCCCCGCCTGTGGTTTGAGGTGGCTTCAATTGAGGCCCGCCTTCGGCGGTCATGCGCCATGTCCCTGCCCCTGTTCGCCCTGTTTCTCGCCGCTTTCGCTTTCGGCACCGCCGAATTCGTCATTGCCGGCGTGCTGCCCGAAGTGGCCGGCGGGCTCAATGTCACCATTCCCGTTGCCGGCTATCTGGTGAGCGGCTACGCGGTCGGCATTGCCATTGGCGGCCCCCTGCTGGCCGTGGCCACCAAGAAGATCTCGCGCAAGGCGCTGATCATCGCCCTCGGCGCGGTCTTCACCCTGGGCCAGGTGCTGTGTGCCCTGGCGCCCAACTTCGAACTGCTGATGGCCGCCCGGGTCATCGTCTCGGTCGCCCATGGCACCTATTTCGGCATTGCCGCCATTGTCGCGGTTGGCCTGGTACCCAGGGACAAGCGCGGCTTTGCTGTCGCGCTGATCCTGTCCGGCCTGACCGTGTCCAACATTCTGGGCGTCCCCGGCGGCACGGCCATCGGCAATGCGCTGGGCTGGCGCGCCACCTTCTGGGCGGTCGGCGCGCTTGGGCTGCTGGCCACGCTGATCATCGCCATCGCCCTGCCCCGCACCGCCGGCGCCGCCGCCACCAGCGGCAGCTTCCGCCGCGAATTCCGGGCGCTGGGCCGCCAGCAGATCATCACCTCGCTGATCATCGTCATGCTGGTGATGATCGGCCAGTACAGCCTGTTCACCTATATCGCCCCGCTGCTGCGCGACGTGACCGGGCTCGACGTCAACATGGTGCCCTGGGTGCTGCTGCTCTATGGCGTCGGCTCCACCATCGGCGTGTTCATCGGCGGCCGTCTGGCCGACTGGAAACTGATGCCCTCGCTCATCGCGATTCTGGGCCTGCAGGTCGTGGCCTTCACCGCGCTGTATCTGGTCAGCCCCTACCCCATCGCCATGGCCATCACGGTGGTGCTCTGGGGTGGCGTCAACTTTGCCTTTGGCTCGCCGGTGCAGACCCGCATTCTGGCCTGGGCCGCCGATGCCCCCAATCTGGCATCCTCGCTCATTCCCAGCGGCTTCAATGTCGGCATCGCCATTGGCGCCGTGCTGGGCGCTGCCGCGATCGAGAACGGCCTGGGCTATCGCGCCCTGCCCCTGATCGGCACCGTGGCGCTGATCCTGGCCGTTGCGGTCGCCATCTACTCCCATCTGCGCGAGCAGCGCAGCAATGCCACCCCGCCGGGCCTCACCGGCGCGGTGGCGGCCCAATAGTCAGCTGAGCGCCGCGCGCACCTTGCCGCTGGCCTTGCCGAAATCGATGCGACCGGGATAGTCGGCCTTGAGCTGGCCAATCACCTTGCCCATGTCCTTGGCCCCCTCGGCGCCGGTCGCGGCAATCGCTGCCACGATGGCGGCATCGACCTCGGCCTCGCTCAGCCCCTTGGGCAGGAACTCGTTGAGGATGTCGATTTCCTCCTTTTCCACCGTCGCCAGATCGGCCCGCCCGGCCTGCGCATAAATGGCAAAGCTCTCCTCGCGCTGCTTCACCATCTTCTGGATGATCGCCAGAATCTCTTCATTGGTCGCCGGGCCGCGATTCTCCTGCCGGATCGCGATATCGCGGTCCTGGATTGCCGCCGTGATCGCCCGCAGGGTGGCGGTGCGCCGCTGATCGCGGGCCTTCAGGGCGGTCTTGAGGCCTTCGCTGAACTGGTCGCGCATGGGCATAATCCTCTTGTTGTGCGTAATTCGTGACCCATATAGGCCCAATCGACCCGCGTCGCCACTTGCGCCGCCGCGATCAGGCTTCTAATAGGAGGCCTCAATCGACATCGTCGGATGCGTGGTCAGGAAAAGTTCGACAACTTTTCATACTTTGGCTGCGCGAGCACCTGAAACCAATTTTGGAGGCCCCCGTGACCGGTTGGCAGCAATCCCCCGCGACCGCAGTTCTGATCCTGGCAGACGGTACGCGCCTGGAAGGCCGCGGCATCGGCGCCATTGGTCACGCCGCTGGCGAAGTGTGTTTCAACACCGCCATGACCGGCTACCAGGAAGTGCTGACCGATCCGTCCTATGCCGGCCAGATCGTCACCTTCACCTTCCCCCATATCGGCAATGTCGGCGCCAATGACGAAGACATCGAGACGGTCAACATGGCCGCCCTGTCCGGCGTCCGCGGCGTCGTGCTCAAGGCCGACATCACCAACCCCTCCAATTACCGCGCCGCCGAAAAACTCGATGTCTGGCTCAAGAAGCGCAACATCATCGGCATCACCGGCATCGACACCCGCGCCCTGACCGCCCTGATCCGCGAGCATGGCATGCCCAATGGCGTCATTGCCCATGCCGCAG
>NZ_JAUYGL010000147.1 GCF_030689745.1 Devosia sp.
AAGTATTCGGTTTAAAGCGTTAAGCCCCGACGAGAAACGGGAAGCCGCAGGACAGTTGCAGCAACATGGCTTGAGTCAGCGCAGCGCCTGCAAGGTGCTTGAGCTATCGAGATCGGTCTATGCTTACCGACCCGATCCGAGCGCAGACGATGAAGTGATCGCTGTCTTACAGGAACTGGCGGAACGTTTCCCAGAGCGGGGCTTTAGCAAGTATTTCAAAGTGATTCGCCGGCGCGGGCTGGGCTGGAATCACAAGCGGGTCTATCGCGTTTACTGCGCGCTGAATCTAAACCGTCGCAGGATTGGCAAGAAGCGATTGCCACCGCGTACCCCAGCACCACTAACGGTGCCTGGTCAGATGAACAAGAGCTGGTCGATGGACTTTATGAGCGATGCGTTGTGGTGCGGCAGACGGTTCCGCACCTTCAACGTGGTGGATGATTTCAATCGCGAGATACTGGCGATCGAGATCGACTTGAATCTGCCTGCTGCACGGGTGATTCGAGTGTTGGAGCGGATCGTGGCTTGGCGCGGCTATCCGGATAAGATACGCATGGATAACGGGCCGGAGTTCATTGCCACGGTACTGGCGGATTGGGCGCAGCAGCATAATGTCGAATTGGAGTTTATCGAGCCAGGGCGACCGATGCAGAACGGATTCATCGAACGGTTCAATCGCAGCTATCGGGAAGGCGTGCTGGATATGTATGTCTTCAGGACGCTGGAAGAAGTCCGCGAACGAACTGAAATGTGGAAGAATGACTACAACGAAGAGTTACCGCATGATGCACTTGGCGACCTGACGCCCGTCGAGTACAGAGTGCTGCACCACCCCGAAACCTCTAGTTATGGATGGCACTGATTCGGGGAGGTTTACACATAAACTCATTAATTCAGCGAGGTAAACCACAGGCTTTACCGGGGGATATTCAGAAATTCCCTAAATCTGGTTTGGTGCCGGGCTTGGGTGAGGCAGATAAAGAATTACTGCAAGTGATACGCGATATGTACACACACAGTGTGGAGATACTCATGTTGGAGCAATTCCAGCACATTGGGTGCCCACCTGTGGGTGAGGCCACCTAGGTTCGTGTCAATGCAGTCAATTGCGCATCCTCGACACGTATATGGTGGATCAGCCAGTTGCGCAGATAAGAAAGTACATCGAATTGGGCAACCAGGGGATTGGCATGCAGCTGTTCGAAAAACTTGACGATTCTTTCTCTGAAAGCATGGTGTAGATGATGATGGTGGTCAGTACCTTCAAATCCATAGTGAGTCATCATCTCTTCTTCCGCATGAAAATGAATTTTTGAATAGACCTCCAGTGCTTTGATCAGCCGGGCCACATAACGCGCTCCACGCTTATTGACAACCACGGCATAAAGATCGTTGATCAAATCAAACAGGTAGCGGTGGTGCTCGTCGATAACATCGATACCAACACTCAAACTTTCGTCCCAGGGTATCCATACATTTTCACGACGTCTGATCGGCGGTAAGGCAAGCTTTTGCTTGGGGCTGATGATGTCATCCCGGTAAAGTTCCCGAATCCGCAAGATCTCCGGCATGGCTCCATCGAAGGCGCGAACCACGTCAGGATCGAAATGTTTTCCAGACTCGGACATCACCCATTTGTGAGCCACATCTGTTGGCCATGCTTCTTTGTAGGGGCGTGCCGAAGTGAGTGCATCAAACACATCCGCTACGGCGCAAATTCGGGCCAGCAGGGGAATTTGCTCTTCTTTTAACCCATGGGGATAGCCTTTTCCGTCCCAGCGTTCGTGATGGTGTCCGGCGATTTCGCGCGCGGTCACAATCATCTCATCCTTGCCTTCCAGGATGGTGATGCCAATGCTGGTATGCGTCTTCATGACCTCGTATTCTTCCACGGTCAGCTTGCCTGGTTTGAGCAATACCGCATCGGGGATGCCGATCTTGCCGACGTCATGCATGGGGGCTGCGATAGACAACAATTCCCGTTGGCTTTCAGGCAAGCCGAGCGCCTTGGCGATAGCTTGCGCAAAATTGGTCACGCGCATGATGTGCCAGCCGGTTTCATTATCGCGGTACTCTGAAGCTACTCCCAGGTTACGAAGTACATCTGAACGCGCTTCTTCCAGCTCAAATTCCCGGATGCGCAAGGTTTCGTTGGTTAAAGTGCGTTGAACGAAGCCGGACAATGCGCGGGCGAGACTGTCCATGAATTCGAGGTGAATCTCGGTCATCTCGTAGGTGGGCCGAGTGAACATCACGGCGTAGCCTATGCCTTCATCTTCGATGTGCAATGGCAACAGAACCGTGCGAGCCGGAACACCCGGATTGTCTTCACCCGCTGAATCAGGCAGCTGGATGTACTGTATCCGGCAATGGCTGGCAACAACGGGATCTGAAAGCGCAGCCGAATCCCATCGTATCTTGGTCTCCCAGGCGGGTTTCAGCCCAAACTGAGCCACCTGCAAGTAATGTCCATGCGGATTGAGCAACAGAATGGCGCTGCGTGGCTCGAGTTGAAGATCATGGTAGCCGTTCAGGACGGCGAATAGCCGTTCCAGCAAAACGTCAAGATCCAGAGTTGCATGACCCGCAGTAGTCAACTCGAACACAAGCTTGCTGATAACCAGCATCTCTTTTTCTTTATCCATTCAATTCCCCTTGCTTTCGGCATAATCCACCGGTGTCAACGCGGCGGGATTATCATTAGATTCAACTTGAGAATCAAGTAGAACTATTGATCCGGCCACATTATAGTAATGGAATGGACGCCCACTTCCTAACGAGTAAGGTTAGATTGTGATCGCGCAGCGAGCCACAATCTGAACCGTTTGTTGGACAAGCCCGGTCTGGATGCGAGTTTTATATATGGAAATATCTTTTTGACCTGCACGGTTTTCCGGGGGCTATTTTCCTTCA
>NZ_JAUYGL010000152.1 GCF_030689745.1 Devosia sp.
CCAATGCCCTGTCTGACAATCAGGGCGATGCGCTGATCGCCGGACTGGAGATGTCCGAAACCAATGGGCAATTGTTCGACTTTTCCGCTACCTACATGGCCTTGCCGGGGCGCTTCGTTACCCGCGCTGAGGATGTCACAAGCTTCGATATCGATGGGCTGACCGGCAAGACCGTTGCGGTACGCCGTGACAGTGCCCATCAGGCCTTCATGCAACGCTATCTGCCAGATGTCAGCGTGGAACAGTTCGACACCGAACTGGCGGGTCTGGCGGCACTGCAGGCCAGCGCGGTCGACGTGTTTTTTGGCGATGGCATGCGGACGTCATTCTGGCTCAACCAGAACCTTGATTGCTGCGGTTTTGCTGGCGGTGCCTATTTTCGCCCCGCCCTGTTCGGCGAAGGATTGTCGATTGCCGTGCCGGCCGGCAATGACGCCATCCGCCACGCCATTGACTGGGCCCTGGTGCGGCTCAAAGACAATGGCGTATTGGATGAATTGTATCTGCGCTGGTTTCCGGTGGGCTTCTACTAGAGTGTCTTCAGCAAGAGTGGCGCGACTTTTGCGGTTCGAAAACGTGACCCATCGCAAACCTAGTCCGGCATGCGCCGATGGCGGGCCCGCGCACCCACTTCGATCGCTGCGGTGGTCAGGCGATCAAGGTCCAGCCGATCCCGCAGCATTTCGAGGAACCGGAGTTCCTCCTGCTCCAGATGCAGATCGACCGAGGTCACCTCCACGGCTACGGCATAGGCCGTATCCTGCAGCTTGGCGGGCAGGGCGGCAATGGCATCATCGATCACCTGGTCGAGGCCACCCGGACCATTGAGCTTGTCGGCGCAGGAATTGGCCACGGCGGTCAGACGACCGGGATCAAAGCTCTCGAATACCGGCAAGCGGCTGATCAGCCCCTGGATGCGCACCAGTTCCTTTTCAGTCATCTGGCTGTCCGAGGAAGCGGCAACGATCATCAGGTGGATCAGGGCATCATGGGCAATATTGGGCATTGAATCTTCCAGCTCTGGCTTCGGCAAGCGATTGCTAGGCGTGTCAGGCGGGCTTGGCAAGCTTGGCATGCTTTGAAAGCGTTGACGCCATTGCGCGGGGATGCAACACCACCGGCATTTCCTCATCTTGAAAGGCCTGCCCTTTGTCGCCCGCTCCGTTGCCCGTTCTCGATCCTGCGTATTTTGACGCTGCCCAGACAGCCCGCGCCTGGCCGTTTGAGGAAGCCCGCAAACTGGTCAAGCGGCTTGAGAAAACGGGCAAGGGCGAGGCCGTGTTCGAAACCGGCTATGGCCCGTCGGGCCTGCCCCATATCGGCACGTTCGGCGAAGTGGCCCGCACCACCATGGTGCGCACGGCCTTTCGCCTGCTGACGCGCGACGAAGTTCCGACGCGGCTGATCTGCTTTTCCGATGACATGGACGGGATGCGCAAGATCCCGGAAAACGTGCCCTCCAGAGAGGCCATGGAGCCGCATCTGCAAAAGCCGTTGAGCGCGGTGCCTGATCCCTGGACCAATGAATATGCCAGCTTCGGCGACCACAACAACGCCATGCTGCGCCGGTTTCTCGATACCTTCGGCTTCAACTACGAATTTGCCAGTGCCACCGACTACTACAAGTCCGGCAAGTTCGACACCGTGCTGCGGCTGGCCGCCGAGCGCTATGACGACATCATGAAGGTTATGCTGCCTTCCCTGGGCGCCGAGCGGCAGGCCACCTATAGCCCTTTCCTGCCGATCTCTCCGATCAGCGGTCGCGTGCTCTATGTGCCAATGAAGGAAGTCAACGCCAAGGACGGCACCATCACCTTCGACGACGAGGACGGTCGTGAAACCACATTGCCCGTCACCGGCGGTCACGTGAAGATGCAGTGGAAGCCCGATTTTGGCATGCGCTGGGCAGCTCTTGGCGTTGATTTTGAAATGTTCGGCAAGGATCACCAGACCAATGCGCCGATCTATGACAGGATCTGCGCCATTCTCGGCGGCAAGCCTCCCGAGCACTATGTCTATGAACTGTTCCTCGATTCCGAGGGCCAGAAGATTTCCAAGTCCAAGGGCAATGGCCTGACCATTGACGAGTGGCTGCGCTATGCCGGCAATGAGAGCCTGGGGCTTTACATGTTCCAGAAGCCGCGCACGGCCAAGCGCCTGCATTTCGATGTCATCCCGCGCGCTGTCGATGAATACTATGCCTTCATCGCCGGTTATCAGGATCAGGACACCGCGACGCGGTTGGAGAACCCGGTCTTCCACGTCCATTACGGTGCGGTGCCAAACCCCGATGTGCCGCTGAGCTTTGCCCTGCTGCTCAATCTCGTGGCCACCGCCAATGCCGAAGACACCAAGGTGCTCTGGGGCTTCATCTCGCGCTATCTGCATGGCGCGACGGCGCAAACCCACCCCGAGATCGATCGCCTGGCAGGTTACGCCGTGCGCTATTTCAACGACAAGGTGAAGCCGGCCAAAGTCTATCGCGCGCCGACCGAACAGGAACGCGCAGCGCTGCAGGACCTGCACGACCAGCTTGGCGCGCATGAAGGCTCGGTGGACGCCACAGCACTGCAAAATCTGGTCTATGAGGTCGGCAAGGCCCACCAGTTCGAGCCGCTGCGCGATTGGTTCAAGGCCATCTATGCCGTGCTGCTCGGTGAAGACCAGGGCCCGCGTTTTGGCTCGTTCATCGCCCTGTTCGGGGTCGCCGAGACACGCAAGCTGATCGCCGACGCCCTGGCCGGGAAAATGCTGGCGAGCTAGTCCAGCGCCTTGCGGAAATACACCACGCGACTGGTTTCAGCAAAACCGAGCGCGTGATGCATCTGCTGGCTTATGGTGTTGTCCAGCAGGGCATCGGATGCCAGTTCGCTGCAGCCGCGCTGCCGCACCCAGGTTTCGATGCTGGCAAGCAGCTGCCGGGCGAGACCCATCCGGCGATATTGTGGCGCCACATAGATGCCTTCAACGAAGCCGACCGGGGAGGTGTTGCAGCCATTGACGTGGTCGTGGCGGATACTGGCCTCGGCAAAGCCGGCCGGTGTACCGTCGGCCAGCCGGACGATCAGGTTGATGGTGTCATCGGGTCGGTTCAGCTGCGCGGCGATCTCGGCCCGGTGCTCGTCAGGCGGTGTGTCGGGCCACAGGGCTTGGCGCATCGCCGCCCAGGAATCAATGTCGGCGCCTGTGGCGGCGGTGACCGACATCACTGGCTGGCCCAGATGATGCGGGCGATCCAGTCAATCTCGGTCAGCGCAAAAATGCGTGGTTCGTAGGCGGGATTGAGCGAGTGCAGTTCGATCTGCTTGCCGGTCTGGCGATAGAGGATCTTGGCCATGACTTCGCCGTCATGTGTCCTGACCACCACCCGATCGCCCCGCCGCACCTGCTCGATGGGCGACACCACGATCCGGTCGCCTTCCCGATAAAGCGGCTCCATGGAATCGCCGTGCACCTCAAGTGCATAAATGCCGCCCTGTTCAGGGGCGGGCAGGGCGATTTCATCCCAGCCTTGTCCGACCGGAAATCCGGCGCTGTCAAAAAAGCCGCCACTACCAGCCTGCGCCAGCCCGAGCAGCGGCACCGTGTGCTGAGGCGCATTGTCATTGAGCTGGAGGAAGGCCCCGGTGCCTGACAGGAAGGCGTCAAAGCTCTCGCCCGTGGCGTCCAGGATTTTGGAAATACTCTCGGTTGACGGCCAGCGCTCGCGCCCATCCTTGCTGATGCGCTTGGAAACGTTGAACGCTGTCGCGTCGAGACCAGCCAGCTTGGCGAGCGCCGAAACGGAATGACCGTGGCGCCGCGCCAGCGCATCAATCCCGTCCCAAATGGCTCTGTGTGACAGCATGGCATGAGTCCAAGGCAGGAAGTATGTCTCAGGTGTGGAATTTAATCCTATCTATATTCCCCTGCACGGCCCGTGTAAAGAGCCGATTCCGGGCGCTTGCAGCCAGCCGCACACCCCATTAGGTTCGCGCTCATGAGCACCCCAGATTTCGTCTACAAGATCGCCACCGAAGCCGCGTTCGCACCCGCCCGCGACACGCCCTCCTTTGCCGGCATGCCGATCGATGCCAAGGATGGCTACATCCATTTTTCCACTGCCGCGCAGCTGGGCGAGACCCTGCGCCTGCACTTTGCCGGTCAGTCCGGGCTGGTGCTGCTGGCGGTACGTAGCGCCGACCTTGGTGATGCCTTGATCTGGGAAGCGTCGCGCGGAGGCGCTTTGTTCCCTCATCTTTATGGTGGGCCGCTGCCTTGCGCTGCCATTGCCTGGGAGGCGCTGCTCAGCGTCGCCGCCGATGGCAGCTGCGTCTTGCCCGAGGCCGTGCAATGATCTTTTCTGCGCTCTCCCCGCTGCTGCGCATTCCAGCCTTGTCGGGGATGACCCAGCAGGCACTGCTCAAGATGGACGCCGAGACAGCGCACGGCGCCACGATTACCGCGCTGCGACTGGGTCTGGCGCCAGAACAGAGCCACGCTGACAGCCCCGAGCTGCGCACCAGGTTGTGCGGCATGGAGCTGAACAACCCGATCGGCATGGCGGCGGGCTTTGACAAGAATGCCGAGGTGCCGCGTCAACTGGCGCAGATGGGTTTTGGCATGGTGGAAATCGGCACGGTCACGCCGCGCCCGCAATCGGGCAATCCCAAGCCGCGCCTGTTCCGCCTCCCCAGCGCGCAGGGCGTGATCAACCGCATGGGCTTCAACAATGAAGGCCACGACGCCGTGTTCGCCCGGCTGAGAGGGTTGCGTGTTCCAGCAGCGCTCGGGGTCAATATTGGCGCCAACAAGGATAGCGAGGATTTCGTTGCCGACTATGTGCTGGGGGTGCAGAAATTCGCCGATCTAGCCGATTACCTGACGGCCAATATTTCCTCACCCAATACGCCCGGCCTGCGCAATCTGCAGAGCGATGAAGCCCTGCGCCGTTTGCTCGGCGAACTGCTCGCCGCCCGGGCCAAGGCCAAAACGCGCGTGCCGGTCTTTCTCAAGATTGCGCCCGATCTGGATGAAGCCGCGCTCGATGTGATCGCCAAAGGGGTGCTCGCCACCGATCTTGATGGCCTGATCATCTCCAACACAACCACTGCCCGCGATACCGTCGCCGGGCTCGACAATGCCGACGAAGCCGGCGGGCTGTCGGGCAAGCCGCTGTTTGATCGCTCAACCCAGAAACTCGCCCAGATGCGCCAGCGCGTCGGCGACCTGCCCATCATTGGTGTCGGCGGTATTCACTCGCCACAATCGGCCCTGGCCAAGTTCGAGGCCGGCGCCAATGCGATCCAGCTCTATTCGGCACTGGTGTTCGGCGGCCTCGACCTGCTCGATACCATCAAGCGGGGGCTGGTAGCGGCCGTGCGCACCCACGGAAAGACCAATATCGATCAGTTGGTGGGGAGCCAGACGGCCGACTGGGCCGCCGGCAAAGCGCGGCCCTAGGGCTGTTTCGGACTGGTGGAAAACAACGCTTCGAACTGACCATCTTCAATACGAGCCGCGGCAATCACCGCCTGGGTGCGGCTGTCGACGTCCAGCTTCTGCAGGATGGCCGAGACGTGGGCCTTGACCGTGGCCTCCGAGATCGTCAGTTCATAGGCGATCTGCTTGTTCATCAGGCCGTCGCTGAGCATCATCAACACCCGCACCTGCTGCGGCGTCAGCGTTGACAGGCGGCGCATCAGCGCGGTGTGGTCATCGTCGCTGCTCAGCAGTGTCCCGTCGGGCACAAATACCTCGCCCGAGAGCACGGTCTCGATGGCCCGGCGGATTTCGGTCGGGCCGGCCGATTTGTGCAGATAGCCCGCCGCGCCCAGCTCGAACGCCCGGCGCACCACGGTGCTGTCCTCCACCGCCGAGATGATCATCACCGGAATATCGGGGTATTGTGCGCGCAGCAGCAGCAGCCCCGAAAAGCCTCGCACCCCCGGCATGTTGAGGTCGAGCAGCACCAGATCGCAATCACGGTCAGCCTCAAGCGCGGCGCTCAACCCGGCCAGATCGCCGGCCTCCTCGACTGTTACCGTAGCGTCACCGCCAGACAGGGTCTGGCGTAGCGCAGCACGGAACAGTGGATGGTCATCGACGATGATGATGCGGCGGCGTGTCATGTTGGTGTCAGCCTCTCAACGCAGACAATTCAGGTGCACAATCAACCTATAGCCATAAGATCCCAGAAAATCAGCTCTCTTGGGGGACTTAACAGGCATAATGCGACAATGCTTAACCGGTTCTTTACCATGTTTTACCAAGAGTGGCCGTCATACCTTCGTGTTGAATCGCGAGGGGACCGTCTTTTCATGACAGGTACCGTTTATGGCTCGCGCGCACTCATTTCAGGATCTGTCCGACCGGTCGAGTGACCCCCAGCCGGGCGAGTGGCAGGCACTGCGCGGCGAATTGGTAGCCCTGCTCGATCAGGTTGAAAACCGCTACGCCCGCGTTGATCGCGAAGAGCCGGCGCTTGATGGACTGACCCAGCGCGTTCGCAATCTGCGTGATCAGGTCATTGGCCCCGAGCCGGCTGTCCGCCGCCGCGAAGCCCTGCGCACCGTCAAGCGTGCGGTCGATCGGTTTAGTGATCGCGACGAGGCCACCCGGATCGAGGACGAGCAGGACGCCCTGGCCAGCGCCATCGCTGAAATCCGTGGCCGCCAGATGGCGGGCAGTGCGGTCCCCATGGGGCGCCATATCGTTGATCTGCCCGAATTCCGCGAGCTCAATGGGCTAGTCGGCGGCCTGTCAGGCCGCCTCGAACAGCTCGAAAGCGAACTGAAATTCCAGCGCCACGGCAATGGCAGCGTGGACGAAGTGGCCAGCCAGGTTGAGCAACTCACCCATGTCGTCGAGCTGTTGGCCGGTGCGGTCGGCGAGACTGGGCAGGTCAAGCGCCTCGAGTCCCAGATCGCTGCCTTGGCCGCGCTGATCGAGCAGGGCCCCAAAGTTGGCCTCAGCGCCATCAACAAACGCCTTGATGATGTCTCGGCCACCGTCGGCAAGCTTGCCGAACTGCAGGCCCAGCAAATGGAACGCGAAATCGCGCGCGAAGACCGCCCTGCGGCCGCGCCGACGTCCGACGGCGCAGCGGCTCTGGTCCCCGCCATGCACGCCATCGAGACCAGCGTCCGCAACATCTATGATCGCATCGACGCGATCGAGCAGAATGTTACGCTGCCCTCCAGTGATTTCGAGCGGCTGACTGCGGAGATGGCCGCCTTCACCCAAGCCATGCATAGTCAGGAAACCGCCCCCGGCGCACTGGTCAAAAAGGTCGATGCGCTGGCCGCCCGCATTGATGATTTCGAGGGCGCCAATGGCGATGTCGCCGGGCTCAAGCAGGATATTTCGGCGCTGCGGCAGGCGGTGATCGCCGGCATGGAGCCGCGCTTCAACCGGATCGAAAGCCAGATTGAGGCGCTTTCCGACCGCCTGGCGCCTGGCGCCGGGAGCACGCAGGTTGAAGACCAGCTCAAACTGCTGATGCAGCGCATGGATGAAGCCAGCACCCAGCTCAACGGCCTGGTCAAACTGTATTCCACCCCCAATGACGCCGCCGATATCGAAGCAATGGCTACTCTGGTTGCCGAGCGCACCAGCGAGGCGGTAGCGCGCAAGGCGCCGGCACCCGTCGCCATGTTCGGTCCCGACAGCCTCAAGAGCATCGAAGACCGTCTCGCCGGCATGATCAAGAGTGCCGGCAAGGTTCCCGATTATGAGACGCTGGCCGATCTGGTCGCCGAAAAAACCTCGCAGGCCGTCGCCAAATCGGCATCCGGCCCGACCGCCGCCGGTATCAGCCATGACAGCATGAGTGAACTTGAGCAGCGCATGACTGCCCTGTTCAAGACCGCCGGCAAAGATACCGCTGAACGCCTGATGCGTCTTGAGGCAGCGCTGAGCAATCGCGCTGCAGCGTCCCAGCCTGCCGTAGCGACGCGCAGCAGTTCAAGTGTTGCCGCAACGCCCGAGGCCTGGCCTGCGCCCCCCGTGCTTGAACCATCGAACGCCAGCCCAGGCGAACGGCTCGAAGCCATGTTGGCGGCGCTGGGAGACCCCGATACCGACAACGACGCCATGCCGGCCAATCCGGGTGACGATGCCCCCCTGGTTGACCCCGGTTTCAGAAATTCCGGCCCGATTGGTGCCGCGCTGGCTGCCAAGGCCAGTGCTGCCCGCTCCACCGTGCTCGCCCCTGAACCTGTGGCGACGACTGCCCCGGCAGCAGCGCCAAAACCCGCAGCGACCAAGACCGCCGGCCCGGCGCCGGCTGAGCGCCCCGCGTTTGCGCCAGATACCGCCGAGCGTCCGCCCAGGCCGCAGTCGAGCTTCTCGCAAGGGGTTGCCGACAGTTTCCAGCCATCCAGCCCAAGCCTGTCACCGGCCGAGGTGCAGACCAGCCAGAACAGCACCAGCACATTTGTGGCCGCGGCGCGTCGCGCTCAGCGGGCCCGCGCTGAAGCTGTGGTGCCTGACGCTACGGCCAATTCGCTGATCAGCCGCGCCCTGTCGCGCTTCAGGCCCGAAAAGGAGGTCATGCCGGCCGCCGAGCAGCCACCCAAAGCTGAAAAGCCAACCAAAGCCCCCAAGGCCCCCAGGGCCCCCAAGGTAGCCAAAGCCCCCAAGCAGACCAAGGCGAACAAGGTTGAGCCGGTGGTGGTTCCGCCCATGCGGGACGCCGATGACGATGCTGATCTCCGGCCCAGCTTTCTCATCCGGCATCGCCGGCCACTCCTGCTCGCGGCCGCGCTCGCTGCCGTATCCATGCTGGCGCTCAATCTGGTCATGCAGCGCATGGCGAGTGCCGAGCCCCAGCAGGCGATTGGCGCAGCGCCAGCGATCGAGGCAGCACCCACAGTTGCGCCCGCATCATCGCCGGACATTTCCCTCGTCCGCCCCGAACCGCGCGTCATCGACATGATCGATGATACGGCGACGGCCTCGATAAACCCCAAGGTGTCGAGCTTCATGCCCTCCGCCACGCCGACAACGCCGATGCCCGCTTCTCTCCTGGCGTATGCGGACGGTACTGGCGCTACGTTTGCCCCACGCGCCACCCCGGGCAGTGCGCCGGATACAACCGGCAGCATTCCCGAGCAGAACGCCAGCGTCGACGTCTTTGACCTGCCGCCCGCAACCGTTGGTCCCCTGGAACTGCGCCAGGCTGCGGCCAATGGTGACACCAAGGCGCAGTTTGAAGTCGCTGCGATTTTCAGTGAGGGTCGTGCGGTCGAGCAGGATCATGCCCAAGCCGCCATCTGGTACGAGCGTTCTGCCGCGCAGGGCTTCGTGCCTGCCCAGTATCGCCTGGGCAATCTCTACGAGACCGGCACCGGCGTCGACAAGGATCTCGAGATCGCCAAGCTCTGGTACCAGCGTGCGGCAGACGCCCACAATCGCATGGCCATGCACAATCTGGCCGCGCTCCATGCCGGTGGCCAGTTGGGCGAGCAGGCATTCGAAACGGCTGCGGAATGGTTTGAGCAGGCCGCATCACGGGGCATGACTGACAGCCAGTTCAATCTGGGCATGCTGTATGCGCGTGGCCTGGGCGTGCCGCAGGACTTTGAGCAATCCTACAAATGGTTTGCCTTGGCCGGACTCGGGGGTGATGCCGACGCTGCCAAGGCGCGCGACGACATTGCCAAGTCCCTGAGCGCCGACGCAGTCAGCCGGATCAATGCCCTGGTCGCCAACTGGAAGACGACGCCCATTGACCTTGCCGCCAACTTTGCGCCGATCGGCACCTGGTCAGACAAGTTCGCGCCCGGCGAGCCCATCAGTGCCCGCGACGTCGTCACCAAGGTGCAGACGGCACTGGCCAGGCTGGGTTTTGATATCGGTACGCCGGACGGTCTGGTCGGCCCCAAGACCGCCGAGGCGATCGCGGCATTCGAACGCGGGACGGGCATGAGCGAAACTGGCGCCATCAACCCACGATTGCTGGCAGTTCTGGGCAGTCAGCCGGTCTGATTTCCGGCCTTTCGCCCGCCCGGCGTCCGACGCACAACAATATTGCAGTTTCTGTCCCTGAAAACCGGGCCTTTGACTTATTGTTGACGGACGCTGCTGTAGGGTGATGCCAGCGTAGCAATTTCGAACGGAACCAGGGTCTTGCAGATCTATCTGCCGATCGCCGAACTTTCCGTGAACCTCTTCTTTCTCGTGGGGATCGGAGGGGCCGTCGGATTCCTGTCGGGCCTGTTTGGCGTCGGCGGCGGATTCCTGCTGACTCCACTGCTGATTTTCTCGGGCGTGCCGGCTTCGGTGGCCGTTGCCTCAGTCACCGGACAGGTTGTCGCCGCGTCAACATCGGGTGCCTTGGGGTATTATCGCCGCGGTGGAATTGACCTCCATCTCGCGCTCTACCTGATACTCTCGGGCATTGTCGGTGCCGTCGGCGGCGTAGCGGCTTTCGCTCTGCTGCGCGATGCTGGCCAACTCGACCTCGTCATTTCCGTCGGTTTTCTGGTGCTATTGGGGTCAGTGGGCGCGCTCATGCTGGTCGAGTCGACCCGCTCCCTGCTCAAATCGCGCAAGGGCGTGGTGGTGCGTGAGCGGTTGCCCAATCAGCATAACTGGATCCACGGCCTGCCACTGCGCGTCCGGTTCAAGAAATCCCGCCTCTATATCAGCGTCCTGCCGGTGCTGCTGATCGGACTGTTCATCGGCTTTGTCGGCTCACTGCTGGGCGTGGGCGGCGGTTTCATCATGGTGCCGGCGCTGGTCTATCTGCTGCGGGTGCCCGGCAGCATCGTTATTGGCACCTCGCTGGCCCAGGTAGTGGCCATGATGGCCGCCACCACCATCCTGCATGCTGTGCAGAGCCAGAGTGTCGACATCATACTTGCATTTTGCCTGATGATCGGCGGGACCGTAGGGGCTCAGTTCGGCGCTTCCGCCGGCAAGCAATTACGGGGCGAGCAGTTGCGCGGCCTGTTGGCGCTGCTGGTCCTGGCGGTCGCTATCCGTTTTGGCTTCTCGCTGATCCTCACCCCTGCCGATGTCTTCAGCACGGCGGTGATGGGAGCAGGCAAATGACCCGGCTGCTCACCCCATTGCTGCTCGTCCTGCTGCTGATTGCACCGGCTTATGCCGAGCGGCTGGTATCGCAGATGTCCAATGAAAGCATCGAGATCACCTCGAGCTTTGATGGTGAGCGGATGTCGTTCTTCGGCATGATCGCCCCCGACGCCGGATCCGAGCAGAAATTTGTCACCGGTCCCTTCCATGTCGTGATCGTCGTGCTGGGTCCGACGCAAGACCGCGTGGCCCGCGAAAAGACCCATAATTTCGGCATCTGGTTCAACACCGATCAGGTCGGGTTCGACAATTTCCCCAGCTATCTCCACGTGCTTTCCAGCAGCCGGCTGAACGACATTTCCGACGTCACCACCCTGACGGCAAACGGCATCTTGCCCGAGGCCTACACCTTGGCCGCCAGTACCGGCGATTGGTGGAAATCGGCAATTTTCAGTCGCGAACTGGTGCGTCTGATGACGGAGGAAGGACTGTTCGGTGTGCAGGAAAACGGCGTCAATTTCCTGTCCGACAATTTCTACTCCGCGCGGCTGACGCTGCCCAGCAATGCACCACCCGGGCCCTATATCGCCCTGACCTATGTGTTCCAGAACGGCGACATCATTGCGCGGAAATCCGAGGGTTTTTCGGTGCGCAAGATTGGCTTTGAGCGCTTCGTCGCGATGGCCGCCGTGCAGAGCCCTCTGCTTTACGGCCTGGTTTGCGTCATCCTTGCCCTGTTCACCGGCTGGCTCGGTGGAGCGATCTTCAGGCGCTGATTATCTGCGCACCAGCCGCTTGCGGCTGACCGGATAGGTGCGGTCCTTGCCCAGCATCGTCACTTCCAGCCCCGGCAGATAAAACAGCCCCTCAAAGGCCGCCGACAGAATGTTGATAGACCCTGTCGAGGCGCCATAGGCCGGCAGGATCATCAGCCGATTGTCGTGCACAAAGCAGGGCCGTCGGGTGGATCGACCGTCCATCTGGATATGAGCCGCCGGATGCAAATGGCCGGCAATCAGCCCTGATATGCCGCGGCGGGGTTCGTGCGTCAGGGTCAATCCGGCCAGCACCAACTCGGCCATCGCCGTGCCCGCCAACCCGTTGGGGGCGGGGTCGTGGTTGCCGGAAAGCCAGATGCACTCAACGCGCTCGGCGAGCGTATCGAGTCGCATACGGTCCGATTTGGCCAACAGATTGCTGGCATCGGGGCGATGGAAGCTGTCGCCGAGGGCGACCAGGCGCTGCGCGCCGGTGCGGCGCAAATCCGCCTCAAGCCGCGCCAGCGTCAGCCCGGTATCATAGGGCGGCAGCATCTGCCCGCGCGGGGCAAAACTGCTCATTTTTTCCAAGTGCAGATCAGCGACCAGCAAGGTCTGCTGCGCGTGCCAGTACAGCGCGCCGGAGGGCAGCGGCTCGAAATTGTGACCGGCGAATCGCACAATCGGTGTCTCTGTGCTCTCGGCTTGAAATTGAACCTGGCTCAAATCTGTCCGAGTGCCTCACGCATCAGTTCATCTGCAGCATCAGCCATAGCCGATTCGCGGCCTTCCCCGAAAATCGGCTCCTTGCCGATATCGAGCATCACCGGCACCGCCAAGGGCGAAATCTGGTGCAGTGGTTTGTGCACGATATGGCCGCGAATGCGCGCCAGCATGGCGCCCAACCGCTCGATGTCGAGCAGGCCGCGCGCCGCATCGCGCCTTGTCGCCTGGATCAGGATGTGGTCCGGCTCATGCTGGTAGAGCACGTCATAGATCAGGTCGCTACTCATGGTGATCTGGCGGCCCGATTTCTCCCGGCCCGGATGCCGCCGTTCGATCAACCCGGCAATGATCGCGCAATTGCGGAACGTCCGCTTCATCAGCGCCGATTCATCGAGCCAGGCTTCCAGGTCATCGCCCAGCATGTCCTGTGAGAATAGCTCGTCCAGCGACAACCGCCCGGTGCGGATCAGCGCGGAGAGATCGCCCAGTCCCCAGATGGCCAGCGCGTATTCGGAGGCGACAAAGCCCAGCGGCCGGGCCCGGGCCCGCTCCAGCCGACGCGTCAGCAGCATGCCCAGCGTCTGATGTGCCAGTCGACCCTCAAATGGGTAGCAGACCAGATAGTTCTGTGCGCCGCGCGGAAAGGTCTCGACCAGCAGGCTGTCGCGGCGTGGCAGCACCGAGACATCGCGCTGCAGCCGCAGCCAGTCGCTCACCTGACCCGGCAGCTTGGCCCAGTCATCGGGACTATCCATGATCCGCCGCACCCGTTCGGCCAGATAGGTCGAGAGCGGAAACTTGCCGCCCATATAGGACGGGATCTTGGGGTTGGTGGCCTGCGCACGGGAAACGAAAGCCTCGTTGTCGCGCATGCCCTCAAAGGCGACGATTTCGCCACCAAACATGAAGGTGTCACCCGCCAGCAGCGTGCCGAAGAAATACTCTTCCATCTCGCCGAGCACGCGCCCGCCCGCGCCAATCGGGCTTTGCGATTGCCCCTTTTTCATGCCGCGCGAGCGCACCAGCCGCACCCGCACCATCGGCTCTTCGATAATGGTGCCGATATTGAGCCGGTATTGCTGGGCCACCTGCGCATTGGCCACCCGCCAGGTGCCATCCGCGGTCAGCTTGAGCCGCGCATAGCGCTCATAGGCCTTGAGGGCATAGCCACCCGTGGCCACGAACTCGAGCACCCGGTCGAACTGGCTGCGTTCGAGATCACGATAGGGCCAGGCCAGCCGGATTTCGTCATAGAGTGCATCCGCAGCGAACGGCGCCGCACAGGCCATGCCCATAATGTGCTGGGCCAGCACGTCATAGCCGCCCAAAACCGGGTCTTCGCTATCCTGTTGGTTCTCGGCCACTGCTTCCAGCGCCGCTTCGCATTCAAGCACTTCAAACCGGTTTGACGGCACCAGCAACGCCTTGGACGGTTCATCGAGCCGGTGATTGGCGCGGCCGATGCGCTGCAGCATGCGCGAGGAGCCCTTGGGCGCACCCACCTGCACCACCAGATCGACATCGCCCCAGTCAATGCCCAGATCGAGCGTTGAGGTGCACACCACCGCCTTGAGCGTGCCGGCCACCATGGCGCTCTCGACCTTGCGGCGTTGCTCTACCGAGAGCGAGCCATGGTGCAGCGCGATGGGCAGCAGGTCATCATTGATCGCCCACAGCCCCTGGAACAGCATTTCGGCCTGGCTGCGTGTATTGACGAAGAGCAGCGTGGTCCGGTGCCGCTTGATGGTCTCATACAGCTCGACATGGGCATAGTTCGCCGAATGCCCGGCCCAGGGCAGGCGCTGTTCGGTTTCGAGGATTTGCAGCACTGGTGGCGCGCCGCCCGAAGCCTGCAACAAATGTGTCGGCCTGCCCGGCACGGGCTGGGCAATCCAGTCGGCCAGCAGATCTGGCCGCGCCACCGTGGCACTGAGTGCGGTGATCTGCAGCCCGGGCGCCAGACTGGCAATCCGCGCCAGCGCCAAAGACAGCAACTCGCCGCGCTTGGAGGTCACCAGCGCATGCAATTCGTCCAGCACAATGCGCTTGAGCGAACCGAAGAACAGCTCGGCATGCGGGTGGCTGATCAGCAGGCATAGCTGCTCGGGCGTCGTCAGCAGGATATGCGGCGGCTTGACCCGCTGCCGGGCGCGCCTGGATGCCGGCGTATCCCCGGTCCGCGTCTCGACCTTGATCTTGAGTCCCATCTCCTCGATCGGCGTGGTCAGGTTGCGCTGCACGTCAACCGCCAGTGCCTTGAGGGGCGAGACGTAAAGGGTGTGCAGGCCTTCATGCGTGCCGTCGATCAGATCGGTCAGCGTTGGCAGGAACCCGGCGAGCGTCTTGCCCGCCCCGGTCGGGGCAATCAGCAGCGCCGAGGCGCCCGCTTGCCAACTGTCCAGCACATCGTGCTGATGCTGCCGCGGCAACCAGCCCTTGGATTTGAACCAGTCGGCGATGATGGGGGGCAGGGCGGTCAACCGTCAGCCCTTCTGGCCTTCCCCCGCAAGGGGGAAGGGGCGATCACGACTGGCCTCGTGAATGGCGGGGGTTCTGGCAGACCACAAACTTCGCAAGTCACACCTTCTGCAAATCGCCAAACACCCTATATGATCACTCAGGACCACAACAGGGAGGGCCAGCATGACCGATCAACCCCAGACCGAAACACGGCGTTCCCCGGTGGAACGCCTTTTTGGCGGCCATCCCATCAGTGTGGTGCTCAAGCTCGCCCTGGTGTCGCTGCTCGTCGGCTTTGTCATGAGCATTTTCGGTGTCGATGCGCAGCAGATCGTGCGCGGCGCGGTTGAGCTGCTGCGCGAAACCCTGCGTGATGGTGCCGGGATCTTCCGCAATCTTGGCGGCTATATCCTGACCGGCGCGGCGCTGGTGGTGCCGATCTGGCTGCTGATCCGTCTGGCGCGGAAAAGCTGATGGCTCCCGAGCACCTCAATCTGACGCCGCAACAGGCGCTGTCACGCCTTGTGCCGCATATTCTGGAAATGCAGTCAAAGGCTCACGCCCGCATTGCCATCGGCATCGCCGGTGGTCCTGGCACCGGCAAATCCACCCTGGCCAGCGAAATCGTCATCATGCTCAACGCCACGCATCCCGGCAGCGCCGCCTTGGTCCCGATGGACGGCTTTCACATCAGGCACGCCAAGCTCGAAGCCATGGGCCAGACCGATTTCAAGGGCGCGCCGCACACTTTTGAAGGCGCCGAATTCGTCAGCTTCTTGCATCATCTCAAATCGGCAAAGACGGCGGTCAGCGGCCCGGGCTATTCGCGCCGGATCGAAGACGTCGTCGACAACGCCTTCACCATTGGCCCCGATGTGCGCGTGCTGGTGGTTGAGGGCAATTACCTCCTGCTGACCGAAGGTCCCTTCGCTGGCGTCAAGCCATTGCTCGACTATGCGGTGTTCATAGACGTGCCGCGCGATCTGGTGCAGGCGCGTCTGCTCAAGCGCCATGCCGAGGAGGGCCTGTTCAGCGAAGATCGCAATCGTGCTCATATCGAGCGCAATGATTTGCCAAATTACGACCTGGTGCACCTGTCGCAGGACCGGGCAGATGTGGTGATCTCACTGCTTACCGACCACTGATTCTGCGAGCTCACAGATGGCTACCGGCGCGCGTCCCCAATATCCCTTCGACGTGCGCCATGCAGATGTGTGGAAGATTGCCATCCCCGCCTCGGTGGCCTTCATAACCGAACCGCTGGTCGGCATCGTTGATATAACCGTCATTGGCCGGCTCGGCGATGCCGGGCTGCTCGGCGGCCTGGTGCTCGGGGCGCTGGTATTCGATGTCGTCTTTTCGATGGCCTATTTCCTGCGCATCGGCACTGCCGGGCTGACGGCCCAGGCAGTAGGGGCGCGCGACCCGCGTGACGGCTTGCTCCATGTCAGCCGCGCCCTGGTGCTGGCGGTGCTGATCGGGCTGGGCATGATCGTGCTGGCGGTTCCCTTGCATTGGGGCGCCCAGGCTCTGCTGGCGCCGGGTCCTGGCGTTGCTGCGGCGCTGTCGGAGTATTTCTTCATCCGCATCTGGTCGGCACCGCTCGTTCTGATCAATCAGGCGCTGCTGGGCTGGTTCTATGGGCGTGCCGCCGCCGCCACGGGCATGCTGCTGCAGATGCTGCTTCATGGCATCAATATTGTTGCCAGCATTGTTCTGGTGTTCGGGCTGGGCATGGGCGTCCGTGGCGCCGCTCTGGGCACCGTGCTGGGCGGTACGGTAGCCGCGTTGCTCGGCCTGATCCTGATGGTGCGCCACTATGGCGGGGTGACCCGTCTGCTCAGCCTGGCGCCCCGCATCGACCTGCTCGACGCCACCGCCCTCAATCGCATGTTTGGCCTCAGCCGTGACCTGATGATCCGCTCGGCCGCCCTGATGGGCGCCTATGCCTGGTTTGCGGCACAGGGCTCGCGCATGGGCGAAGTGGCGCTGTCGGCCAATGCCATCCTGCTCAACCTGCTGATGGTGGTCTCGTTCTTCCTCGATGGCGTAGCCCAGGCCGCCGAGCAGTTGACCGGCAAGGCCGTCGGCGCCAATTGGCGTCCGGCCTTTGACCAGGCCTATCGGCTGAGCTTCGTCTGGGGTCTGGTGCTGACTGTGTCCATGGGGCTGGCCTGGTATTTTTCCGGCCCGTTGCTCATCGGCATCATGACGACCAATGCCGAGGTCCAGGCCTATGCCGTGACCTATCTGCCGATCGCCGCGCTGTGCACCATCAGCTTCATGCCCGCTTTCGTCTATGACGGGATTCTGATTGGCACCACACTCAACACCACCATGCGCAATGGCATGGTGGTGTCGCTGGTGGTGTTTCTGGCCGTGGCCCTGGTGGCCCAGCCCTTATGGGGCAATTGGGGTCTCTGGGCCGCCCTGCACAGCTGGTTCATCGCCCGCGGCGTGATCTATTGGTGGGCGCTGGAACGCCGCAAGGCAGGCCTGTTCAGCGCTCCGGCCTAGTTGATCCGTGGACTTGGGTTGCGTGCCTGATTGGCCAGCCCGCTGATCGCGGCGCGCAGGGCGGCGGGTTTGACCGGTTTGGTGACCACGGCGATGCCGCGCTCTTCGGCCAGCGCCCGCACTGCCGGGCTGCGGTCAGCCGTGACCAGCGCTGCCGGCAAATGTCCGCCCACATTGTGGCGCAGCCACTCAATGGCATCCAGACCCGAGGTCTGGTCGAGGTGATAATCCATCAGCACCAGATCGGGGTACCAGCCCTCAAGCAACTGCTCCTTGTCGATCTGCTTGAGCGACAGCGCACTGCGCACATCGCAGCCCCAATGGCGCAGCAATCCCTCCATGGCTTCAATGATCGATCGCTCATTGTCCACGCACAGGACCTTCAGCCCAAGCGTGCCAAAATTGATCTCGGCGAGAGCGGGGGCCGGTTCGCCCATCGGGCGAATGGTCCGGGTCAACGGCAGGAACAGCGAAAACCGCGAGCCACGCCCCTCCACGCTGTCCAGTTCCAGGGTCAGGTCCAGCGCGGTGACCAGGCGCTGCACAATCGACAGGCCAAGCCCCAGTCCCTGCGCCATGCGTGCGCCGCGCTCCAGCCGGGAAAACTCGGCAAACAGCAAGCGGTGCTGATCCTTGTTGAAGCCAATGCCCGTATCAATGACGTCGAGCCGCATCCGATTGCCCCGCCGCCGGAAGCCGACCAGTACCTTGCCCCCGCGATTGGTGTATTTGATCGCGTTGGACACCAGATTTTGCACGATACGCCCGACGAGCGAGCGGTCGACCAGCACGGTGGCATTGCTCGGCACGAGGCGCAGCGAAATATTGCGCTCGCGTGCCATCGGCCCGAACTCCACTTCGATCCGTTTCAGCAGATCGCGCGCCGCCACCGGCGCTGGTGCCGGCTTGAGCGCGCCACTATCGATCCGCGAAATGTCGAGCAGCGCCGACATGATATCTTCCACCGCCGTCAGCGAGGCCTCGATCGAATTGGCCAGATCGGCCAGGCCCGTCGATTTGGAGCGCTCGATCAGGGTTGATGTATAGAGCCGCGCCGCGTTGAGCGGTTGCAGCAGATCATGGCTGGCCGCAGCCAGGAAACGCGTCTTGTCGTGATTGGCCGCATCGGCCTTGGCCCGAGCGCTCTCCAGTTCCATATTGACCCGGGTCAACGCCGCCGTACGCTCGGCCACTCGACCTTCCAGCGAATGATTGACCTGCGCCAGCGCGCGCTCGGCCTGCACCCGGGCGGTGACATCGGAGAAGGCAATGACCAGGCCGCCATCGGGTAACCGGCTGGAATGAAACTCCAGCGTCTGGTCGTGCTTGCCCGGCCTTTGCGTCACCGTTACCGGCGAAGACGTCAGCAGGTTGATCCGCTCGATCGCCAATCGCGCCGGATCACCTTCGCCAAGGTCGCCGCGATCGCCCAGGAACAGGGCAATGTCGAATAGCGGCGTCCCCAGCTTCTGCAGGGCAGAGGGCAATTCCAGCAAGGCGTTATAGCGGGCGTTGGACATCACCAGCCGCATCCTGGCGTCAAACACTGCGATGCCTTGCGGGATATGATTGATCGCCTGGATGAGGCTCGTTGCTGGGACGAAGGTGTCGGGCGACATGGGAAGGACGATCGAAAACACTGCGGGACACGTCGGACTATCTGCCCCCGAGCTGCCCTGTGCAAGGCCAACTCATGAGCCATTGCTTTTGTCCCGTCTCTCATTGATGGTAATTGCCCGCCGGTCGCGCGGGCCGTGCGGGGCAGGTGGATACCACGAGGAAAGGGCTAGCCATGTTCAAGGAATTTCGGGACTTTGCCATCAAGGGCAACATGATCGATCTGGCAATCGGCGTTATCATCGGCGCCGCCTTCGGTGCCATCGTGTCATCCTTGGTCGACGACGTCTTCATGCCGGTGATCGGCCTGATTCTGGGCGGCATCGACTTCTCCAATCTGTTCATCGTGCTGTCCAACCCCAACAACATTGCCGTGCCGTCGCTGGCTGTTGCCCAGGAGGCCGGTGTCGCAACGTTGAACATTGGTCTGTTCATCAACGCGCTGGTCAAGTTTACCATCGTCGCCTTCGTGCTGTTCATGGTGGTCAAGGGCGTCAATTCCCTTAAACGCGAAGCGGCCAAGGAACCTGTCGAGGAGACCCCCGCGCCGAGCAAGGAAGAGGTCCTGCTGACAGAAATCCGCGACGCTCTGCGCGCCCGCTGATCCGATCGGGGCCAGCCCTCAGGCTGGCCTTATCTCTGTCAAGAACATAGGACCAAAGTCCATTGACAATAAAAAACTAGGCAAATATACCTAAATGCGTAGCAACGCATACGTATTGCCCGTATCGGCGCGCGGGAACACTTAGTGCAAACTACTTTATGACACGCCGCGGAGGCGGTAGCAGGGTCGAAGCGAAATATGCCAGGGCAGGGGGCACTATGAGCGAAGTCGTTTACTACCATTCCTCACCGAACCGCGACCGGTTGATTCACATCGTGGATTCCGATCGTGCGACCTGCGAGTCCTTGAGTGTGGTGTTCCGACTGGAGGGGTTCCAAACCACCTTCTCGGTAGACGCAGCCCATTTCATGCTGGGCCTTGAGCGGCGCAGCCCCGATATTGTGGTGCTCAATCTGCGGCTTGGCGAAGAAAGCGGCCTCAGCCTGTTGCGGCGCATCAAGGCGATGGGTACCAGCACGCCGGTGTTCATGCTGGCCGATCATCCCCAACTGGATGCCGCTGTCACGGCCATGAAGATTGGCGCGTCCGATGTCCTTGGCAAGCCCCTTGATACCGAACATCTTCTCGCCGATATCCGCGAAGCGTTGCAGCAGGATGTTCACCTCAACGCCATGCAGGGTCGTCGACGCATGGTCGAGGTGCGCGGCTTTTCCCAGCTCACCCCCCGTGAGCGCGAAGTGCTGCAACTGATCACCAATGGTCAATCCAACAAGGAAGCCGGTCGCGTCCTGGGCATTTCTCCGCGCACCATCGAGGTTCATCGTGCGCGGGTCATGGAAAAGCTCTGCGCCCGCAATACGGCCGATCTGATGCGGATCGTGCTGACGAGCTAGGGGGGCTGTGGCCCGCTGGCGGGGTGCCGCCAGCCATCGGGCCTGCGGCGTGGCGCCATTGCCCGGTCTGTCAGCGCCGGCCTTGCAGCAGGCGAGCCAATGGCGCCGGAAGGGCTAGCCGCCCACCGTCGGCAGCGTCAGGTCACCTGAGGTCAGCTTGCTGGCGGTGATCTTGGCGTCAGCGGGTTCACGGGGCAATTCCAGACTGGTCCACACGCTCACCAGAGCATGGCGCAGTTCGAACACCATCTCATCGGTGTGCAGGGGCGTCGGGGTGATCCGCAGCCGTTCCGTGCCCTTCGGTACGGTCGGGTAGTTGATGGGCTGGATGTAGATATTGTGCTTTTCCAGCAGCATGTCGCTGGCGGCCTTGCACTGGCGCGCATCGCCCACCATCAGCGGCACGATATGCGTCTCGGTGTCCATCACCGGCAGTCCGGCATCGGCCAGAATGGCCTTGGTCAGGCGGGCCTGACGCTGATGCATCATGCGCTCATGACCATTGCCCTTGAGGTGCTCGATCGAGGCACGGGCGGCGGCGCACAGCGCGGGCGGCAGCGACGTCGTGAAGATGAACTCGGCCGCATAGGAGCGCACGGCGTCAATGATCGCCTTGTTGGCGGTGATATAGCCGCCCATGGTGCCAAATCCCTTGGCCAGCGTGCCCTCGATGACGTCGATCCGGTCCATCAGCCCTTCGCGTTCGGCAATGCCGCCGCCGCGTGCGCCATACATGCCCACGGCGTGGACTTCGTCGATATAGGTCAGTGCGCCAAATTCCTCGGCGAGATCGCAGATCTCCTTGATCGGGGCGATATCGCCATCCATCGAGTAGATCGATTCAAAGCAGATCAGCTTGGGCCGCTTGCGATCGACCTGCGCCAACAATTCGCGCAGATGCGCCACGTCATTGTGCCGGAAAATGGACTTCTGCATGCCTGACTGACGCACGCCCTGGATCATCGAGGCGTGGTTGAGCTGGTCCGAGAAAATGACGCAATCGGGCAGCAGGCGCGCAATGGTGGAAATGCCGGCTTCGTTGGAGACAAAGCCCGATGTGAACACCAGTCCCGCTTCCTTGCGGTGCAGATCGGCGAGCGAGCGCTCAAGCTCGACCAATGGGCGGCTGGTGCCCGAAATATTGCGCGTGCCGCCGGAACCAACGCCCAGCTTGCCAGCGGTTTCCTGCATGGCGCTGACCACCTTGGGGTGTTGGCCCATGCCCAGATAGTCATTGGAGCACCAGATGGTGATGTCGCGTTCATTATCGGCGTGATCGCGATAAATGGCTTTGGGGAACTGACCGGCCACCCGCTCCAGATCGGCAAATACCCGGTAGCGTTTCTCGGTTCGCAGCGCATCAACGGCATCTTCGAATATGCTGCGATAATCCATCGAAACTTCCTTATTGTCTGTCGCGGACCGTTTAGGCGCCCGATTCCGACATTAGAAATATAGGCTGTACCGACCGATGCATTGACCCACGTCAATCTCTCGTTGCCTGCCAGGCCCACCTGTTGGGGCCCACAAATGAACCGCAACATCAGACTCGTTCTAAACTGCAAATGCCCATCTGCCAATGTGCCAGATGCTCGCAGGCAGATCGGCTTGCAGGTGTCCAAGACCTGGCGCGCAGCTGCCGCACCCTGTGCCACCGGCATTTTTACCTCGGGCTGCCAATGCTTGTCGGGTGGCAATTGTCGCGCTAAGCCGGAGGCTGGACAGCCCCGGAGCCACCATGACGCGCTTTGCCCATTATCCCAGCCTCACGAACATGCCGGTCGTCATTTCCGGCGGCGCAACGGGCATTGGCGCGAGTCTGGTGCGCAGTTTCGCCGCGCAGGGCGCCAAGGTGGGTTTTGTTGACATAGCGCTCGATGAAGGCCGTGCCCTGGCGCGCGAACTGGCCGGGCTCGGCCAGACCGCCACGTTCACTGCCTGCGACATCACCGATACCGCCGCCTATCAGGCCGCCATCGCCAGCTTTGCTGAAGCCCATGGCGACGCCCTGGTACTGGTCAACAATGCAGCGCACGATCAGCGTCACGACTGGGCCGAAATCACCCCCGCCACTTGGGACGACCGCATGGCGGTCAATCTCAAGCACGCGTTTTTCGCCATTCAGGCGGTGGCCCCGGGCATGGCCCGCGCCGGCAAGGGGTCGATCATCAATACCGGGTCGATCAGCTGGATGATCATGACCCCATCGCTGCCCCTTTACGAAACGGCCAAGGCAGCGACGCATGGACTGACCCGCGCCATGGCGCGCGAACTGGGCAAATCCGGTATTCGCGTCAACACCCTGGTACCCGGAGCCGTCATCACCGAGCGGCAGCTCAGACTCTGGCTCGATGCCGCTGCCCTCAAGTCCATTGAAGATGCCCAGGCCCTGGCAGGTCACGTCTATCCAGATGATGTCGCCCGCCTGGCCCTGTTCCTGGCCGCCGATGACAGCGCCATGATTTCAGCCCAGCAGTTTCTTGTTGATGGTGGCTGGGCCAATACCTGATTTCGTTCATCGACTGTTCAGGGACTTTCGTTCATCACCTTCCTGCCGTATTCAAGGGGCACCTACTGGCCACCAAACCGAATCCTTCAGGGGGATATTCTATGAAGTCGAAGATCTTTGTTGCGCTTGCCGCGACGCTGGCACTCACTGCCTGCACCACCACCGATCCGTATACCGGCCAGTCGCAGCTTTCCAACACGGCTGGCGGCGCGCTGATTGGCACGGGCGGCGGGGCCCTGGCGGGCGCGCTGGTCGGCGCCGCAGTTGGCGGCGACCCCCGCGTTGGCGCCCTGATCGGCGCGGGCGTTGGTGGGCTAACCGGCGCCGGCATTGGCGCCTATATGGATCAGCAGGAAGCTGAATTGCGCGCGCAGCTGCAGGGCACCGGCGTTTCGGTCACCCGCGTTGGTCAGAACATCATCCTGAACATGCCGTCCAACATCACCTTCGCCACCGATCAGTCCAACGTGCAGCCGCAGTTCAACTCGACCCTTGTGTCGGTGGCTCTGGTGCTCAAGAAGTTCGACAAGTCGATCATCGACGTCTACGGCCACACCGATAGTCAGGGCGATGATTCATACAATCTCAGCCTCAGCCAGCGCCGTGCTGTTTCGGTCGCGACCATCCTGGCCAACCAGGGCATTGATCAGCGTCGCTTCTATATCGAAGGCAAGGGCGAAATGAACCCGATCGCCTCCAATGCCACCGAACAGGGGCGCGCTCAGAACCGCCGCGTCGAGATCCAGATCGCGCCCATCAACAGGGGCTGATCCAACCATTTTCCTGCAATGAAGGCGCGGCTTCCAAGCCGCGCTTTTTAGTTTCCGGGCACTGCCGGGTCAATAACTGGCTCAGCTACGGGCGACCCCGGCTGCACATCGCTGCCCGGCGCGCCGGTCAACAATTGCATCAAAAACAGCACGGTGATGACAATTGCCAGGCCGATCAGCCCGTAGAGCCACCAATTGGTTGGGCCGGTGGCGCCGACCGTTGGTTCGTGCTCGCCAGCAACCTTGATTGCTGAATCAGGGGGGAGGTCAATGCGAGCCCCGGTTTCGTCAATCAGGGCGTCGACCTCGGCGACTTCGGGATTGGGCCGGTCGGGTGCGCGGGCCATCAGAAGTCTCCCTTCAGCACCGTGTCGGCAACCACGTTGTTTTCACTACCGCGCCGAACTTCGGCAATCGCTGTATCAATCTCGTCCGCGGAGAAGCCAACATCAGTGCCGTTGGCATTGGCGCTGCTCACCTCGGCCTTGAGCTGGTGCAGCAGGTCGATTTTTTCCTTGGCCGTAAAGAGCGTGTGGTGGGCAATTTGTTCGGGGGAAAGATTGTCCTGCCCCCCCATGCGGCTGCGCAAGCTGTCAAAAACCATGATGATCCCCTTCGTGTTCTGGTCTAGCAAAACGCCTTGGCATCCTCACGGTTCCCCCGGGCCGCGCTGGCAAGGCCCGGTCGCCGGTTTGTTCCCATCAATCTTGCTGGGCCGATCACATTTTCTGATCATGGAACCGCACGGCGGCACGTCACGTTAGCCGGTCAGACGCAACCAAGAGGAGTTCGCAAATGGCTTACGAAGACATCCGCAATCAAAACGCCGACGTCAAGGAAACCCATGACCTGATTGCCTCCGACAAGGTCGAGGGTACCAAGGTCTACGATCCGTCGGGTGAGCATATTGGCTCGATCGAACGCATCCTGGTGGAAAAACGCGGCGGCAAGGTATCCTATGCCGTGCTCAGTTTCGGCGGCTTCCTTGGCATGGGCCAGGAGCACTATCCTCTGCCCTGGTCCAAGCTGGACTATGTTGAAGACCTTGGTGGCTACCAGGTCGATGTGACCAAGGAGCAGCTCGAAGGCGCCCCGAAATACGATAATGACGACGACTTCTGGACCGCCGAGAACGGGCGTCGTGTCTATGACTATTACGGCGTCGCACCGTACTGGATCTAGCCAGTCAACGGCAGCACCGCGAGTGATGCGACCCACCGGCGCCCTATGGGGCGCCGGATCTGTTTTGCCTTATCGGAGCCCTTGATCCCGGCATGCATGGTCCGACCGGGAGCCAGGATATAGCTCAGACAAGGCAAGGAACGAAATCCCCGATAGCGAACCAAGCCAAGTGACCGTCGCGGTCTGCGGCCTCACTGCTCACCATTGTACCGAACCACGATCAGCACATCGCTTTCAGCGATGTCCGGGCGCGTACGACTGGCCTCGCTGCCATCAAGCTGCACCAATAGTGGATCGCCATTCTGCCCGCCCTTCGACAGGATCAACGCATCGGCCTGGATACCACCCACCGAGCCGGCGAGGCGAAGCGCGGCGGCATACTGGGCACCGGTGGTCAGAATGAGCGAGAAATCGCCTTCCCCGGCCTGGTAGGTCATCACGGCATCGGCCGGCAGAAACTTGCCCAACAGGTCGGCCAGGGCGCTGGCCTGCGCCGGGGTCATCGCGCCGGTCATGCCCAGATTGATGCTGCCCGCCGCCAGCTTTTGCACCATGGCACCCCAGCCAGCGACAGGCTGCTGGACGCCTGTCTCAAGACGGGATGACGTCAGCAACTGTGCCTGTGCATCGGGCTTCCGATTGCAGGCGCCCTCACCGGGGCTGGTATCCACCAGCTCGACAGTCACCGCGTTGTCCAGATGCTGGAGCGCGACGGGGAGGTCGACAACAAGGGAAATATCGCTGGTTGAGCCTGCAAAGCGCTGTGTCTGCAGCAGGTTCCCATCGAGCGAGACCCGCAGCAGCCAATCGTTGCCCGCCGCCAGGGTGCTGGCCCGAATATCGATGGCGAGACGGTCTGGTACCCTGCCCTGGGGCAGATCGGCCAGCGCATAGGGGATGGTCCAGCGCTTGGTGCCCCGGAAATTCCGCACCGTGGTATCGGTGGCCAGTTGCTGCACGCTCAACGGCCAACTCGCCAGTGCCGCAGGGGTCACCCGATCGCTGGGACGCAGGGCCACAACGGCATCGACGCCAGACGCACCCGACATTGCCACATCGCCGGTTTCGCGCAATTCCAGGGGCATGCTGGACGCTGCGCTCGCTATCAGGCGCGTCGTCTCGTGCCCGTCTGCGACCAGCTCGGTAGCAATTCCCGCGCGCCGCAGCCGCTGGGCGGCCCAGATGGCCATAGGCTGGCTGACATCGCTCAGCGACAACGCCAACGGGCTGGCTGCGGCCACGATGGCGGTCCGAGGATCGTTGATCGCCTCACTTGTGGTCACCGCCAGGGCAGATTGGGGCTCCAGACTGATCACGCTGCCCGAATTGTCTGCCTCGGTGGGGCAGGCCTGTCCGCTGCTGGTCGTGCCATGCGCGGCCAGGCCAAGTGCGACCACAGGGCGTTGT
The DNA here is from genome assembly GCF_030689745.1 of Devosia sp. Classification (GTDB taxonomy): domain Bacteria; phylum Pseudomonadota; class Alphaproteobacteria; order Rhizobiales; family Devosiaceae; genus Devosia; species Devosia alba. Next base: position 26,424 of record NZ_JAUYGL010000152.1, read on the forward strand.
AGATCCTCATTGCTGAGCGGTACCGAGACATTGATGGTCTGTTGCGCGCTATCCAATACGATAGCCTGGCGCAGCGTGCCGTTTACCGAGATCTGCAGCACACCATCGCCGTCGTGCGCCAACTGGCTGTCAAGAACCAGATCAAGTTGGCCGGAAGTGTAACTGTCGAGCGGCGGCACGGCAAACATCACTTCGGTCGCGTCGGGAAATCCCATCAGCCCAACCCACTCACCAAATTTGGGCCGCGGCACCCGCAGAGTTACCAATGGGGTGTCGATACTCGATGTCTGGGTCTGGTCGAGACCGGGCCCGGTGGTTCCGGAAAATGCCGTCACCGTATTTCTGGCAAGGGCTCGGCCATGATCGGAGATCTCGATCAGGGTCTGCCGAAAATCGCTGCCCCGGGAATAGCTCATGGCGCCGCCGACCAGTGCGAAGCTGGTTATAGCCAGCAGGATGAGACGCCAGAGGTCGCGCATCAGGCAGCATCCAGCGCGTTGATCGTGACGTCGCGGGGAACGATGCCCTCACACTGCAGCAGGCCTGTGCGTCGCTCGCGCGTGCGGATTGGCAGATTGTCAACGATAGTGAACTGATGTGCCTCTTCGGCGACCCGCAATGCGGTGGGGCAATCCCCAGAACCGCTTTCGCCCAACAACACTGTTCTGGTCATCATAGTCACCATTCCGCCCTTCGTTCCGAGCGGGTTGCCGGACGCGCTGACACCAAAATCTCCGGCTTGTCAGTCCTCAGATCAGAGTGGCAAGATTTTCATTTGTGCGATGCGGTGCATACGTTTGATTAAATTCCTGCGCAATAGCTATTGTGAAACTTCTGCTTAACCATCGTTGCCCAAGCTG
>NZ_JAUYGL010000160.1 GCF_030689745.1 Devosia sp.
AAGCTGCCGCTTGCCGACGGGCCGCTGTGCGCCACAAGATCGGCTTCCATGTATCCTGGAACAGGGTCGTTCCAGTCCGCATAGGTGCGGATCGGCACGCTGCGCCGCACAGCCGAGGAATGGGCGTTGCGCCGACGCCGACCGCCTGAAGCGCCAGTCCGGACCGGCGCCAGCGCCCGGTCGATCGTGGCCGGGCTGATCCCAAGCAGCCGGATGCGCACCTTTTCGTCCAGCGCGAGATGGCCATGTCGTTCCATCGCCGGGATCAGCAGCGGGATGAGTGGCTTCAGCCGCTTCCCGCAGATCCGGTCGCTTGCTTCCCAGAGCACAACCAGAGCCTCGCGCACCGCTTCGTCATAGATGCGGCGTTCGGGCCGGGACCGGGACCGATCCACGACACAGCCGCGCCGCAGCAGCCGTTCGGCGTGTTTGCGGTGATACCCGGAAATCTCCGCGAACTCCGTCAGGATCCGACCCTTTTCGGCTCGGATGGCCGCCTGGTATCGCTCCGCTAAGGCCTGCAGAAGTTCGTCTCTCGTTCCCATGCTGATCCGCCTCATACCCGCCCCCGACAGCCATTGCTCCGGGAACATTTCTAATGATGCAATCACACAATCATCAGGAACAAATCAGGCGAGGCAATGCGAGTTCAGCGTCAATCAAGATGAGAGAGTTTGGCTCATACGGCCTTCGGGCTGGTTTCTGGTGATCGCGGTTGACGGGTATGGATTGGGTTCGTCCTGCATGGAGGAACCTGTTTGTGCCTGGCCGCCACGTAACCGATCACCAGATGAGGCTCTACATGAAGCTCAGACAGTCCCACCCCACGGCGATCGCCGCCGCTAAGGCATCGATCAGCCCAGCTACGGCTTACCGCATCGAGAAGGATCCCAGATTGCCATCGGGCAAGCAGACGCAACGCGAGCGACGTCGGCCTGATCCGCTAGCGAGCATTTTCGATGCCGAAGTGGTTCCACTGCTGCAGGCTTCACCGGGCATTCGTGCCGTCGCCATTTTTGAGGAGATGGTCCGGCGGCATCCCGACCTGGGCGGCGGGATACGCCGAACGCTGGAGCGCCGCATTCGCTCATGGCGGGCCATCCACGGCCTGGATCAGAAGGTGATCTTCCGGCAAGTCCACCAGCCTGGCCAACTCGGCCTGTCCGATTTCACCGATATGTGTAAGATCGGTATCCGCGTGGGCGGCCAAGCGCTGGCCCACCGGCTCTATCATTTCCGGCTCGCATATTCGGGGTTCGAACATGCCCACGTGGTGCTCGGTGGCGAGAGCTTCGTCGCACTGGCTCAGGGATTGCAGAATGCGCTGTGGTCGCTCGGCGTTGTCCCGCGCGAACATCGCAGCGACAGCCTGTCCGCCGCCTTCCGGAACCTGGGTGGTCCGGCGCGCCAGGATCTGACGCAACGCTATGAGGAGTTGTGTGTCCATTACGGCATGACCCCGACCCGCAATAACGCCGGGATCGCCCATGAGAACGGCTCGATTGAAGGTCCGCACGGTCATCTCAAGCGCGCCATCGCCGATGCCCTGCTGTTGCGGGGATCAACCGGTTTCGCCGATCTTTTGGCCTATCGCCGCTTCATCGACGAGATCGTCAGCCGGCACAATGCCCGCAATGGCAAGCGCATCGATGCCGAACGCGCCCAGCTCCAGGATCTGCCCGACCGCCGCAGCAGCGATTACGAACAGGTCACCGTACGGGTCACGTCCTCTGGCGGCTTCACCCTGCGCAAAGTATTCTACACCGTCCCTTCGCGGCTGATCGGGCACCGGCTGCGCGTCCGCCTGTATGATGATCGTCTCGAGATTTTCGTGGGCGGCACCCATGTCACGACCCTCGATCGTGGGCACGTGTAATTCGGCGCCATCATGTGGCCCCGCCCGTGATTGAGATTTCAATGACTTACCATGCCGATCGGCGCCCAAACCAAGCGCCTATTCACACACGCTGTTCATGGTTGGCACGGGAACATCGGCCTCGCTCTGGGCGAGTTGGAACTGGCGTACATCCTCGGTGGTCGCCGTGTCCGGCGATCGCCGCAGAAACGAGGCGAAGCGTCCCACATCGCGGATGTAGTTGCGCTGCGTCGCTATCGAGAAGCGGCGCATGTTCATATCGTCGATCAGCTTCTGGCGCAGCGGGCTGACAGGGGTATCGGGAAGGATCGTGGTCATTGCTTGGCTCCTGAATGAAAGGAGCCAAAATGGAACGCCCAAACCCGGCGATGCTCAATCGAGCCGTGATGACAGGTGCTTGGCCGCTACCTCACCCCGCACACCCTCCCGCGCAGCGGGTTAGTTCGTCGACCCCAAATTGGTCATTACGACACCACACGTTTTCACTTAATAGCGGACATCAGATTTTGCGGCGTGTGTCCCCCACGATGGGAGTGGTTTGTCGCGAACTCTTGCTCGGCAAAATGAAGGGCTTCATATAGGCCATACCCTGTGACTATTCTGGCGCCCGCGAAACTGCCGCCGCTAACGAATGATTTTGAGTCTTCGAAAGTCCCCTTTGCTCTTCCCACCTATTTGCTCTTTATCTCAATCCCGGTTCGCTGACCTTATTTGGCGCGTTAGAATTATCGGGGGATCGCGCAACGATAAAACGGACTAATCGCCATGACCCTACTTGGAAAAGCCATCGTCGCTATATGGAACGACGTAAAGCCGGATGGGCACGATAATTTTCTGGAGTGGCATGTAAGGGAGCATATGCCGGAGCGACTGAGAATCGCAGGCTTCTTGAGAGGTCGACGCTTCCGGGCTGAGGCTGGCGCTTCACAGTATTTCACGCTTTACGAAGCCGAAAATGCGGAACTGCTGGTCGGCGATGAATACCTTGCCCGCCTCAACAATCCAACCGAGTGGACCCTGCGCACGACCTCGCAGTTTCTCAACGCCCAACGTGGGGTGTGTAAAGTCGTCTGGCAGCACGGTTATGGAGAAGGAGCTTGGCTCATTACCATGCGCTTCGACATACCCCAGAAGCACTCCGACAGCTTCCAAAACTACCTGTTGCGCAAAATGTCTGAGCTCCCAGCAATGATGGGAATCACGGGTGTCAGCCTTTGCATTGCCGATCAAGAGGCATCTTCACACACAACTACCGAGCGCAAGGGCCGCGACGTCGGTGTGCCCGATTGGATCGTAATGATCGAGGGCACCTCTCGTTCAACGGTCACGGCAGCGGCGGAACAAATTGCCGCTAGCGGCATGGAAGCCGCTGGTGCTTCCAATATTGAGACCGGGTGCTTTCGGGTCGAGTTCTCACTGCTGAGTTAGAAAGATTTCGTTCCCAACGAGTGGAAGCCGGTCCGCTCGACAAGATGACCATTTCCAATCGTGTTCGATATGTCGAGTTACTAATGTGCTGAAGAAATGCGACGCGCCGACAGCTCAAGTCCTGCCAGCTCGTTGAGCAAGGCGAGCTGATGCTGCGCATCGGCCTGCATCGAGCTGCTAGCATTGGCCACGATAGAACGCAGTTCCGAAAGCGCCCCGTTTGCGGCGTCTACGGGGAGTGGCTCACCGTCATACTTCTGGTAAAATCGTTGGGCAATTGCGCCCATCAGTGCATAAAGTGCACTATTGGCGGCGTCGGTTTTCAATAGCACGGACACCTTCTGCTGGAATTCAAGGTAGGTCCGGACACCACCGCTTTGTTCTTCCAACCAAATGGACAACTCTTCCATAAAAACCCTCCAGAATGGCACACCGGGCCTATGGCGACGATGCAAACGCGGATGGTATCAATAATTGGACGGCACGCAAGGGTAGAATATGCTCAGTGAATTTGAAGAAGTGGGGCAACGGCTGCGTGCATATCGCCTGGGCCGCAGCCTGACAGCAGAGGACGTGGCTCAGGAACTGGGCATTTCGCGGGCGGCAGTTTATCGGCTCGAAAAGGGCGAGATAGTCAAAATTCAGATCCTGAGTGCTTTGTCCAAACTGCTCGACGTTTCGCTCCCCTCCATGCTTGGCGTTGGTGTAGAGTATTACGACAATGCCATCGCCTTTTTCGAACGCATGCGCCAGCTTGAGGAAGACTCGATCCAGCTCTTGGGCAATTTCTCGCCCATGTCGTGGCTGATCATGTCAGACGACTATATGAAGTACCTGCGCATCATGCTGATTGAAGCCATTCCCGAAGCAGCAACTGATCGACCGCGGCACATTGACTTTATCGGCGCCATTGTAAGCCTGCTGGAAGAGCGCCGCGCCACCGCCAGTCGACGCAGGGTGCCCGTGGTCAGTCTGGTCGGTTCGCAAGACATAGAGCGTTTTCTCCGACTGGGGCTGATCGGCAGATTTGATCTACCCGACAAAATACAACAAGAGCGGCGCCAGGCCGCCAGGCACGAAGTCGAGCGCCTCCATGACCTGATGCTGCGCCAACCGATCGGTACTCAGGTCGGCGTCGTTGATGGCCAACCGCCATCCCAGACATTTCAGGTTTACGAACGGGCCACCATGTCCTCTGTCAGCTTGAGCCCATATAGGCTCGGCGACCAGCCCAATGTCACTTCAGGCATTGCTTTGGTGACGTCGGCGCCTGATGCAGTGCGGCACTTCGAGCGCACCCTGCAGACGCAGTGGGAAACCGCCCACAAGGGCAGTGACGGGGCTTATATCCTGCGACGCATGCTGGACGCGCGGCAGGCCTAACCGCAGCAAACCGTTGACAATGCCATTGCGGCCTGAGACTGTCTCAAAAATGAGACTAGCTACAACAGCGCACGCTGAGGCACTAATTATGCACCAGACCCCACTGGCGGCCCCGTACGATGATGTCGTGGCGGAGGTGATCGTCAATGACTGGGTGAGCGGTGAATACAAGCGGATTCGCTTCTTCGTGCCCAGCCTCGCCGCCGCAGCACGCGCCGGCCAATTCTTCAATATCGAATGTCCCGTTGTGGGAGATGATCGTCCATACCTCCGCCGTCCCATGAGCACCTATCGAGCGGACCCCGCCTCAGGAGAACTCGACTTTCTCTATAAGGTGGCGGGCGCCGGGACGCGCGGCCTGGCAACCTTGGAACCGGGCATGCATACCCGTTTGCTGGGGCCGCTGGGTAAGGGTTTCGAACTTCGCCCCGAGTGGCGCAACATTGTCATTCTGGGGCGAGGCGTTGGCCTGGCAACTCTGGCCCCTTTGGCCGAACTTGCCGCGGCATCGGGCGTTGGCGTTTCGGCCGTTATCAGCGCGCGCGGCCGCGAGCAGTTGCTGTCGCTTGATCGCTTTGAAGCCATCGGTGCCCGAATTGAAGTAATGCTGGATAGTGAGGGCACCAGCGGCGTGGAGACCGTCGAGGCCCTGCTGCGTGGTTATGCCCAAGCCGGACTGGCCGACGCATTCTTCACCTGCGGCTCCAACCGGCTGATGCTGGCAATGCAAAGGCTTGGCAAAGAGCTGAAAATACCGGGCCAGGTTGCAATGGAGCAGCAGATGGCATGCGGCGTCGGCATGTGCTTTTCCTGTGTACGCAATTTCAACGTCGAGGGCGAAACCATCAGTCGCCGCGTCTGCTGGGATGGTCCGGTATTCGATCTAGCGGAGGCCGTTTCATGGTAGATATGTCGGTTACCATTGGCGGGCTGACGCTTGCCAACCCGGTCATGCCAGCGTCCGGAACATTTGGCGAAGGTCTGGCCGGTGTTGTCGATTACAACAGCCTTGGCGCGATGGTCACCAAGACCATTACAGCAGAACTTCGCAGCGGCAATCCCGTGCCGCGCGTGTCCGAGCTCAGCAATGGCATGCTGAACTCGATCGGTATTCCGTCCAAGGGCATCGATCATTTCATTGCCGAGGCCTTGCCCTTTTATCGCCAGTACGGGAGCCCTTTGGTCGTCTCTATTTCGGCCCCGACTGTGGAAGACTTCGCGAGTGTGGCCAAACAGCTAAACCAGCCGGGCATAGCCGCCATCGAGGCCAATATCTCCTGTCCCAATATTGAAGAGGACGGCCGCGCCTTCGCGATGACGGCGGACTCCACGGCGCGCGTCGTCGAAGCCCTCCGTGCTGCCACGGCATTGCCGCTTTGGGTCAAGCTTACGCCGAACACCGGCGACGTCTCCGCTGTGGCGCGCGCGGCGGAAAATGCAGGCGCTGATGCCTTGGTCGTCGCCAATACAATCCTTGCGATGTCGATTGATATCGAGACGTTGCGGCCAACGCTGGGCAATATCATGGGCGGCATGTCCGGCCAGGCGGTCAAGCCCATCATCGTGCGAATGACCTATCAATGCGCGCAGGCGGCGCGCATTCCGATCATTGGCTGCGGCGGCATCGCCAGTGCCGATGACGCCGTCGAGTATATGCTAGCAGGGGCGAGCGCGGTGCAGGTGGGGACGGCATCATTCGTCAAGCCACACGCCCTCACCGATGTCATGGTAGGCTTGGAAGCCTATTGCCGGCGTAAGGGATTTGACCGCGTCACAGACCTCATCGGCGCAATCAGCGATGGCCAAATGCGCGTCGATGAGATGGATGTAGCGCTTTGACCCAGCACCACGATTTTGACTCAGCCTCTCTGGCTCATGAACTATTCGATGCACTGGCCGCCGCAACCGGCGATGGTATCGGCATTACCCGTGAATGCTATGCCGAAGGTGAAAATACGGCGCTAGAGATATTCACCAATGCCGCCAAGGCAGCGGGGCTTGAAATAGAAGCTGACCAGCTCGCCAATCTGGTCGTGCGGCTGCCCGACGACGATGGTCTTTCACCCGCGCTCTATATCGGCAGCCACGCTGACTCAGTGCCCCGGGGTGGCAATTTTGATGGCGCGGCAGGCATCGTCGCTGGGCTCATCTGCCTGATCCGCATCCTGCGTTCGGGTCGATCGCTGAGCGTGCCGGTGAGGGTGATCATGTTGCGTGGGGAAGAAAGTGCGTTTTACGGCCGCGCCAACATCGGATCGCGTGGGCTGTTCGGGCTGATCGGAGAGGATGATCTCCTCGCACGCTCGCGCGGTACCGGAAAGATGCTGCAAGAAGCCATGGCCGACCTTGGGATCGATGTTGCCGGCGTGCTTGCACGGCAGGTATTTTTCTCGCCTGAACGCGCCCTGGGATACCTCGAGCTGCATATCGAACAGGGGCCGGTGATGGTGGCGCATGATTTTCCCGCCGCAGTCGTCAGCGGCATCCGGGGCAATCTACGCCACCGCAGGGTGGTCTGCAGGGGGGAGGCGGGCCATTCCGGCGCAATCCCGCGCTGGCTCAGACATGACCCGGTGTTCGCCTTCGCCGATCTGGTGTCGCGGTTGGACGACCATTGGCAGACCCTGCTTGAGCGTGGCACGGACCTGGTGGTGACCTGCGGCATTGTCGGTACCGATCCAGCCGATCACGCGATAAGCAGAATTCCTGGGGTGCTGGCCTTCAGTTTTGAGGTGCGAAGCCAGAGCCAGGACACCCTGGATGATTTTTACGTCGTGTTCCAGGATGAGTGTCAAAAGGTTGCCGAACTACGGCGGGTGTCGTTTGAATTTGACCCGGTGGTTCTGGCCGAACCGGCTCGGATGGCACCAGAAATGATCGAGGCACTGGAATCGGCGGCGCGAAACCTGGACATTCCCTTCGAAGTGCTGCCTAGCGGCGCGGGCCATGATGCGGCCGTCTTCGCCAATGCCGGAATTCCATCCGGCATGGTTTTCGTGCGCAATCGCAACGGTTCGCATAATCCGCACGAAGCCATGGAAATCGACGACTTCCTCAAGGGCGTGGACATCCTCCATGCCGCAGCGACGGCAGGAAACTGAGAATGGAATCGATTACTTTTCGCCGACCGGTCGACCTGCATGTGCATTTCCGGGATGGGGCAATACTCGATGCGGTAGTGCCCTTTACTGCCCGCCAGTTCGCAAGAGCCATCGTCATGCCCAACCTGTCTCCGCCGGTGACGACCGCGGCGATGGCGCAAGCCTATCGCCAGCGCATCCTTGCCGCGGTTCCAGATGGTCTGGACTTCACGCCAATGATGACCTGCTATCTCACCGATCAAACCGATGTCGCCGACCTGCTGGCGGGTTATCGCGACGGCATTTTTGCAGCGGCCAAGCTCTATCCGGCGCATGCGACCACGAACGCGCAGTTTGGGGTCACCAGCATTGCCGCGCTTGATCCGGTGTTCGTGGCCATGGCGGATGCGGGAATGCCGCTGCTTACCCATGGCGAACTGGTACGGCACGATGTCGACATCTTTGACCGCGAGCAGTGTTTCCTCGACGAGGTGCTCGCACCGCTGCTTGAGCGCCACCCCACCCTCCGCCTGGTCCTCGAACACATCACCACAAGCGAAGGCGCTGCGTTTGCAACCCGCTACGGTTCGCGGGTTGCGGCAACGATTACGCCGCAGCACCTGCTCTACAACCGCAATGCCCTGTTTGAGGGCGGTCTGCGACCACACCTTTATTGCCTGCCTATCCTGAAGCGACAGCACCACCAATCGGCACTGCGCGCAGCAGCGACCAGCGGGCTGCCCAATTTCTTCCTGGGCACCGATACCGCGCCGCATATGCGTGAGCTCAAGGAAGCAGCTTGCGGTTGTGCGGGTGTCTTCAGTGCACCGGTCGCCGTCCAAGCATATCTGAGCGTATTTGATCAAGAAGCCGCCCTGGACAAGTTCGAAGCGTTTGCCGCGCTCAACGGTCCGGCGTTTTATGGATTTGCCCCCGCCGAGCGGCAGGTCACCTATGTCCGCCAGCTGCACGCGGTCGAGCCGTCACTGTCTGTAGAGAACGATGAAATAGTGCCGCTGTTTGGCGGCGGTTCTGTTGACTGGACTTTGCGCCAGCAGGTATAGCGAGACGGTTGCACGTCATGTTCACCTAGCGGCACTGTCAGGGATTTCCTGCGGTGACGATTTGGCGCGACCATCTGTTGGCCCGTTGGAGAGGAACTCACCGTGAGCAGATCACACACCACCCCCGAAAAAAAGGCGATCGCCCGCCAGACCGCAAGGATGATGCTGGAGATTAAGGCAATCCATTTCAATGCCGACCAGCCCTATGTCTTCACCTCAGGATGGGCCAGCCCGGTCTATGTCGATTGCCGCAAGCTGATTTCCTACCCGCGTCTGCGCTCCAAGCTCATGGACTTTGCCGCCCAGACCATCACCACAGAGATCGGTTTTGAATCGATCGACATGGTCACTGGCGGCGAAACAGCGGGCATTCCCTTCGCCGCCTGGATATCGGACAAGCTGATGCTGCCGATGCAGTATGTACGCAAGAAGGCCAAGGGATTTGGCCGGAACGCGCAGATCGAGGGCGAAGTCGTCGAGGGCGCGCGGACCCTGCTCGTCGAAGATCTGGCGACCGATGGGCGATCAAAGGTGTTGTTTGCCGATGCCCTGCGCAAGGCAGGCGCCAAGGTCGATCATTGCTTCGTGGTGTTCTATTACGACATTTTTCCCAACAGCCAGGGCCTGATGGAAGAACTGGGTGTGGAGCTGCACTATCTGGCTACCTGGTGGGATGTGCTCGACGCCGCCAAGGAAATGCAGCATTTCGACGAACGCACCCTGGGTGAGGTCGAAAGTTTCCTCAATGATCCGGCCAAATGGTCGGCGGCGCACGGTGGTATCTCGGACTTCTCCCCGCCAACTGCATGAGTAGCATGATTATAAGGCGGCCAGCTTGGCCGTCTTTTTTATTACTCTGCGAGAAGTCTGGGCAGGAACATGGACAGATCCGGTAGGTAGGTCACCACGGCAAGGGTGATCAGATTGACCGCAATGAACGGCCAAACCCCGCTGATGATCTTGGCGACTGGCTCGTTCAGCGTTGATGACGCCACGAAAATATCCAGTCCGAACGGCGGCGTGATCATCCCGATGCAGGTATTGAGGCATACGATGATGCCGAAGTGGATCGGATCAATGCCGTAGGTCAAGGCTACCGGATAAAGCGCAGGCACCAAGATCAGCAGCGTAGAGTTGGGATCCACAAACATGCCGGCGACCAGAAACAGCAGATTGACGATCAGCAGGAAGACGATCCAGTTCGCGTCGATATAGTGCAAAAACTCGATGACGGCCGCGGGCAACTGCGCCAGGGTGATGAAGTAGGCCACGATGCTGCCCATCGCCAACAGCACGAAGATGGTCGCGGTCGTGATTGCCGCACTGGTGGCGATCCTTCGGATGTCGGCGAACGTCAGTTCGCGATAGATCACCAGTTCAACCAGCAAGGCGTAAACCACGCTCATCGCGGCAGCTTCCGTGGGCGTGAAAAAGCCGCCATAGATGCCGCCAAGCAGCACCACCGGCAGACCCAGAGCCCAGGCGCTGCGACCGATCACCTGAATTCGTTTGGGCCAGGGCATGGGTGGCCGAGCTTCGCGACCATTTCGATAGGCGTCAATGACGACATAAACCGCGAAGGCGAAAGCCAAAAACAGACCGACGACCAGCCCGGCAGCAAACAGTGAGGCCACCGAGGTCCCGGTAAGCCAGGCGTAGATAATCAGCGTGATGGAGGGCGGGATCAGCAGGGCGACCTCGGCAGAGGACACCAGCAGGCCAAGCGCCATGGTATCGCGGTAACCGTCGCGCTTCATCTCGGGATAGAGAATACGACCCAGGGCTGCCACGGTGGCCGGGGCAGACCCCGATACCGAGCCAAAGGCGGCCGAGGCGACAACGGTCGTTAGCCCCAGCCCACCGCGGTGGTGCCCAATCATGACCTTGACCAGTTCGGTCAGCTGACGGGCGATATTGCCCCGCGCCATTAGTTCAGCAGCCAGCACGAAAAACGGAATGGCCATCAGGGTGGTGTGGTTGATTCCGCCTACGATCTTTTGACCAAAGATGATGTCGGGCAGATTACCGAAAAAGATCAACTTGGTGGCGATGCCGGGTAATCCGAGAACCAGCAGCATTTCAAAGCCGAAAAATAGCATCAGCATGGCGCCGATAAACAAGGCAAAAATGATCACTGCGGCAGCTCGCTGTTTTCGGTAACGACGCGTCGGTCAAAAGCGCCGACTAGGCTCAGGCCATAGCGTAACGCCAGCAGAAGAAATCCAACGGGTAGAGCCATGTAGAGCCAGGCAGCTGAAATCCCCAACGTTGGACTGTGCTGCCCGCTGGCAGCAACCTTGCCCACCATGCTCGCGCCTACCCAGGCGATGTAAAGGCAAAAAATAAGTCCAACCAGATCGATGACGCGGCCGATCAAGATGCGGATTGCTTCAGGAAGCGGCTCAATAAAACTTGTCATGGCAATCTGGCGACCACGCTGCAGTGCGATGCCCAGGGCCAGGAATACCATCCAGACCATGAGATAGCGCGTTGCCTCATCGACCCAGGCTACGTTGCGGGACAGCGTCGGCACCACTTCGCGGATCACAATGGAGCTCGCATAAAGCGCCACCATGCCCAGCATGATGGTGGCGAGCAGCAATTCCTCAATCTTTTCCAATAGTGTCCCAAGCTGGCGCATCGTCACTCCTCTGGAGAGGGCCGGCCGTCAGGCCGGCCCCTTGATCTTATTCGCCAGTAATACGCGCGTACTCAGCTTCATAGACGGACACGATAGCGGGACCTGCCTCGCCGGCGCCTGCCAGATAGGCAT
>NZ_JAUYGL010000161.1 GCF_030689745.1 Devosia sp.
GAGCTGCAGGGCTTTGCTGCGGGCAGTGTCATCGATCACCAGGTGATGACCCATCCCGATCTCAAGGCGGTGAACACGGCAAAGGACCAGCAGCAGGTTGCCCCCACAAAGGGTGATGGCGCAACGGTCGCGAACGGCAGACTGTCGGTGACCTTGCCCCCCTATTCCTACCAGATGGTGCGCGTAAAGGTCGCCTGAGCCCTAAAAGTCAGCCTCTCCCTCCAAAGGCGCGCCAACCAGGCGCGCCTTTACTCCGCGCAGCGTCTGACCGGCGCTGCAGAGGCGTATCGCCATTCTCGCGATGAACGGCGACAGCTGCCGAACTGGCTTCAATCAATCAACGGGTGGGCGAGATCCCCCAGAGCCTGGGTTACCCTCATCGGGCCATGCCCGTCAGATCCCTGCCCAGGCCTGCCGATAGGTCCTCCGCAGAGTCGAACACCAGCTCCAGCGCATAATGCGGGTTGTGAACGTGAATGCCGGCATCGGCGCCCACGAATTTCCAGTTATAGGCGGCCTTGAGCAAGCGCGGCGTCCAGCTGGCATAGGCAACCGGCGCGCCCTCGCGCTGGTCCGCCAACCCATCGCCATTGTGGTCGGCAAAGAAGTAGGGGTGGCTTGCGGGGTCATAGACCATGGGCGTGCCGGCAATTTCGCGAGCATAGTCCGCCATCAGTGCAAAGAGGCGCTGCCGATTGGCGCCGATGTCGGCGTGGATGCCCTGCTGCAAATTACCCGAACCATCATAGCTCTGGCGTGAAATCCGGATCTGCCGGGAGTCTGCTGTGTCATGGCAGGTGAGGCAGGTTTCCTCAGCCACAGTCAGATTGTGGGGCTCGTGGCAGGAGATGCAGGTTGCGACCGGGCGGGCATGCAGGAACCGGGGCTGATACTCCTTGCCGGGATACTGGTATCCAAGCGCCCCGGCGCTGCCCAGCAGGCTGGCTGCCGCAACGGCGTAGTGGGGATTGATGAAGCGGAGTTCGGGGTTGACCTCGTCGTCCGGTTGTCCGGCGACCGCCTTGTCTACAGTGGCACCCGATGCGCGCCCCTGATGGCAGGTCATGCATGCGGCCTCGGCGCCGGTCACCGGATGCTCCCGTCCGGATGGCAGCGGCACCTCGGTCACGCCAGGCAGGCCCGGACTATGACAGGTATCGCAATCGACCACGCCGCCAACGGGGACGGGGCTTTGCGGCAGTCCCGGCTCGCTGCCGTCAAATCCGTAGAATGAGCGGAAGCCGGCGCCTGAATGGCAGGTGGAACAGACGGGCGGTATTTCACCGGAATCGTTCCAGTGCGCGAAAGACTCCGAGTGCACATTGGCGTGCCCGGAACGGGCCCACTGCGTTATCTCTTCCATGTTCGGCGTTCGCTCGGGGCTTTGCCCCGTGGCAGACACCACGGCAAAGATGAATGGTATGCTGCCCCAGAGCAGTAATGATTGGATGCGCATTGCGGCCTTGCTCACTGGACTGGACCATGAAAAAGTCGCTGCTGAGGCTTGGCTTGTCAAGCAAAGCCTCGAGCGGACTGGTTGGGGCCCGAGGTCGTCAGGGAGGATTGCGCCATCTTAGGACTCAGGAAACGCGGCCTCACGGTGCCCATCCGCACGCCCCTTCCTCTGCCTACGACGCCGGAAACCCACATCACGGCGGAAGCCGGCCTGAGCCTGGGCCCGCAGATGGACCTGCGGGTTGAACCCCTGGTGCAGCTCGATGACATGGTCGTTCAGGGTCAGCCGATCCTGCGGGACCGCCGACGGCCCGAATGCATCGTCACCGCGCCGGTGTCGGGACGGATCATCGGGCTTGAAATCGGCGCGGGCCGCAGACTGACCAGCCTGGTTGTTGCCACTGGCGATCGTCTCGAACCCCATATCTATGATGCGCAGCAGGCCCGTGACGAGATGGCGGGCGGCAGCGGCTCGGATGCGCTGCGGGCGCTGCTGCAAGGCGCCGGCCTCTGGATGCGCTTTCGCTCGCGGCCGTTCGGCAGGGTCCCGGCAGCTGTGGCGCGCCCGGCTGCCATCTTCGTCATGGGTGCTGATACGCGGCCACTCGCGGCAGATCCGCGGCTTGTGCTGGACGGGGAAGCGGGCGACTGGGTGAAGCTGGGCCTGGCGGCGCTTGTCCGGCTCTGCAGCGGGCCGGTTCATCTCTGCCAGAATAGCGGACCCGATATCGTGCCGAGCATGGCCGGCGTGACGGTGTCGCGCGTGGGAGACCTGCACCCCTCCGGTCTCGCCGGATTCCAGATTTACCGCCACTATCCGGCGGAACCCGATCGTCCGGTATGGGATATCAGCATCGAGGACGTCGTCGCCATTGGGGAACTGCTGGCCACGGCAAGCCTTCCCGCCACGCGGCTGGTTTCGGTAGCGGGGCCCGGACTGCGCGAAACCCGCCTGGTGCGCTGCCAGCCGGGCGCCGATCTGCGTGAACTGTGCTACAAGCACAGCAAGCCCGGGCAGACAGTCATCCTTTCCGGCTCGGTGATTGACGGCGCCCCGTCGCGTTGGCTCGGCTATCACGATCGGCAGGTGACTGTGCTCGACAGCTCGAACTCCAGGCCACAGCAACACTGGCTGGATGCCGCATTGCGCCGCGCGTCCCGTCCTGAGCCGATCATTGCCACGGCCGCGGTGGAACAGGCACTCGGCGGCCTCATGCCGGGCATGGCGCTGCTGCGGGCCCTGTCGGTCGGCGATGACGAGGCAGCCCAAGAGCTTGGAGCGCTGTCACTGCTGGAGGAAGACATGGCGCTTGTCGATTACGTGACGGCCGCCTCGCCCCGGTTCTCCGATCTGCTCCGGGCGTCGCTCGATCGCATCGAGGCCAACCGATGATGCGCGGCATATGGAACCGCGAGACCGTGGCGCTCATCCTGCTGGCGGCGGCGCTGCCGGTGGCTGCCACCTGGCTCTGGGAGGAAGGCGTCACCGGCGGCAGTCGTCTGCTGCTTGCGGTCATTGTCGGGGGGCTGTGGCAGGGTCTGTTCACCGCCCTGCGCGCCCAGCCACCGAGCGCGGCAGGGGCCGTGTCGGCCCTGATCATTGCGATGCTGGCGCCCCAAGTGGGGCCCCTGCAGTTTGTGCTGGGCATCAGCTTCGGCTTCGTATTCGGCGAGCTCGTCTTTGGCGGCTGGGGGCGCAGCGTGCTGAGCCCGGCTGTGGTGGCGATCATGTTCCTCGGCTTCGGCTTTCCCTCGGCCGCATGGCCGGTCCTCGCCATTCAAATCGGCTGGGCCACCATACCCGCCGCATTGCTGCTGCTGGCATTCGGTGTGCTGCCGTGGCGCGTGCTGGCAGGGGCGCTGGTGGTGCTGGTGCTCGCTGGCGGGTTCAGTCTCGACCTGTTGACGAGCGCGGTCGCCCTCGCCCTGGTCTTTCTGGTTTGCGACCCGGCCACCGCCGCCTCCACCTCGCTTGGACGCTGGCTCCATGGTGCCCTGTTCGGGTCATTGATCGTCCTCTTCGCGGCCAGCTGGGATACCGCATCGGCGCAGATTGCCGTGTCTGCGGCGCTGCTGGCATCGCTTTCCGCGCCGCTGCTGGACGAAATTGCCATTGCCTTGTGGCGCGCGGTCCGGAGACATAGACATGGCTGAACTGAACCCGATCCAGCTCTGGCGCAGGCTTTTATCCCTGCCGAACGAAAGCCGGACCAAGACCATTGTCATCGCCTTTCTGATCTCGTCCGTTTGCGCCGTGATGGTGACGGGCGCCACTGTCGCGCTTCGGCCAATCCAGGCGCAGAACCGCGCGCTGGAACAGCAGACCCGGCTCGAGGCGCTGCTCACCGAGATCCCGGGCCTGAGCCAGATTCTCGCCGCCTCCGATGAAATGGCCCTGTCCACCGTCGTCGTCGACCTGCGCCGCGCCGAAGCCGCGCTGGACGTGACCCCTGAAACACTTCCCGCTGCCCTGGCCAATTCGAGCAACTGGACCGAGCTTTCCCCGCAGGAGGACATCGCCAATCTGGGCAGCCGCGCCAACCTCAAGCAGGTCTATCTGCTGCGCGGCCCCGATGACCGGGTCGAGCTGGTGATCCTGCCCGTCAGCGGCACCGGCTATGGCGGTCCGATCGAGGCGATGATCGCCATCGAGGCAGACATGAATACCGTCGCCGGCCTGGCGGTCATGTCGCATGGCGAGACCCCCGGCCTGGGCGCCCGGATCGACGAGCCGGCCTGGCGGACGCAATTTGCCGGCAAGCAGGTGGCAGACGAGACAGGTACCGTGCGGCTCTCTGTCGCCCAGGGCACAGCCACTACGGAATATGAGGTCGATGCGATCACCGGCGCCACCAGGACCAGTACGGCCATGGCCAGGATGCTGCAGTTCTGGCTCGGACCGCAGGGCTACGGTCCGCTGCTCGATGCCATCAGGCGAGGGGAGTTCTGATGTCCCCCTGGTCAACGCTTACCGACCCCATCCTGCGCCAGAATCCAGTCACCCTGCAGATTCTCGGCATCTGTTCGGCGCTGGCCGTCACCACCACGCTGGCGGCCGCTGCAACAATGGCGGCGGCCCTGACCGTCGTGATCGTCTGCGCCGCAGGAATCATCAGCCTGCTGCGAAACCACCTGCCGTCCTCGATCCGGCTGATCATGCAGATCATCATCGTCGCGTCGCTGGTGATCGTCGTCGACCAGCTCCTGCAGGCCTATTTCTACGAGATGAGCCAGCGCCTCTCGGTCTTTGTCAGCCTGATCGCCACCAATTGCGTGGTCCTGGGTCGCACCGAGTCATTCGCCCTGCACAATCGGCCGCTCCCCGCCATGGTCGACGCGCTGGGCAACGGGCTGGGCTATTCGCTGGTCCTCGTCATTCTTGGCAGCCTGCGCGAGCTGTTCGGCCGGGGGACGCTGCTTGACGTCGAGGTGCTGCGCACGGTCGAGCAGGGCGGCTGGTTCGAGCCGCTCAACCTGATGCTGCTGGCGCCCAGCGCGTTCTTTCTGCTCGGCGGCCTCGTCTGGGCAATCCGGAGCTGGCGGCCCGAGCAGGTCGAAACGTCCGAATTCGGCCTCACCCGGGTCAAGGAACCCGGACCATGAACGAGCTCGCCAGCCTCTTCATTCGTTCCGCCTTTGTCGAGAACATGCCGCTGACCCTGTTCCTGGGCCTCTGCACCTTTCTCGCTCTGTCGCGGCGGCCCGGCACGGCGGTTGGCCTGGGCATTGCCGTGATCGCCGTGATGGGCGTCACCGTGCCCGTCAATCACCTGCTGTTCCGCTTCGTGCTGGCCCCCGGCGCCTGGAGCTGGGCCGGCCTGCCCGATCTCGACCTGAGCTATCTGCGCCTGCTGACCTTTATCGGCGTGATCGCTGCTGCCGTGCAACTGGTCGAGATGGTGCTCGACCGCTACCTGCCGGCGCTGTTCACCACATTCGGCGTGTTCCTCTCATTGCTTGTCGTCCACTGTGCCATTCTGGGCGGCAGCCTGTTCATGGCGGACCGAAACTATGACCTGGCCGAGAGCGCGGTCTTCGGGCTTGGCTCGGGCACGGGTTTCGCCGTTGCCGTCATCATGCTGTCGGCGATCCGGCGTCGCCTGGTCTATGCCGACCTGCCCGACGGACTGCAGGGCCTGGGCATTGCCTTCATCCTGACCGGCATGATGTCGCTGGGCTTTTCCGCCTTCGCGCAGGTGGTGGCACCATGATGATCGAGATCGCGCTCGGCAGCCTGCTGATCATCGCATTGATCCTGGCGCTGGCGCTCGGCCTGCTGGTGGCGCGTTCCCTGCTCGTGCCCGACATCGCGCTGTCCGTCAGCGTCAATGGAGGCCAGGTGATCCCGGCCAAGCGGGGAGCCAAGCTGCTCGAAGTGCTGCATGGGGCCGGCATTGCGGTGCCCGCGGCATGCGGCGGCAGCGGCACCTGCGGACAGTGCCGCGTCATCGTGACGGGCGAGGGTGCGGGCGAGCTGCGATCCACCGAGCGCGGCCTGCTGTCGGCGCGGGAGCGACGGGACCATGTGCGACTGGCGTGCCAGCTCAACCTGCGCGGCTCGGTAGAGGTGACGGTCGGCCCCGAGATCCTGTCGGCCGAGACCTTTGCCTGCACCGTTGCCAGCAACCGCATGCTGGCGCCGCTGATCCGCGAGCTGGTGCTTGAACTACCCGCGCAACACGACCTCAAATTCCGGGCCGGCAGTTTCATGCTGCTCACCGCGCCCCCCTATGAGCGCGATTTCTCCCGCCTCGACGTCGAAGCGGAACACCAGTTGACCTGGCGGATATCGGGCTGGGAAAGCCTGCGGGCGCAGGCGTCGGAGCGCACGACCCGGGCCTATTCCCTGGCGAGCCGGCCGGAAGACCGCGGGCGGGTCGTGTTCAATATCAGGTTGGCCGTTCCCCCGGCGGGACAGGAGGCCGAGATCCCGCCCGGAGTGGTGTCCTCCTACCTGTTCGGGCTGGAGCCGGGCGACAGCATCGATGTGTCCGGCCCGTTCGGCGACTTCCACGTGCAGCCGACCGAGCGCGAAATGGTCTTTGTCGGCGGTGGCGTTGGCATGGCGCCGCTCCGCGCCATGATCCACGAGCAGCTTGGACAAGGCACCCAGCGGCCCATCTCCTACTTCTATGGCGCCCGCGCCCGCGCCGATCTGTTCTATGTCGAAGAGTTTGAGCAACTCGCCGCCAGCCATGCCAATTTCAACTGGACCGTGGCGCTGTCCGATCCGGCGCCGGGCGACCGCTGGCACGGACCGACCGGATTCGTCCACGAGGTGCTCCTCAAGGCGCTTGGCAGCCATCCCGCGCCCGAGGATTGCGAGTATTATCTATGCGGGCCACCTGTCATGATCTCCGCCGTGCTCTCGGCGCTCGATCAGCTCGGGGTTGAGCCGCATTCCATCTTCAACGATGACTTCGGGAGTTGAGGCCATGACCCTTCGCCGTCCAAATCGCCGTCTCGTTCTGGCGGCCGGCCTCGCGGCCATCGCCGCTCCCTCCTTCGCCCGCTCCCCCGCCACGATGGTGCTGGACGGACCCGCTTTCGGAACGGGGTGGGCCGTGACCCTGCCCGAACAGACGAACGCCGCGCGCCTGCGACCCGCCCTGGAGGCAGCGCTGGCGCGGATCGACGGGCTGATGTCGCCGTGGCGACCCGACAGCGCCATTGGCCGGTTCAACCAGGCTCAAGCGCTCGACCCGATGCAGATTGACCGCGAGCTGCACATGGTCATCGCCGCCGCATTGGCGCTGCGCACGGCCAGCGCCGGCAGCTACGATCCGTCGGTCGGCCCGCTGGTGCGTCGCTGGGGGTTCGGGCCGGTTGTCGGGAAATTTGCCGCCGATAGCCCGGGTTTCGAGCTCACCGACGATACCCTGCGCAAGGGACACCCCAAACTCACCCTCGACCTCTGTGGCATCGCCAAGGGCTATGCGCTCGACCAGATGGTGCGCACTCTCGAACACCATGAAGTGCGGGATTTTGTCGTCGATCTGGGCGGCGAGATCGCCGCCCGCGGCCACCATCCCAGTGGTCGAGGCTGGCATGTTGCCGTCGAAGACCCGCGCCTCGGCGCTGCTGGCGCCGTCGAAGTGGTCGATCTCGGCGGCCGGGCCATTGCCACCTCGGGCGACAAGGTGAATGGGTTTACCCTGGGCGCGCGACGCTACAGCCACATTATCGACCCCGGCACGGCGGAGCCGGTGCTGGGCTCCGCCGCCTCGGTCTCGGTCATTGCCGACGCGGCGATGACTGCAGATGGCTGGGCCACGGCGCTGATGGCGGCAGGCGCGGCCGGACCCGCATTGGCGCAGCAGCAGGGGGTGGACGCCCTGTTCCTGTTCAACGAACCGGCGGGGCTGCGGCGGGTGGCGGTCGGCCGCTTCGCCGAGCACCTGCTTTGAGGAGAGTGTGATGGAGATGATCTTCGCGCCGGTCATAGTGCTCCTGGTCACTGCCGGGCTGTCGCTTGGGCTGATGCTGCGCGGGCGCCCGCTGCAGTCCTCATGTGGCAGCATGAGCTGCCTCCCCGATGCCGATCGCTGTGCGGCCTGCCCGAAGAGACTGCGGGAGGCAGGCCATCATGACTGACCCCATCTCTGCCGTCATGCGCACGGACTACCTGACGCTGGACGCTGCCATGCCGATCCGGCAGGCGGCGGGGCTGCTGCATGCCAATGGCCAGGAATCGGCGCCCGTGGTGAATTCGACGGGCGACCTGGTTGGCATTCTCACCCAGAAGGACTGTTTTCGCCCGGCCATGATGGCGAGCTACTACAGACAATGGCGGGGGAATGTGGGCGACCAGATGAGCAACCAGGTCAAGTCCATCGAAGCCGAACTGGACATTGTTGCCGCAGCCGAGATGTTTCTATCCGAGCCGCATCGATCCTTCCCAGTGCTCCGGGCCGGCCAGTTGGTGGGCATGCTGCGCCGCGAGGACGTCCTGGGGCGGCTGCTTCAACTCGGCTAGCGGCAACAGCCACACTGGCCGCTGCGGCATCCTCAACTCAGGCCCGCAGGGTTTCGGCCGTGCTGGGTTGTGGCCCGGGTTGGGCGTCGCGCCCGGGGACATGGTGGCAGGGGCCGATATGCGCCAGAATGACCTTGTCGCATCACGGCTGCAAGATGGTTGACATCGTTCCCGCCAGTCGCGACAACTTCTGTCAACCCGGACCCAATTGATGTCGGCCCCAGGCGCCGGGATTGCGGACCTGGCCGGACGGTCCCATACCACAATAGCGTAGCCCAGATGGCCGAATACGAGCCAGGATTAGGCCAATCATGACAGAGATTATCGTCCTTGGCGCCGGCAT
>NZ_JAUYGL010000168.1 GCF_030689745.1 Devosia sp.
GGGCATTGAGCTCGGCGCGGATGGCCTTGATGGCCTGGTTCATGGTGGTGCGCGGCGTCACGTGGTGGCTGTTGGCGAAGACGCGGATGAAGGTGAGGTCGGCGCTTTTCTTGCCGGTCAGCGGATCGAACTCGGTGATGGACTCGATCTCGTTGCCGAACAGGGTGACGCGCCAGGCGGCGGCTTCATAGTGGGCCGGGAAGATTTCCACCGTATCGCCGCGCACCCGGAAGGTGCCGCGCACGAAGCCGGTGTCGCCGCGCTTGTATTGCAGGGCCACCAGCTTGGCGAGCAGCTCGCGCTGGTCGATCTTCTGGCCCTTCTGCACGTCAATGGTCATGGCGGTGTAATCTTCCACCGAGCCGATGCCGTAGATGCAGGAGACCGAGGCGACGATGATGACGTCGTTGCGCTCGAGGATCGCCCGCGTCGCCGAGTGGCGCATGCGGTCGATCTGCTCGTTGATGGTGGATTCCTTCTCGATATAGGTGTCGGTCCGCGGGACATAGGCCTCGGGCTGGTAGTAGTCGTAATAGGAGACGAAATACTCCACCGCATTGTCGGGGAAGAAGCTCTTGAACTCGCCATAGAGCTGGGCGGCCAGGGTCTTGTTGGGGGCCAGGATCAGCGCCGGGCGATTGGTGGCGGCGATCACCTTGGCGGCGGTGAAGGTCTTGCCCGAGCCGGTAACGCCGAGCAGCACCTGGTCGGTTTCGCCATTGTTGACGCCTTCCACCAGCTCGGCGATGGCGGTGGGCTGGTCGCCGGCCGGCTCATAGGGCGTCACCATGCGGAACGGCTTGCCGTCGCTGCGCGTGATATTGCTCTTGCCCTGATGTGGCATCCAGGGGGAGGAGCCCTCCACCTCCTTGCGGCCATGCAGGATGATCTGTTCGAGCGCCTTGACCGTGGCGGTGACGCCGACGGCGGCGCCTTCCACCGTTTTGGAGGAGCCGGACTTCGAGCGGGCGCTGGCCATGGCCGATTGCAGCTTGCCCTCGGTATCGGCGCTGCTCGAGGGGCCGGTGGAGGGGACGTGGCCGAAGCCGGCCTGCGGGCTTTCGCCCATGCCGGAGAAATCGACGCGGTCGACCGAGTTTATTTTGGTCTTTGAGGTCTTGGCCGACATGCCGGTGGCGGTGTCGTTGGAGGACTTGGTGGTGCGGCGCTTCTCCAGCGCGGTCTTCTTCTTCGCGGCGGTTTCGAGCGCCTTGCGGGCATCCTCGAGCACCTGCTCGGCCTCGGCCGCCTGTTTCTGGTCGGCGCGGTCGAGCGCGCGCTTGTTGCGCATGCGCTCGGCATAGAGCGGCCTGGACGCGGCGATATCCTCGGCCTTCTCGATCTCGCCGAGAAAGTCGTCGATGGAAAAATCAGCTTTGCCGGGGCGGGCAGATTTGTCGGCCATGAACAAACACCAGGGGTCGGGGGTGCGACTCAGATGGGGAGCAGCGCGCGCGGATGCAATGAGGAGCCAAACCTAGTCGCAATCGCGCGGCGATGGAACCGGGCTGCTGACAGGGCGTGGCAGCAGTGAGGGGGTGCCTATGCAGTCATGCCAAGTTCAATTGCCGGGCAAACGGGGCGGCGCGATGACGGCGGGGGATAGGCAGGGCTGCGGGCAGGGAACCCCCACCTGGCCTCCCCCTCAAGGGGGAGGGACCGCGCGGTGGGTGGGGCAGGATTTGGGGGCAGGCACGGGGTTGCCCTTACCCGCGGGGGAGGGGGTGGGGGTTGGTCAGCGGGGGATGAAGTAGCGGGTCTGGCCGTCGCGCTGGCCGGTGCTTTCAAGAACTTCCATAGTGCCTCTGAGTGACCGCAAGTCGGGAACTGTCGGCCAAAAATGCGGCCCAACCCAGTCGTTCAGGCCGCGGTGCCTACTGCCTGAATGTTGCCGTTCGGCTTTGGGATGGAAAGCTGTCCTTCCGCTTCAGACGAATTGCCTAACAAATGGACGCTAACCCGGCTTAACTCCGAAGGCTGCCGAGTTCGCGTCCTTAGTCCCGGCCAAGTGGTGCCGTTGCCAATATGACGATTTCAACACCCCCAGTTCATCCCCAGCAACTTGTGATGCGTCCATTGTAGCGCAGCATATTTGTACTTAAACTAATATTGGGGGCGACCTTAATGAAACTTTCCGGCGACTTCAGGGAATTCCTTTCGGACACCGTTAACCTCAATCAAAGCCGACTTGATCGGCTGGAGGAGCGAGTCACCACGATCAAGAACTTCATTCGCGACTCCGACTGGGAGCCGAGTATTTCCACGTTCATCGAGCAGGGCTCCTGGGCGCACGACACCATCATAAAGCCGGTGGACCTTGGGGAGTTCGACGCCGACCTTCTGGTCAAGGTGCACCCCGTCGATGGCTGGAGCGCGGCCCAGTACGTAAAGGAGCTCGGACGTGCCTTCCTCGACAGCAACCGCTATGGCGACAAGACGGTGGTCTACGATTACTGCGTCACCATCACCTACGCAGACGACTGCAAGATCGACATCGCGCCGCTGGTGATGGACCGAGAGCACCAGGGCGCGCTCGAAGTCTGCAACAAGGGAAAGGACGAGTTTGAAGACTCTCAGCCGGTCGAGTACACGCACTGGATGCGCAAGAAGAACGGCTACTCGGGCAACAACTCGTTCCGCAAGGCGACGAGGTTGATCAAGTACATTCGAGACATCAAGAAGCGCTTCAGCTGCCAGTCCGTCCTTCTCACCACGCTCATCGGGAACCACATAGAATGGTGGGACAAGGATTCGGTCGCCTTCGCTGATACGCCAAGTGCGCTCCAGACGGTCATGGGTCGTCTCGATGATTGGCTCCAAGCCCGCCCCGACAAGCCCGAAGTCCCAAACCCTGCCCTCGCGGCTCAGGACTTCGCGGACCTTTGGAACGACACCCAGTACGCGAACTTCCGGAACTTCGTGAACAAGTATCGGAAGTGGATAGATGAAGCAGTCGCAGCCACCAGTCGTGCCGACAGTATAGAGAAGTGGCGGCGTGTCTTCGGCGACGAATTCGCTAAGGGCGAGAACGTGCAGAAATTCGAAGCCAGCGCGATGCAGCGAACGAACGCCCTGCTTCTGGAGACGGCGGCCCATCTCGACAGCCTCGTCGACAATGTCATCGACTTCGGCGTGACGATACTTCCAGATTGGTTCAAGAACCCGCCTCACAAGCACCCTCCACCATGGACGCTGGCTGAGCACGTTTCCAGGAGCGTCCAAGTGTCGGCCGAGTACTCGATGTCCAAGTCCGGGAGGGGGTCCCCCGTCCAGCACGGCGAGGCACTTCCGCCACGCGGTGGTCTGTGGTTCGACGTCAGGGTGAACAAATTCCAGCTTGTGCCGGCGGATTGCTACGTACGATGGCGCATCACGAACACAGGTGCGGTCGCAATGGCGCTGAAAAAAGGTCGAGGTGGTTTCGAGAGACCCACGGACAGCAACCGGCGCTGGGAGACGCTGGAGTATCGAGGGGTGCACATGGCGGAAGCCTTCATCATTCGAAGACTCGACGATCGTCTTGTCGGATATAGCGAGCCCTTCTACGTCGTCATCAAGTAGGATCGAGGAGAATGCCCATGGCGAAGGTCGATACCGTCGCCGAGAACTATTACAGGCCGCTGCAAAGAGCCGAGAAGTCGGGCCACGTACTGTTCTGGCTGATATCGATCCTGTCCATCGTCGCCCTGTTCGTCGATAAGGCGTCGTACCCGATGGCTGCCGATGTGGTGCAGATCGCATTGATCGTATGCGTCATCCTGTTCTTCGTGCAGGGACAGGTCCTGAAGCTCTATCTGTTCCCCAGGGCTGAGGACAAACGGCGCCAGCAGCTACTCTCCAACAGCTTTGGCGTTGCACTTACGCATGAGGAGACGGTGGGCTACTACAACAACGATCAGACAAATCCCATTAAGCGTCTTGCCGCGTCGGTGATGGAAAGTGCCTTCTTCACCAACGCGATAACACGGCTGATGCTGCCGGCGGAAAGGGCAAAGACCTTCGGCTATCTCGTGGTCTATCTCGTGGCCGTTCTGAACCGCTCGTCGGACTTGGCATTCTTGGCCGTCGCCGCTCAAGCGCTGTTCGGGGGCGAGATCGTTGCGCGATGGCTGCGCCTGGAATGGCTTCGATTCAGAAGCGAGCAGGCGTTCAACAACTTCAACCGCCTGTTCGTGGCGCGCCCAGCCTTCACGAAAGCAGTGCCGCAATGTGAGGCTCTCGACCTTTTCTCGTTCTACGAGTCCACCAAGTCTACCGCAGCGATGCTTCTGTCCCAGAAGGTGTTCGACCAGCACAACCCTCGTCTTACCCAGGAGTGGGAGCAAATTCGTGGCAAGCTAGGAGTTTGAGAGTGTTGGCACGACGTTATCGCATGGGCCGGGAGGAAGACGGTGAAAGACTACCGCATCGTACTCGCAGACGAGGCGCACATGACCGATTTCGAGCGGTGGCTCGACGCCGAATAGGGCGCCCGCATCGACAATATCACCGATGGGGGCTCAAGCAGTTCCAGCACGCGATGGCGTCAATGGGGTGTTCGATCTGGCGCGGACGGCGATTGAGAGACCCCCACCTGGCCTCCCCCTGAAGGGGGAGGGACGGGATCGGGGGTGGGGCGCGGTTGGGGGTTGGTCAGTTGATGGCTGCTCCCGCTGTGGGGGCGGTTGCTGGGCGTCAGCGCAGGGCGCGCAGGGCGTTGAGGATGACGATGACGTCGATGACTTCCTGCAGCAGGGCGCCCTGGACCGGGGGGAGGTAGCCGAAGGCGGCGGCGATCATGGCGGCGAACGAGAGGCCGAGGCCGACGATGACGCTTTCGAGCGCGATGCGGCGGGTGCGTCTGGCGATGGTGATGGCTTTGGCCAGCGGCGCCAGGGCATCGACCAGCAGCACGACGCCGGCGGCCTCGGAGGAGGCGGCGGCGCCGCGGGCGCCCATGGCGACGCCGACATCGGCGGCAGCCAGCGCGGGGGCGTCGTTGACGCCATCGCCCACCATCATCACCAGCCTCTCGGGCAGGGCTTCGCGGTGCAGCAGGGCCAGCTTGTCCTCGGGGCGCAGATCGCCAAAGGCGGCGTCGACGCCCAGCTCGGCGCCGATCGCCTCGGCAATGTCGCCGCGATCGCCGGAGGCCAGCACGATGCGGTTGACGCCCGCCGCCCGCAATGCGGCGAGCGACTGGCCGGCATCGGCGCGGACGCGATCCTGCAGCACGATCAGGCCATAGGGACGCCCGTCGACCGCCACGGCCACGGTCATGGCGTCAATCGGCAGGCCGGTGGCCAGATCGGCAAAGCTGCCCTCACTCAACTGGTCGGTGACGAAGCCGTGGCCGCCGACCAGGGTGGGGCGGTTGTCGACCTGGCCGATGAGGCCTTCGCCGGCGGTTTCGAGCACATCACCGGGCGTGGCGAGACGCAGCCCGGCCGCACTGGCGGCCTGCACCAGCGCGGCGGCCACCACATGGCTGGAGGCCTGATCGAGGCTGGCGGCGGTGCGCAGCACCTGATCGGCGGTGACGCCGGCAATGGCGCGGATATCGGTGACTTCAGGGTGACCGCCGGTCAGGGTGCCGGTCTTGTCGAGCACGGCGGTCTCTACCTTGGCCAGGGCTTCGAGCATGCCGCCATGCTTGACCAGCACACCGATGCGGGCGGTGCGCGACATGCCCGAAATGATGGCGACGGGCACGGCCAGGATGAGCGGGCAGGGGGTGGCGACCACCAGGACGGCGAGGGCGCGCAGCGGGTCCATGGTGAGGGCCCAGGCGGCGCCGGCCATGGCGACGGTGAGGACGAGAAACCAGATGGCATAGCGGTCGGCCAGCCGGGTCATCGGCGCCTTGCTGTCCTGCGCCGCCTCGACCAGGCGGACAATGCCGGCATAGGTACTCTCGGCGGCCGGGCGGCTGACCAGCAGATCAAAGGGCGCCCCCATCAGGGTGGAGCCACTGAGCGCTTCGGCGCCGGGGGCCAGCTGCACCGGGATGGATTCGCCGGTCAGCGCCGACATGTCGAGCTCGGCCTTGCTGCCGGCGACATGGCCATCAACGGGCAGCACCTCGCCGTGCCGGATCAGCAGGCGATCGCCGGGCATGATGTCGGCGATGGGCACTTCCTCAAGCGTGCTGTCGGTGTAGCGCATGGCCGAATGGGCGACGCGGCCGAGCAGGGCGGTCATTTCCTGGCGGGCGCGACCGGCGGCAAAGGTTTCCAGCAGCTGGCCGCCCGAATACATCAGCGCCACCACATTGCCGGCCAGCGGCTCGCCAAAGGCCAGGGCCGCCGACATGGACAGGGCCGCCACGATATCGAGCCCGACATCGCCGCGCTGCAGGGAGCGCACGATCTGCCAGAGCAGGCCGGCCAGCACCGGGATGGTGCCCCAGGTCCAGGCCAGATCGGCCGGGCCGGCGCCGCTGGCGAAATACAGCGCGGTGCCAATGCCCAGCCCGAGCAGGGCAATGGTCAGCAGGCCGGCGTCGTAATGGCGCTGCAGCAGGGTTGTCAGGCGGGACATCGATGCGGCTCCTGGGCGGCGCCAACAGGGCGCGGACGCCAAGGCTAGCACAGGCGGGGTAATCGATGTGTGACCTGAATCAATCAGGCGGGGGGCGCCGGGGCAGCGTCCGGGTCGGCATGGTCAGAACAGCATGACCGGGCGCACCTCGACGGCGCCGAGCGCGGCCATGGGGATGTTGCGGGCGATCTCCATGGCCGCATCGGCGTCGGCAACGTCGACCAGAATGAAACCGGCCAGCACCTCCTTGGATTCGGCGAAGGGGCCATCGGTGATGATGGCGTCGCCGTTGCGGACCCGCACGGTGCGGGCGGAATCGGCGCTGACCAAGGCCTCGGCGGCAATGAACACGCCGCGCTCGACCAGCGCCTGGTCATAGGCTTTGGACAATTGGCCGATGCGGGCCCAAGCGGCCTCGGACTGGCGGGCGGCAATGTCGGTGTCGACGACGACGGTACACATGAATTTCATAGCGGCTTTCTCCAGCTTGGCGGTGGGACCGATTGTGATGTCGCGGTCTGCTGACTAGACGAGGGAGGCGGCGCGGATTCGACAGCCGGGCAGGATATTTTCGCGCCGGCGGGCTGGAACCGGGCGGCTTTTCCCCGGCGATGGCGGCGTGGGGGGCGATCACGATTGACAATAAGTTCCACGATGATGAAAACGTGAGGGATCGTTGTGGCGTGCCAGCAGTTGCAGTGTGACGGGGACGAGCAAGTACCCGCCAAAATGGAAGTGACGCCGTGATGAAAGCCAACACAGTGGTGCTTGTGGTCGAGGACGAGGCGCTGGTGCGCCTCGACGTGATCAGCCAGATCGAGGACGAGGGTTTTACCGTGATCGAGGCAGCCAATGCCGACGCGGCGATCCGGATCCTGGAAACCAATCCGGATGTGGCGATCCTGTTTACCGATATCGACATGCCCGGTTCGATGGACGGGCTGAAGCTGTCGGCGGCGGTGCGCGACCGCTGGCCGCCGGTCAAGATCGTGGTGACCTCGGGCCATCGCATGGTGGAGATTACCGATCTGCCCGATGGCAGCGTGTTTCATGCCAAGCCCTATCGACATGACGAGGTGGTCGCCTCGTTCCGCGAGCTGACCGCCCTGCATTAACCGGCCAGATGGCGGCTGCGATGGTGGGCGTGAGCGTGGCGATCAGCGCGATGGCCGGCGGGGTGCGTGGCGGGTCCGGCGATATTGCCTTGCCAAGACCACATTTACCTGTGATAAAGCGATACGTTTTCAGCCTAAGTCGGCTGCCCTGATCCCGGTTCGCCGGTCGTGGCTACCCTCTCTCTCGTGCGAACGTGCTTTCCCCGCTGGCATGCTGCCACCGGATAACTGCTCGTCCGCATGCGACACGAGCCTACTATCAGGATACAAATTTATGTCCACCATTACTGGTACCGTCAAGTTCTTCAACGCAACCAAGGGCTTCGGCTTTATTTCGCCTGAAGACGGCGGCAAGGATGCCTTCGTTCACGTTTCCGCTGTTCAGCGTTCGGGCCTGCAGGGCCTGTATGAAAACGACAAGGTGACCTACGAGCTCGAGACCGGCCGTGACGGCAAGGTGTCGGCTACGAACCTGACCCTGCTCTAGTCTTTCAGACTATTCCGAAGGCCGCCGTGATGTTGAAAACACGGTGGCCTTTGGTTTGTCTGTTGCCTGAAACGCCGTCCCTCGGGGCGGCGTTTTTTGTTTG
>NZ_JAUYGL010000178.1 GCF_030689745.1 Devosia sp.
GAGCGTCGCATATCCGGCAATCATCTGAACCTCGGGTTCCGCAGAGTTTTCAGCAGGGATTCCGAGACCATAAGGCCAGTACCGCCGCCCCCGTTGCCGTCGCCGTCATCCAATGGCCTTACAGGCACTTTGTCCGAGGATTTTTGAGCGTCGAGTTTGGCACGCAACAGGGCCATAACCATTGGCCAGGTCGAGAATTTGCCCTCCCTCGCCTTGTCGGTCAGGCTGCGCAGATACCCCCCGGCGCTGCTGATCTGGTCAGTTCGCTGATAGATTGCCGCCAGTGCGATCGCCGCGTGCTGCTCGCCCATCACCTCGCAGGCTTCACGCCAGGCGCTGGGACTGATCGCCAGCATCGGCCGCGCCAGTTCCGCCGCGGCCAGAAAGTCCCGCCAGTGTCGGATACCGCCGCCTTGCGCCAGTTCCCCCAGGTTCGGGCAGGCGTCGAGCACAATTCCCAAAGGCAATTCCCGTTTCGGCATACTCCGCACATTGTCGGGTTCCGTGGCGGTGCCGCCCGCTTCCTCTTTATTTCCAGAGCAGTATTTAGATTCAAAATTAGAGTCTGGTTTTGAATTCTGTATGTGGCATCCAAAATGGGACTCATTGGCGCCCGGATTCTGTGTTTCCCCAAATGATTCCAGTACCTCACGGATCTCCGAGTAGAGACCGTGAAGATCAGAGCATACGTCATCAATGAGCTGCCTTGGCGCCGAACGGGGCAGGCGGCTCATGATGGATTGATAGGTCTCATGTATTTTGCCCCAGTTCCCGGGCACATTCTCCGAAATGGCTGCCTCAATGAGTTTGACGACATCGCGGCGCAGCAGCGTGAGCCGCTCCCTGGCGACCCGAAAGGCATTCTTCTCGGCCCTGATGGTCTCTGCCAACTCGCAGAACTCCTCAGCCCGCGCAACGATCGGAGAAAGGTCAAAACCGTAGGCCTGCTCGACTTGACCGCCCCTGCCCTTGCGGGCGAATCGCTTGCCGTTTGGACTGTCTCTCCGGATGATCAGCCCACAGTCCACGAGGACCGCCAGATGACGCCGCAGCGTTGTCGCCGGCATGCCGTTGGCACGAGCCATCAGTTGCTCGTTCGAAGGCCACACGATCAATTCTCCGCCGCCCGAAAGCTCTGTTTCCGGATGGAAGGAGAGCAGGGCATTGAGAATAGAGAGCGAGCGGTCCGTGGCGCCGAGCAATTCGCGCGCCTCCCGGATCGAGTGGAACACTTTCCATTTCTGAACTTGCGTGCCTTCCGGCACCGCTTTTGCGATAGCCTGGCTTGCCATCATGCCAAGCGACATTGTCCGCCGCCCGAAGGGCGTCGTTGGGGTATGTGTCTGCATTGTTCTTCACCTATTGCTAGGCAAAAGAAATCTGCTCGCCGAAAATGACGCCAAAGACTCTTGACTATGATTCGCGGAAGTGGGATTCTCATAGTTGCTAAGCTTGAGAAGGGCTTCCGGAGATGTGTTTTCGGGGGCCTTTTTCTTTTGCTGTCTGTTTCCTTTCGCAGTGGGTTACGCACTCATTGCCAAAACTGACCAAGGTCAGCACGGCCTCAGGCTCAAACAACCTTGTCAGCTGACAAGGTTGTTACGCGAGCCCAAGTTCACCTCTCGCTCTCTCGAGCGAAGAACCTTTCAATCAGCGCTGGCAGTTCTTCCTCCATAAAATCGGCAAACGCCGACGCTTGAGCTTCTTCAATCGTCAGCTTCACAGCGACTTCAGAAAACACTGCCTTTCCGACAACCTCTCCGGTCGGACCTCTTAGCGCCAGACTGCTTTGCTTCTTCGGTGGAACCTTCTTCGCGACAGCAAGCGCTTGCTTGAAGCGCTCATCGGACGGAAGGCTTAAAACCTTGTCACCTGACAAGATTTTGCGAACACGGCTAAGCACATCAGGCTCTGCCGATACCGCATCAGCCAGTGTGACCCATCGGGGCCGCCCAACCTTCGGAGCTCGTCCTATTGCTTCAATGATGTCCTGAGGCAGAACCCGGCACACCGATCGCAGGCGTGCAAGCTCGGGGTCATCAATCGAAAGCGCCGCACGAATGTCTCGAGGCTTGATACCTGCCTCGTCCATACGCCAGGCAAACAGGGCGCGCTCAATCCAGCTGAGATCCTGACGCGCGGCATTTTCAATTCCCTGAGCGACCACAAGTTCGGCGTCAGAAAGATCCATTACGGTAGCTTTGAGCTTGATGCCAAGCTCCTTTGCCGCACGCCAACGCCGGTGCCCGTAGACGACCTGGTACCGGCCTTCAGCGCCCGGGTGCTTGCGCACCTGGACTGGCAGCTTCTGGCCTTCCTCGGCGATGAGCCTCTTCAACTTATCAAAATCGACGCTGTTGTCGTCCGGAAGCC
This sequence comes from Devosia sp., assembly GCF_030689745.1. Taxonomy (GTDB): domain Bacteria; phylum Pseudomonadota; class Alphaproteobacteria; order Rhizobiales; family Devosiaceae; genus Devosia; species Devosia alba. The sequence goes on from NZ_JAUYGL010000178.1 coordinate 2,374, forward strand.
GATCGGGAAACGGGGAAGGGTCTATCAATGCCGGATCGATCTCCAAACCAACTCCGGCGTCGACAATAGCCTGAAGTCGATCCCGCTGTTCACGGAGGTCGCTGAGCGACCTATGCGTGGCGCCAATGACGCCCGCACCGACCCGCGCAAGCGGCTGCACGGGGAGAGGTCTTGTTTCACCTTCAGCCTGCCCGGCATTACCATCAGACGGAGCCGGCTCGGAAAATGCTCCGAAGTTCGCGAGGATCGACTTACCTGATCTTTTTCTGGTCATATCCGCCCCCAGCTTTCTGCGATCAAGTCAACTATCCGCCCGTTGACAGCGTCGATGGATTCCCTTGCACGCTTGACCGTGGCGGCCCCCACATTGCCGGTTTCCAATTCGTAGAGTGTCCTTTTTGCAAGTCCGGCTGTCTCTATCGCGGCGCTCTCAACTGCCGTCGGCGTAAGAACGTCCTCCGCGAACAGATGCCTTAGCATCGACACAACATGTACCTGGGACTGGTCGTTGGGGTCATGCCGCGTCACAACGTAACGGAGAAAGTCCTGATGCAACTCAGCGCCGGCATCACGGATAACCGAAATCAGATCCCCCATCATGAGCAGGAACTGACTCATCGACATGACGTCAAGCATTGCCGGATGCACGGTCACAAGAAGGCCAGTCGCAGCGTAAATGGCACCAAGCGTCAAGAAGCCGAGAGAAGGGGGGGTGTCGAGTATTACGACATCATAATCGTTTTCAACCTCGGCGATCACGAGCCGGAGGCGCTCGAAGAAGATGCTCTGACTACCATTGAGTTTCTGCGCAAGGACCCGCGGGGTCTCATGTTCGTATTCCATGACCTCGATGTTTCCCGGAATGAGGTCGATTCCAGAGAAGTAAGTCTTGCGAATTATTTCCTGGATCGGGCGCCGCTCGTCATCGTAACGCAGAGCCGCGTAGATGGTCTCGTTCTGCTGGACATCCATCTCAGGCTGCGCACCAAACATCGCAGACAGCGACGCTTGTGGGTCCAGATCGATCGCGAGCACGCGGTAGCCAGAGAGCGCCAGATAATGTGCGAGATGCGCGCTGGTCGTCGTTTTCGCGCTACCGCCCTTGAAATTGGCGACCGCAAGGATCTGGAGATGCTCACCTTCACGTCGGTGCGGCAGATATCTTAGCGCCTCGGCAGGCTTTTGGCTGGCAAACAGCTCTCTCAGTTCGTTAATCTGCGCAAGAGTATATGCTCTATGGTTGTTTTCCAGTCGCGCCGGAACCGGACCTTTCCCCTCGTTGGACATTAACTTGAGGGTCGATTCCGGAATTGATGTGAGCTTCGACACCTCATGGGTCATGAAGAACCTGAGGCTCTTCTGAGCATCCGGCGGGTACATCTGTTGGCGTCGAGCCTGCAAGTGGCTTGAAAGCAAGCTCGCATGCCGGACAATCTTATCCGCTGGATCGCTCGTCTCCGGGATTGATGCAATTGGTACAACCATTGTCGTTGCGATTCCTCTTTGTCGGCCTGAAGGCGTTTTAACGCCCCTTGCCCGACAAAGTTAGGCCACGATTCGGTATGCGCGTCCAGCGGTTTAAGGTTAACAGAAACTTAACAGCAGAATCTGGCCAAGCTCAGACAATCGGACTGTTAAGACCCAATAAATGACATTGGGATCTCGCGACACGCATTCTGGCAATTTTTTCAATAAGATACGCCATTACAGTATGGCGCTGTGACTCGGAAGTAGCGGTCATGTGCCGAGCGGCGCGAATAGGTCAGCCAGAATCTCCTCATCAATCAATCCTGCAGTGCCCTCATCTGCATTGTCCGCCAGAAGCGCATCAGCGAGAGCCTCTTTGCGGGCCTGAAGGGCGAGGATCTTCTCTTCGACAGTGCCGGCTGCGACCAGACGGTGAACGAAGACGGGCTTGTCCTGTCCGATCCGGTGCACGCGGTCCATCGCCTGCCGTTCCACCGCGGGGTTCCACCACGGGTCATATAGGATCACTGTATCGGCCTCGGTTAAGGTCAGACCCACTCCACCCGCTTTGAGGCTGATCAGAAACACCGGGGCGGAACCGTCCCGGAATTCTTCCAGAACCTGGGCCCGCTTGCGGGTCTGACCGGTCAGGGTGAGATGGGGAATTCCGAGCGCATCCAGGTCCGAAGCGATCAGCCCCAGCATCTCGACGAATTGCGAGAATATCAGCACGCGCCGCCCCTCGGCCACCAGTTCCTCCAGCAATTCTTTCAGCCGTGCACGCTTGGCGCTGTCGCTCACCAGCCGTGCAGCCTCGGACTTCACAAGGGCGGGGTCGCAGCAGACCTGGCGCAGTTTCAACAAAGCATCAAGAATGGTGATGCGTGCGGCGGCCAATCCGCGCTTGGAAATTGCATCACGCACCCGGGCATCCATGACGCTGCGCACGGTCTCATAGAGGGCCTGTTGCGATTTGGTGAGCTCAACCCTTTCGATAATTTCGGTACGCGGCGGCAGCTCGGAAGCTACGGCCTTCTTGGTGCGGCGCAGCAGGAATGGGCGCACACGCCGATTGAGCCGCGCCTGTGCGCGTGGGTCCCCCTGTTTCTCGATGGGCGTGCGAAACAGCTTCTGAAAGGTCTTGCGATCCCCCAGCAGCCCGGGATTGATCCAGTCGAACAGCGTCCAGAGGTCCTGCAGGGAGTTTTCCATCGGAGTGCCGGTCAGGGCCAATCGACCGGCCGAGGGAATATCGCGTAGAGCCTTGGCCATCTGGGATGCGGGGTTCTTGAGGACCTGCGCTTCGTCGACGATCACCAGATCCCAACGGACAGATGCCAGCAGGTCCTTATCGCGCGCCAGCAACGGATAGGTGGTTACCACCAGATCGGCGCTTTCAATCTCACCGGTCAATGAATGCCGTCCGGTGCCGTGCAGGATCAGAAGACGCAAATCGGGGGCAAAGCGCGCAGCCTGATCCTGCCAGCCATGGATGAGGCTGGTGGGCACAACAAGAAGCGCTGGCCCCCGGGCGTTCCCGCTTTCGCGCCGCGCCAGCAAGAGGGCAAGAGTTTGCACGGTCTTGCCCAATCCCATGTCGTCGGCCAGCACCCCGCCAAAGCCTGCACCGATCAGAGTGCCCAACCACGCGGCGCCAAAACCCTGATAGGGGCGCAGTTGGGTGCAAAGCCCCTGAGGCTGTGCGATGGCTGTGACTTTCCCCAGGGCTTGCAGACTGCGCGCCAGCGGCAGAATGCCGGCATGATCGGCAAAGCGCACCTCACTGCCCGCCAGCGCCTCGGCCACTTCATGAACAAGAGTGGATTCCGACGGGTGCATCCGTCCTGTCCCGTGATGCAGCAGAAACAGGTGCAGCACAGATGCGATCGGGCTCAGGTCAATGGCTACATAGCGTCCGCGCATGCGTTCAATGAAGGCCGGGCGCGCCATCAGATGGGTCCGCAATGACTCGAGATCGGGCACCGCATCCCCAAACTCGTCACCCAGCTGTTCCAGATAGGCTGCTATCAGCGGGGCCAGATCATGGGTTTTGCCGGCCACCTCGACCTTGAAACCCAGATCGAACCAGCCGTATCCGCCAAAGGTCTCTCCCGATGCCCCGACAGTCTCGACCGACAGTCGGGTCTCGGCCTCTTCGATCTGATAAGGCCATTTCGAGGTGATCTCGATTTCCCACCCTTGAGTGCGCAAGGTTGGGAGAACGCGCGCAGTGAACTCGAGCGCCGCTTCGATCCGGCTGATCTCAAAGGTCAGCTCATTCATCTCGCCATCGGCGAAGACAAAGTCATATCGCGCCAGCCCATCGCTCGGGCTATGCAATTCCAGCTCGTCAATCGGGATAGCCCCGGATTCCTGTATCAGGACATGGCTTTCATTCTCCCACTCGTGATCACGTTCAAGCGTCACAAGGGTATTGTCTTCAATGAACCGCGGCTCATCGGCTTCCATCAACGACACCGCATGCCCTTCATAGAGAAATCGCAGCGACAGACAGGGGAGGGTGACGGATGTTCGCCCGTATCGGTAAAGCCCCTCATGGGCATTTGCGGATGCCAGCGTCAGCTGCGCCTGTCGTGTCCGGGCGGGCCTCCGCGTCGCATCCGGAAGTGTCG
>NZ_JAUYGL010000185.1 GCF_030689745.1 Devosia sp.
GAGCCGGCACTGCTGGAGCGGTTGGCATAGTGGGCTTGATCCAGCCTCATCCACCGGCCGGCACCTCCCCCTCGACGGGGGAGGTTGGGAGGGGGTGTTGAGAGCCACTATATCGGGGCTAACCGCCCCCCACCCTTGATCCCTCCCCGCAAGAGCCTGCACTCGGGCGCGCCAGAGCGCGATCCGGGTGGGAAGGGTGTCGACTGAGATATTTGAGCTGGTGAGCAATGAAACCGCATATCGCTGAAAATCCCCAGGTCACGGGCCATGCCGAACACGAGGCGCGACTGCAGTTTCTGACCTGGGACCGCACACAAGCCGATATCGAGTCGCCGGAACATCGGGCGCGGCAGGCTCGTCTTGCACAAGCGGCGGGCGCCAGATTCCACCCCACCTCCTATGTGGCGGCGGCGGCGGCTATTTTTACCAGCCATCTGGTGCTGGGAGAGCAAAGTTGGATCGCCGGGCATGCGCTGGTGCGCGGCGATGTGGAGTTTGGCGCGCATACGACCGTCAATCCCTATGCGATGATCTCGGGCAAGGTGCGCTGCGGCGACGGGGTGCGGATTGCCAGCCATGTGTCGATCGTAGGGTTCAACCACGGTTTTGACGATCCGAGCGTGCCGATTCATACGCAAAGGCATGAAAGCCTCGGCATCACCATCGAGGACGATTTGTGGATTGGGGCCACTGCGGTGGTGCTAGACGGGGTGACTGTCGGCAAGGGCGCGGTGATCGCCGCCGGGGCGGTGGTCAGCCGGGACGTACCGCCCATGGCGATCGTCGGCGGGGTGCCGGCCAAACTGGTGCGCTATCGCGGGCAGGTGGCGCGGAAAGACAGCGCTTCAATCCTGGCGCGGTTAGGCGAGGCCGCCGGGGCGCAGGTGCAGGATGTGCTGGCGGCCTATCGTGAGGGTGGGGACTATGTGTCGCGCGAGGCGGATGGACAGGTGCGGCGCAGCGCCCGGCATCGCAATGATGCGATCGAGCTGGCGGCGGGGTTCGACACCTTGCCCGAGGGGCTGGACGTGGCGGCGACGCTGAGCGAACTACAGGCCCTGCAGGACATAAAAACCGGGTTGTTTCCCGACCCATATCGGCCGGTGGAGGCCGGGCGGGCACTGCGCGATGACGGGTTGGCGCTCTATAATGTGCTGTCGGTGGGCTATGCCATCGAGGCGCTGGGCGGAAAGCCGCTGCACCCGATCGCGACGGTGGAGCTGGAGGCGCCGGCGCTATGCGAGTGGCTCGAGGGGCTGACCTGGCGCGAGCGTGCCTGGGGGGCGGGGGCGGCGGTGGATGCCATCGGCACGGCGCTTTATTTCAATGCGCGGTATTTTACGACGGGGCGGGCGCGGGAGACGCTGTTCGGCTGGCTGGCGATGCAGCAGGACCGAGCAACCGGGCTGTGGGGCTCGCCGACCGCTGACGAAGGGTTGTTGCAGCCGGTCAATGGCTTTTACCGACTGACGCGCGGCACCTATGCCCAGTTCGGCCTGCCCGTACCCAATGCCGAGCGGGCCATCGACTCGGTGCTGCTGAACTATCGCAACTATGGCGGGTTTGCGGGGCCGCGCTATACTGCCTGCAACCTGCTCGACACCGTGCACCCGCTGCTGCTGTGTCTCAGGCAGACCGACTATCGGCGGGCGGAGGCCGAGGCGATTGCGCATGCGGTGATCGGCCGGGCCGAGGAGCGCTGGGTGGCGGGTGAGGGCTTTGCCTTTGCCGACGGGCAGGCGCCGAGCCTGCAGGGCACGGAGATGTGGCTATCGGTGGTGCATCTGGCGGCGGCGCTGCTGGGGATTGCCGATGCATTTTCCTTCGTGCCCAAGGGTGTGCATCGGACGAAAGCGGTGGGGTTGGGGCTATGAAGAAAGCACTGATTGTCTGGGGCGGGATGGCGCTGCATACGCCGGAGCGGGGCGCCCATGTGGTGCGCGAGCTGCTGGAGGCCGAGGGATTTTCGGTGACGGTGACGCCGGATTATGACGCGCTGGGCGCGGCAGATGTCGGCCGCAACGACCTCATCGTGCCGGTGATTACCGATGGGGTGCTGGCGCCCGATAAGATGGACAATCTGGTCGCGGCGGTGCGGGCAGGGACGGGGCTGGCGGGCTACCATATGGGGCTGGCGACGACGTTCCGCTCCAGCGTGCCGTTCCGCTACATGGCCAGCGTTTACTGGGTGCAGCATCCGGGCAACATCATTCCCTATCGGGTGGAGATAGGCGATGATCCATTGCTGGCCGGGATCGACAGCTTCGAGCATACGAGCGAGCAATATTACCTCAATTACGATCCGGCAGTCGACGTGCTGGCGACGACGACGTTTTCGGGGGAATTTCATCCCTGGCGTAAGAATGTGGTGATGCCGGTGGTGTTCACGACCATGCATGACCGCGGTCGGGTGTTCTATTCCTCACTTGGGCATACAGCCGATGAGCTGGCCGATGGGCCGGTGCGGGAAATCCTGCGGCGCGGGCTGCTCTGGGCGGCGAGGTAAGCCCCGGTGGATGGCCCCTCTCAGTGCTCTTGCTGCTGCGCTGCCTCGGCCTGGCGCCGCAGCACTTCGGATTCCGGCAGTGCATTGGCATAGGCCAGTTCGCGATTGGCGCGGGCCCAGAAGCTGGGATGGACCGTGTCGAGCAAGCCCGGATCGGCGGGCAGGAGGCCCAGCGATGTGCGGGTCGCCTCGTTCAGATAAAGCACCACATTCTGCCGGTACCACGCCGGTATCGCCTCATCGGTCCAAATCGCGGGGCGAATGACATCGTGCGCGGTATAACGGTGGTGGGCGAAATGGCCGGCCCACCAGCTTTGCCATTGCTCGTTGCGATGGCCGACGCCGCCCTGGCCGGGAATGGCGGCGCTGAAGAGAACTGCCGGGGCGAGGGCGACGAGATCGGCGACGAAACTGGCGGCCCGGGCGGGGGAGAGGTGTTCGGCCACTTCGAGCGAGAGGGCGAGATCGGTGCGGGGGGCGGTGAAACGCTGCTCGAGATCGCGGGGGGTAAAGGCAATGCGGGGATCATCGAGCATGGTGGGCGTGACCCAGTCGCCCTCGATGCCGAAGGCCGTGTCGGCGCCCAGTTCAAGCGCGGCGGCGAGCCAGGTGCCGGTGCCGCAGCCGATGTCACTGACGCTGGCGCGGGGCAGACCGGCGGGCAGTTTGCCAAGGATGTGGCGGGCGGCGTGAGCGGTGTGGGCGCGACGGTTTTCGTAGAAGCCGATGGGGTAGAGCGAGGCTGTCATCTTGAGGCCGATCGATGGGTCTGTCGGCAGCCTATGCCGGGAGGGGAGCCGGCGCCAGACGCCGCAACTGAAACCGGAATCCTGGAGGCGGATCGACGCTCTGCGTGATCATGCTGTGCGCGATGCCGCCGATCTCGACCGTTACGCGCTCCACCGCTCAGAACAATTCCAGCGGTTTTGCCAAACCCTGGCGCGGCGGCTTTTTGGGCGGCCCAAGCGCGGAGCCGTCAAACTCGCCAGCAGGCAATCGTGCCCGGAATCTGGAAATCGTCGTTATGCCCTTCCTTTCGGCCGACAATCCCCCTATACATTCGCAAATTCGAATATACGGAGATGCAAAATGTCGATGGGTCGTGCTGTGCAGGTGTTCGCCGGAGCCATGATTCTGGTGTCAGTTCTGCTGACTGAATTTGTCTCGCAGCACTTCCTCTGGTTCACCGTGTTCATCGGGTTGAACCTCATACAATCCGCATTCACGGGCTTCTGCCCTGCCACGCGGGTTTTCAAGGCACTGGGAATGAAGTCGGGTGGCGTGTCTTGAGTACCTTAACAATGAAAACGCCGCTGTTGTTCGGTTTCCTGTTGGCCTTGGCACTGCCGGGATCTGCCAATGCTGGTTCAGTGGTGCTTGCGCCAGTCGCTGTGCCGGAGTGGAAGTCGGTCTATGGACAGGTTGAGGCTCGCAACTCCATCCCGGCACGCGCCCGGATCGGGGGCACACTGGTGTCGCTCACGGTCACGGAAGGCGATGATGTGACCGCCGGGCAGGTGATGGGGACAGTGCGCGATGACAAGACCGCGTTTCAGGTCACCGCCCTGGAGGCGCAACTTGGGGCGCTGGTGGCGCAGCTGGAAAATGCGGAGTCTGAACTTTCGCGTGGGCAGACGCTGGTCGACAGGGGCGTCACCACGACCCAGCGTCTTGACCAGTTGAGCACGCAGGTCGACGTCGTGCGCAACCAGATCGCCGCCATCGAGGCCCAACGCCAGGTTGTCCTGCAGCAGGAATCGGAAGGGGAGGTCATCGCCCCGGCCGATGGCACGGTGCTGGATGTGCCCGTCACCCAGGGCGCTGTGGTCATGCCTGGCGAGGCGATCGCCACCATCGGGGGCGGGGGCATCTATCTGCGTCTGGCCATTCCCGAACGGCACGCCCCCATGCTCGAGCAGGATGCACAGCTACAGATCGAGACTGGCACCACAACAATGACGGGACAGCTCGACAAGATATATCCGCGGATCGAAAATGGCCGTGTGGTGGCCGATGTGGCCGTCGATGCGCTGCCAACGACGTTTTTTGGCGCCCGGCTTCTGGTGCGCGTGCCGGTGGGCGAGCGCCAGGCGCTGATGATCCCCGCAGCCGCAGTGGCAACCCGCTTTGGTACTGATTTCGTTCAGGTCAAGACTGCTGATGGCACAAGCGAACGCGCCGTGGTGCTTGCCCAGCGCGACGATGACGACGACGCGGTAGAGGTTCTGACCGGGCTTGCGGCAGGTGATGAGGTCGTCACGCCATGAAGCTGGGTATTGCTGGTAACCTGACACGGACCTTCATTGGCTCCGCGCTCACCCCGCTGTTTCTGCTGGCGGCCCTGGCCGTCGGGCTCGTCGCGCTCGTCACGCTGCCGCGCGAGGAAGAGCCGCAGATTTCCGTTCCCATGGTGGATATCCTGCTGCAGGCGCCCGGCCTCAAGGCCGAGGATGCCGTCAAGCTTGTCACCGAGCCGCTGGAGACGATTGTCAAAGGCATTGATGGCGTCGAGCATGTCTACTCCCAGACGCGCGACGATGCGGTCATGGTCACCGCCCGCTTTGTGGTGGGCACGTCCTCGGACGCCGCCGTGCTGCGGGTGCATGAAAAGGTCCAGGCCAATGCCGACCGCATGCCGGTTGGTATTCCCGAGCCCATGATTGTCGGTCGCGGCATCGACGATGTCGCCATTGTCTCGCTCACGCTGTCGGCAAAGCCGGAGGCCATTGGCCGGCTGACGCCCAATGATCTGACACGGATTGCACGCGAGCTTCGCACCGAGATAGCCAAGGTTGACGATGTCGGGTTGAGCTATCTGGTGGGCGAGACGGGTGAAGCCATCCGCATTGCGCCCAACCCGGAAAGGCTGGCGCTCTATGGTGTTACCCTGCAACAGCTCTCCGGCAAGGTGACCAGCGCCAACCGCTCCTTTTCCACCGGGCTGGTGCGTGACAAAGGTCAGCAGATCGAGGTCGTTGCCGGCGAAACCCTGCAGACACCCCTGGAGATCGGCAACCTGCTGCTCACCACCCGGGATGGCCGGCCGGTTTATGTGCGTGACGTGGCCGATATTGCCTTTGTTACTGACACCGCCGACATGCACGTCTCGACCGTAACGCGCGCCGCCGATGGCACATCGCTGCGGTCACCCTCGGTCACCCTGGCCGTTGCGAAACGGGCGGGTTCCAATGCGGTCACCGTCGCCGAAGCCATCCTGCACCGCGTCGAAGCCGTGGAGGGAACCCTTATCCCCGAGGATGTCGCGGTCGAGATCACGCGCGACTACGGCGAAACGGCCAACGAGAAGGCGAACGAGCTCCTGTTCCATCTCGGGCTGGCAACGCTGTCGATCATCGTGCTGGTCTGGGTTGCCATCGGCTGGCGTGAGGCCATGGTGGTGGCCGTCGTCATCCCGGTCACCATTCTGCTCACCCTGTTTGCTGCGAAGGTGATGGGCTACACGCTCAATCGCGTGTCCTTGTTCGCCCTGATCTTTTCGATCGGCATCCTGGTCGATGACGCCATCGTGGTGATCGAGAACATTGCTCGCCACTGGGGGATGGGCGATGGACGAAACCGCCGCCGCGCGGCCATTGAAGCCGTGGCGGAAGTGGGAAACCCCACCATCGTGGCCACCCTTACGGTGGTTGTGGCCTTGCTGCCGATGCTGTTCGTGTCGGGCATGATGGGCCCCTATATGAGCCCGATCCCGGCAAATGCTTCAGCGGCCATGATCTTTTCGTTCTTCGTGGCGGTGATCGTTACGCCCTGGCTCATGCTCAAGGTCGCCGGCTCGGCGCCCGTGCATGCGCACAAGAACACTCACGGCCCGGGCGGTTTGCTGGGGCGGGGCTATATCATGGTTGCGCGGCCGATCCTTTCGTCAAAGGCCGCGAGCTGGAGCTTTCTCATTGTCGTGGGCATCTTGACCCTGGCGTCGCTGGCCTTGTTCTACACCAAGGACGTGACGGTCAAACTGCTGCCATTTGACAACAAATCCGAGCTCGCCGTGACGATTGACCTGCCCGAGGGTGCCTCGGTCGAGGCGACCGACGCCATTGCACAGGCGGTTGCCGACGTGGCGATCGCCATGGAGGAGGTGCTGTCGGTCCAGACCCATGCCGGCACGGCAGCGCCATTCAACTTCAATGGCCTGGTGCGCCATTCCTATCTTCGCGCCGAACCGCAACTGGGCGATGTTCAGCTCAATCTGACACCCAAGGGTGAACGCGCGCGTTCGAGCCATGAAATTGCGCTGGATCTGCGGGATCGCATTGCCAAGCTGGCAACGCCGCCGGGCACCTCGCTCAAGGTTGTCGAGCCACCACCGGGGCCGCCCGTCATGGCCACCTTGCTGGCTGAAATCTACGGCCCGGATGCCGAAACACGCCGCTTGGTTGCAGCCAAAGTGGAAACGGCGTTCCGCTCCGTCCCCTTTGTCGTGGATGTCGACAACTCCTATGGAACGCCCGCCCGGCGGATCCGGACAACGATCTCGACCGATAATCTGGACTTTTTCCATGTCGAGGAAGGCGATGTCTTCGATACCATCGCCATTCTGAACAATGGCAGCACGGTGGGCTATTCCCATCGTGGCGGCGGTCGGACGCCGATTCCAATCCGCATGGAACGCGACAAGGCGGACAAGGTGATCGATGAGCGCTTCCTGTCGACCCCGATCCCGGCCAATGTTCTGCCTGGCGACCGCGGCGTGGTTGAGCTTGGCGACGTCGTCCAGATCAAGGAAGAAACCGCTTCCTACCCGGTGTTTCGTCACAATGGGCGGTCAGCAGAAATGGTGACGGCCGAGCTGGCGGGCACCTTTGAGGCCCCCTTGTACGGCATGCTCGCCGTTCAGGCGGCGCTTGATGCCCAGGACTGGACCGGGTTGAGCAAACCCGAGATCGCGTTGCATGGTCAGCCGACGGACGAGACAAAGTCGACCCTGCTCTGGGATGGGGAATGGGAGGTTACCTGGGTAACCTTCCGCGACATGGGCGCGGCGTTCGGTGTGGCGATCCTGGGCATCTATATTCTGGTGGTCGCCCAATTTGGATCGTTCAAGATACCGCTGGTCATTCTGACCCCGATTCCCTTGACATTCATCGGAATCCTGGTCGGTCACTGGCTGTTCAAGGCGCCGTTTACCGCCACCTCGATGATCGGGTTCATCGCCCTTGCGGGGATCATTGTGCGGAACTCGATCCTGCTGGTCGACTTCGTCACCAACACGGCCACGCCGGACCGGCCGCTGACCGAGGTGCTGATCGAGGCTGGTGCCGTCCGCTTCAAGCCGATCCTGCTCACCGCACTTGCGGCCATGATCGGTGCGGCGGTGATTCTCACCGATCCGATCTTTCAGGGCCTGGCGATATCGCTGCTGTTCGGGCTCGCCTCATCGACGCTGCTCACCGTCCTGGTGATCCCGGCGATCTATCGGGTCCTGCGAACCTAGCGAACAGGTTCCAATTTGGCGCAAGGGCTCACGGGCCCTTGCGCCAGGGTTCAGGGCAATAGCGCCGCCCAAAGCATGCGGATGGCCAGGCCTGCGAGCAGCAGCATGATCAGGCGGTCGAAAACCTGGCGGGACAGGTGTCTGGCGACAAATGAGCCGACAGGCATGCCCAACAGCAAGGGTAGCAAGGCGAGGCAGCTGAGCATGAACCCGTTCGGGGTCAGGATCCCGGCAAAAGCCAGCACGGGAAGTTGCACCGAAACAAAGGTCACGAAAAGCAGCGATACCGTGTTGATGAACACACGGCGCTCCAGCTGCATGGCATTGATGAAACTCAGCGAAACCGGGGCCGAAATGCCCGCCGATCCCTGGATCACCCCGCTGGCGAAACCAAAAGGGGCCGCCAGCCAGCGTGCGTGAACCATATCGAGCTGCCAATTGCTCTTGAACAGGCGCAGGGCCAGATAGAGCAGCACGGCCACGGCAACAAAGAGCGACAGCGTACGCGAATCCAGGCTGGCCAGAACCCAGGTGCCGAAAGTCACGCCAGCAGATGCCGCAATCAGAAATGGCACAAGGAAATTGGGTCGGAGGTGATGCCGCCGATGCTGCCACACCTGCATCAGATTGGTGATCAGGTTCGGCACGGTCATGATCACGATGGCGAAGCGCACATCATGGAAGGCCGCCAGGGCCGGAATCGCCAGGATGGGCGC
>NZ_JAUYGL010000186.1 GCF_030689745.1 Devosia sp.
GTACCCCCGAATGATACCCCCAGCTTGATGTGAAGCAGGGGTGCTCCATGATGAGCTATGAGCAGCCAGCCTCGGCTAAACCATTTATTGACAATGGCTTAGGTGACGGCATGAGAAGTTATGAAAAGGAGAAATGGTGCCCGGGACCGGAATCGAACCAGTGACACGCGGATTTTCAATCCGCTGCTCTACCAACTGAGCTACCCGGGCAAGTGGGCGGGAGGTCCGCCCGGCTTGAAGCCATGGGCCTTATAGGGGATGGGTTTTTGCCGTGCAAGCGGGAAAAGGGCATGTGGAAAAGGAGTTTGCGATCAGCGCCGGAAAGCCAGCGGATAGTGGGACAAAGGGCGGGGCGGCGGGACCAGGACGGGCTCAGATATTGTTGTCTTCGTCGTCGCCGTAGTTGGCGCCATCGGTGTCGGGCAGCGGTTCATCATCGCGCGCCGGAATGACGTAGCCGCCGGTCAGCCAGCGGTGCAGGTCCACATCGGCGCAGCGCTTTGAGCAGAAGGGCTTGAAGGCCTCCACAGCAGGCTTGCTGCAAATCGGGCATGGGCGGAGCGGTGTGACAGGTTCGCTCATCAGACGCCGGACAGGGTGGACTGGTTGAGCCAGTTGAAATGGACGGGGTAGCCCTCGCCGGCCAGCAACTGGGCGGTTTCCATCAGGGGCAGACCAACGACACCGGAATAGGAACCGGAGAGTTTGACAACAAAGGCCGCAGCGATGCCCTGGATGGCGTAGCCGCCAGCCTTGCCCCGCCATTCGGCGCTGGCCAGATAGGCTTCCATTTCGCGGCTGGAGAGGCGCTTGAAGCGGATCCGGGTTTCCACCAGGCGCTGCCGCCTGGCGCCCGAGGGCGTCAGCACGGTCAGGCCGGTATAGACCCGGTGGGCCCGGCCCGAGAGCAGGGACAGGCACTCGCTGGCCTCCTGCATGGTTTCGGCCTTGGGCAGGATGCGCCGCCCGACGGCGACGACGGTGTCGGCGCCGAGCACGAGCGCACCCACGCCAAAACCAGCAGAGCGGGCCTTGTGCTGGGCGGTCAGCGCCTTGAGATCGGCAAGGCGTTGCGCCAGCTTGCGCGGCAGTTCGCCCTTTTCAGGCGTCTCATCGACATGGGCGGGCACCAGGTGCTCGGGTTCAATGCCAATCTGGTTGAGCAGAGCCAGCCGGCGCGGAGAGGCGGAGGCCAGGATCAGGTCCGGACGGCTGGCCATGAGATCGAACTCCGTTGAGGGACTGGGCCCTTCGCGTGGCTCAGGGCGTTCATTCGCTCAAAACGATCCACTGAATCGTTTTGTCCACCCTTCGGGCGGTCGCGCCAAACTATTTGAAGCGGTAGGTGATGCGGCCCTTGGTGAGGTCATAGGGCGTCATTTCGCACAGGACCTTGTCACCGGCGAGGACGCGAATGCGATTCTTGCGCATCCGACCGGCGGTGTGGGCGATGATCTCATGGTCGTTCTCCAACTTGACCCGAAAGGTCGCGTTGGGAAGCAATTCCATTACCACGCCCGGGAATTCGAGCACTTCTTCCTTTGCCATACTGTCTCCAGATAAGACCCCGCGCTGCTCGGATTGGCGCGCCAGAGGTCGGAAATTGGGCGGAACCTACTTCAATTTATCGGGTTTGTGAACCACCGGAAACCAGTGACTCCAAGCGCTCGCGAACCCGCCTGGAAAGCATGTCGCGCAAAGCTCGATAGGCGCTCAGGACAACCTCGCGATTGCCCTCGACCAGCGAGGGATCGGGCACATCCCAATGCTCGATGGCGCCCGCCTCGAGATCCTTGCGCGTCACCGCTTCGAGAGCGTCATCGGACAGGCAGATCACCAGATCAAAATGGCTGGCCACCAGCTCACCGAGCGTGTGTGGCGTGTGCACGCTCATATCAATGCCCACCTCCTCCATGACCTGATGGACGAACTGATCGACCTTGCCGCCATTGACCCCCACCGAGCGGGCAATGATGCGGCCGGGAAAGGCCTTGCGGGCGAGCGCAGCGGCGATGGGCGAGCGCACCGCATTCATCGAGCAGACAAACAGCACGGTGGGCAGCATGGAGGTGCTCTCATCGATGCGGCTGGCATAGGGCTGCACGGCGCAGATCAGGGTGAACAGACGTCTGGCGGTGTTCAGATCGATGATCAGCTTATTGTCGAGTCGGCTGCGCAGCAGTTCGGCCGCTTCGTTGTGTAGGCCGCGCCGGGCCATGTCGACAGTCTCGATCTGGAATGGCTGGGCGGACCGAATGGCTTCGTAATAGGCGTCGCGAATGCGGAAATAGTCGCGGATCAGCCGGCGGAACGGGGTCAGCGACAAATAATGCGCCGCAATGGGCTGGAAAGTGTCGGGGTTGCGCACATCGAGCACGATGGAATTGCCGATGATCGAGATATGCAAGGCAAACGGCCCGGTGGCACTGACGCGGGCGGGCCGGAAGTTGTTGTCTTCGAGCAGGTCGTAAATGGCGACGCGCCATTCATGCACCTCGTCAGGATTGATCGAGGTGATGGTATTGGGATCGAGCGTAACGGTCACCAGACGATCGGTGTTGGCAGAATCGGACGTGGCGCGCGTGTTCGTGCCCACCAGCATGCTCAGCGGTTCAGCCGAATGGAAATGGACTGCCCGTGCCCGTGCAGCGCTTCAACCTCGGCAATGGTGACGGCCGCCTCCGAGAGCGCGGAAAGCGAGGACGGGTCGCAGCCGAGAATGGAGGTGCGCTTCATGAAATCGAGCACGCCCAGACCCGAGGCAAAGCGTGCCGAACGGGCGGTGGGGAGCACGTGGTTGGAGCCGCCGACATAGTCGCCAATGGCTTCGGGCGTGTGGTGGCCCAAAAAGATCGCGCCAGCGTGGCGGATGGCGGGCAACAGGCCCTGCGGATCGTTGATGGCCAGTTCGACATGTTCGGAGGCAATGCGGTTGGCCAGCAGCGCGGCTTCATCAAGCGAAGTCACGGTGATGATGGCGCCAAATTCGTCCCAGCCCTGGCGGGCGATCTCTTGCTTTGGCAACAGGGCAAGCTGGCGGTCGACCTCGGCAGCAACGGTATCGGCCAGGCCCTTTTCGGTGGTGACCAGGATGGATTGGGCCCCGGCGCCGTGCTCGGCCTGGGCGATGAGATCGGCGGCGACCCAGGCCGGGTTGGCCGAGCCATCGGCGATGACCAGCACCTCGGAGGGGCCGGCGATCATATCGATACCGACCTGGCCGAAGACCTGGCGCTTGGCGGTGGCGACATAGGCATTGCCCGGCCCCACGACCTTGTCGACCCTGGCGATGGATGCGGTGCCATAGGCGAGCGCGGCGACGGCCTGGGCGCCGCCAATGCGGTAAATCTCGGTCACGCCAGCGATCTGGGCGGCCAGCAGAATGGCGGGGTTGATCTCGCCATTGGGGGTGGGCACGACCATGGCGATGCGCGCCACGCCGGCAACCTGGGCTGGCACCGCATTCATCAAAACCGAAGAGGGGTAGGAGGCCAGGCCGCCCGGCACATAGATGCCGACGGCATCAACCGGGGTCCAGCGGGTCCCCAGCGTGACGCCTAGATGGTCGGTATAGATGTGGTCTTCCGGCTTCTGTTTGACGTGGTGTGCCCAGATGCGGTCATGGGCGGTCTGCAGCGCCGCGCGGATCGTGTCGGGTACACTGGCAGCGGCACGGGCAATCTCGTCGGCGGAGATGGCCAGCGTGTCGGGCGCAACGTGGGAGCGATCAAACTTGTTGGTCAGTTCCACCACCGCCACGTCGCCGCGCCGGCGTACATCGGCAATGATGGCCGCCACGGTGTCGTTGACGTCCTGGCTGGCTTCGCGCTTGCCCTCAAGCAGTTGCACGAAACGCTGCTCGAAATCGGGGTCGGCACTGTCGAGACGAATAGGCATCAGCAGTCCTCAGTCGAGAGAGTGGGCCGGCTTGGCCGCTGCGGCCCAGGCGCCACCCAGATCGCTGAGCCTGGCTTCCAGGCACTCAACACCGAGTCGAACGGTGCCTCCGCCTGCAAAGCTGAGTTCGATGATGCCAGCAGGCCCATCAATCGGCTTGAAGGTGATGGCCAGCAGTTCCAGCACGCCTTCGGCGGCTGCGGGATCATAACCACTGGTGACGACGGACTGGACGGAATCAAAATGCAGCGCGGCGCGTTTGCGCACGCCCTTGTCCCGGCGGGTCTTGCCCGAATTCCAATCGAAGCGGTTCATCAGCAGCGCAAAGCGGCGATCGGCGCGCGCATAGCCCATGTCGGCAACGCGCACGACGGCATCCTGCACATGGGCGGAGATGACTTCGAGATCTTCAGTATCGAGTGCCAGAAGCTTGAGGTCGGTCATGGATGGTCGGCCTTTGAATTGGATGGACCGTATCTGGCCACCCCGCCTCCGATCTACAAGTTTGACGCCTATTGAGCAATGCGGCACGGCAAAAAGCCGAGAGTCAATATCTGCGCAACCCCCCTTACAAATGACTGACCAGTCAGTTATATATTGAAGGGTCTGGAGATTGCGATGAACGAAAAGACCAAGAAATTCCGGCGTCGCGCCGAGGCTCGGCCCGATGAAGTGCTCGACGCCGCCCTCGCGATGTTCGTCGAAAAAGGCTTTGCCGCCACCAAGGTGGACGAGGTGGCCCGCGCTGCCGGAGTCTCCAAAGGGCTGGTTTATTTGTATTTTCCCTCCAAGGAAGCGCTGTTGGAGGGCATCGTGCAGCGCGCCCTCGCACCTATTGCCGACCACGCTGTGGATAGCCTTGCTCAAATTGCCGGCGACCCGCGCGAAGCCATCACCCAATTGCTGACGATGTTGTGTCGGCATTTGGCCGACCCGGCCAAGCTGGCTGTGCCCAAGCTGATCCTGAGCGAAGTCTCGCGGTTTCCCGAACTGGCGGTAATGTATCGGCGCGAGGTGCTCGACAAGGTCCGCCCGGCGTTGGAAACCCTGTTGGCGCGCGGCGTCGCCAATGGTCACCTGCGGCCCATCGATCCGGAAATGGCGGTGCGTTCAGTGATCGGACCGCTGCTGGCCCATCTTGCGATGAGCGAATTGTTCGACCTGCGACCGGCTGATGGCCTGGCGCTGGAGCGCCTGCTCAAGAACCATCTCGACATTCTGTTTTATGGCATCAGCGAGGCACGGCCATGAACACATTTTTTGCCGGCATACTGGCCGCCCTGATGGCGCTGCTGCCGGGCAGCGCGCCCGTGGAGGGCGGATATATCGGCTATCTCGAGGCCGACTATGTCTATGTGGCGCCGGCCAGTGCCGGCCGCATTGTTGATATCGCCGTGGAAGAAGGCGCGTCCGTCACGGCAGGGCAAGTCCTATTCACGCTCGATGCGCGGCAGCACCAGGCCTTGCTGGACGCTGCTGAGGCCAGGGTAGCGTCAGCCGAGGCGACGCTGGACAATCTGGTAACGGGCAGCCGGACGCAGGAAATCGATGTCATCCAGGCCGCCCTAGGCAAGGCGCAGTCAGATCTGGTGCTGGCGCGATCCAATCTTGCCCGCAGCGAGAAGCTGCTGGCGGCCGGTACGGTGCCCGAGGTGCGTGTCGAACAGGACCGGGCGGCCCTCAATGCAGCCCATGCTCAGGTTGACCAGTTGGCCGCCCAGATCGGGGTCGCCAAATTGCCGGCGCGCAATGCCCAGCAGCTGGCTGCGGAAGCCAATCTCACTGCAGCGCGGGCCGATGCGCACCGGGCGGCATTGGATTTCGCCGATCGCCAGACCACGTCGCCGGTGGATGGTCTGGTTGACCGGCTGTTCTTCAGCGCCGGAGAAATGGCCGGTGGCGCACCGGTGGTGACCATCCTGCCGGCGGGGGCATTGAAAGCGCGGTTTTTCGTGCCCGAATCTGATCGCGCCGGCCTGGCATTGGGCGATGAGGTGCAGGTGGGGTGCGATGGCTGCGCGGCCATGCGCGCCACCATCAGCTATCTGGCACAGACGCCGCAGACGACCCCGCCCGTGATCTATTCGCGCGAGGAACGGGGACGGCTGGTCTATCTGGTGGAAGCCGAGCTGGCGGCGCCCGGCACGCTGCAACCGGGTCAACCGGTTACGGTGACGCGATGAGCGCAGCCGGGGTCATCGACGTGCGCGGGATGAGCAAGCGGTTTGGTGACAAGCTGGTGGTTGACGCGTTCGACATCACCGTGCCGCGCGGCGCGATCTACGGCTTTCTGGGGCCCAATGGCTCGGGCAAGACGACGACCATCCGCATGCTGTGCGGCCTGCTGGTTCCAGACGCAGGAGAAGGCACGTGCCTGGGGTTCGATGTGCGCAAGCAGGCCGGCGAGATCAAGAAGCAGGTCGGCTACATGACGCAGAAGTTCAGCCTCTACGAAGATCTGTCTATCCGCGAGAACCTGGATTTCGTGGCCCGGATGTACGGCATCAGCAACCGCAAGGCGCGGGTAACGAAGGCGCTGGAGGAACTGGGACTGGCCGACCGCGCCGGACAATTGGCCGGCACCTTGTCGGGTGGCTGGAAGCAGCGCCTGGCCCTGGCGGCCTGCCTGATCCACGACCCGCAATTGCTGCTGCTCGATGAACCCACGGCGGGCGTTGATCCCAAAGCACGGCGCGACTTCTGGGACGAAATAAGGCGATTGAGCCAGACCGGCGTCACCGTGCTGGTCTCGACCCACTACATGGACGAGGCCGTGCAGTGCGATTTCATCACCTATATCGCCTATGGCAAGAAGCTGATCGACGGCCCGGCAGCCGATATTCCGGCCCAGGTGGGTCTGACCACCTGGCGCGCCGAGGGCCCTGACCTGGCGGCGCTGGAGACCGAGCTGGTGGGACAGGCCGGGGTGGCGCAGATCGCCCGCTTCGGCTCGACATTGCACGTATCGGGCATTGACGCGGCGGCACTGGCGAGCACGGTCAAGCGGTTCGAGACCAGGGGACCACAGCGCTGGAGCCTGCAGCCGGCAGGGCTGGAAGAGGCGTTCATCTATTTGATGGCCGGGGCGCAGGACAATTTTTCGCGGGACGTGGCATGAGCTGGTTTTCCCCCTCCCGCTTTGTGGCGGTGCTGGCCAAGGAATTTATCCAGATGCAGCGCGACCGCGTCACCTTTGCCATGATGATCGGCCTGCCCATCATGCAGCTGCTGCTGTTCGGCTATGCCATCAATGCCGATCCCCGCCACTTGCCGACATTGGTCGAAGTCAATGATGACGGGCCGCTGGTGCGCGCCGTGCTGGCGGGTATGGAAACCTCAGGCTATTTCGACTTTACCGGCGTGGTGCATGGCCCGGAAGCGGGCGAGGACGCACTGCGACGCGGCGCGTCCAGCTTCGTGGTGGTGATCCCGGACGATTTCGAGCGCGACGTGGTGCGGGGATTGCACCCCGACATCCTCATCGCGGCTGATGCGGCCGACCCTGCCGCTATTGGGGGCGCGGCGGCCGCTCTGGGCGGCATCGTCAATGGCGCCGTGTCGCAGACGCTGACCGGGCCACTGGCCAGCGTAGCGGGGTCCCCTGCCCCGTTTGGCGTCATCGTGCACCGCCAATACAATCCCGAGGGCAAGACCTCGACCAATATCGTGCCGGGCCTGCTGGCCATCATCCTGTCGATGACCATGGTGATGATCACGGCGGTGGCCATCGTCAAGGAATATGAGCGCGGCACCATGGAGATGCTGATCTCCACCCCCGTCAAGCCGTTCGAAGTGATGCTGGGCAAGATACTGCCCTATGTGCTGGTGGGCTACGGGCAGACCGTCGTGTTTCTGGCGGCGGCATTCCTGCTGTTTTCGGTGCCGTTTGAGGGCAGTTTCCTGGCCTTCTTCATCGGCTTCAACCTGTTCGTGCTGGGCAATCTGGCGCTGGGATTCTTGATCTCGACGGTAGCACGCAGCCAGATGCAGGCCATGCAGCTGAGCTTTTTCACCATTCTGCCCTCGATCCTGCTGTCGGGCTTCATGTTCCCGTTTGCCGGCATGCCGGGTTGGGCCCAGGTGCTGGGCACAGGCGTGCCGTCCACCCATTTCATCCGGCTGGTACGCATGGTGATGCTGAAAGGCGCCGACAGTGGCGATGTCACCGGCCAGTTTGGCGCACTGGCGCTGATTCTGGTGGTGTTTTCGCTGCTGGCAATGCTGCGCTATCGGCAGACGCTGGACTGACAGCGCCTGCCCGCCTGATGGACCAGCTAGCCGGCGACACGCTCGATTTCGGCGCCGCAGCGGCTGAGCTTGTCTTCCAGGCCCTCAAAGCCGCGATCGAGATGGTAGATGCGGTTGACGATGGTTTCGCCCTTGGCGGCGAGGCCGGCAATGACCAGCGACACCGAGGCGCGCAGATCGGTCGCCATCACCTGGGCACCCTTGAGCTGGGCCTTGCCGCGAATGGTCGCCAGCTGACCATCGACCGAAATATCGGCGCCAAAGCGAACCAGTTCAGCGACATGCATATAGCGGTTTTCAAAGATGGTTTCGCGGATATGGCTGGTGCCGGTGCTCATGGTCATCAGGGCCATGAACTGGGCCTGCAGATCGGTGGGGAAGCCCGGGAACGGCTCGGTTTCGACATCGACGGGCAGAATGGGCTGGTCACTGCGCCGAACGCGCAGGCCGCCGGGTTCGACGGTGAGATCAACCCCGGTGCGGGCCAGAATATCGAGCGCAGCCTGCAGGTGCTCGGGACGCGCGCCCTTGAGCAGCACATTGCCGCCGGTCATGGCAGTCGCCATGGCAAAAGTGCCGGTTTCGATGCGATCGGGGATCACATCTACCGTGGCGCCATGCAACCGCTCAACGCCTTCAATGGTGAGCGTGCGGGTGCCGATGCCGGAAATCCTCGCGCCCATGGCAACCAGGCATTCGGCGACATTGGTGATTTCGGGTTCGCAGGCAGCGTTCTCGATGATTGTCGTGCCCTTGGCCAGGGTAGCGGCCATCAGGATAGTGTGGGTGGCTCCGACCGACACCTTCGGGAAGATGATGGTGGCGCCGATCAGGCCGCCGCTGGGCGCCCTGGCAACGACATAGCCCTCATCGATATCGATCTCGGCGCCGAGCGCCTTGAGCCCGAACAGGAACAGATCAACCGGCCGGGTGCCAATGGCGCAGCCGCCGGGCAGCGAGACGCGGGCTTCGTGGCAGCGCGCCAGCAGGGGACCGATCACCCAGAAACTGGCGCGCATCTTGGAGACCAGTTCATAGGGCGCGGTGGTGTCAACGATATCGGCGGCGTGGAAGGTCATGCGCTGGCCGACCATCTCGTCCTCGCCGCGGCGGCGACCATGCACGGCGATGTCGACGCCGTGGTTCTCCAGAATGCGTTCGAGTTGCTTGACGTCGGCAAGGCGCGGCACATTCTGCAGCACCAGCGGCTCGTCGGTCAGCAGTGAGGCAATCATCAGGGGCAGAGCGGCATTTTTGGCACCGGAGATGGCGATTTCGCCATTGAGTGCATTGCCACCGATCAAGCGGATACGGTCCATAGTCTAGTCGTCCTATATGGCGGGCTGCTGCCCTTGCTACCTGGGGATGGAGGTAGGCCAAGTCCTAGTTGCCACGTAAGCCAGACTCGCCGCACTCAGCGTTGAAGATGTCGATAGTCGCCCAAAAATGGTTTACGGTTTCTTCACCGTGACCGTTTCGGGGGCCGGTTGGGGATCGGGCGCCTGCTGTTCCGAACCGGAACGTGCCTTGGCCTGACCCTTGCGGCGCTTGAGGTTCTCGCGGAGCTTTGCGGCCAATCTTTGGTCACGAATCTCAGCCTGCTGGGATTTGGTCATGGGAGGGTATGGATTCGGGTTGGTGTCGAAGCCGGTGATAGGCGTTTTTTTGCCTTGCGTCGAGCCAGACCCTATGGCAGTAGAGCCCCCGTCGCGCTGAGCATTCCTGCCGCGCAACATTTGCTGCCGTAGCTCAGTGGTAGAGCACCCCATTGGTAATGGGGAGGCCGACAGTTCAATCCTGTCCGGCAGCACCATCCCAACCCTTTGATATGAATAAGACTCTTGATTTTTCAGGGGTAACGCCCATTTTGACGTTACAAATTACGTTACAAATGGACGCCATCTTGGCTCGAAAAATTCCGTATCTGCTATTCCGGGACGGACGCTATTGTGCCCGCCGGACGGTCCCGCCCAAACTTCGGTCAATTGTCGGCACCAGAGAACTCAGGGAGCCTCTGGGCCCGGATAGACGCGTCGCAATTGAAAGTTTGCCCGTTGCCCTGGTCAAGATCAACGCCAGGCTGGATCACGCCAGACATGTACTTGCCGACGAGCAGGGTACTGAAGCAGCCAAGGCGGTTGCCCGGGCTGCACCCATGACGCCATCCGAGATGGCGCGTGCCCACTACAACGAACAGCTGGCATTGGACGATGCGCTTCGCGACTCTGGGCCGAGCTGGGCCAATGTCGGCATCGACGACTCATACGTCGCTGATCTGCGTGCTGCCGCGTCCGGCTCTCTTCATGACGAGCAGGTTAACACTCTACTCGGTGGCTTCCTCAAGAGGTATACGCTGAGGGGCAATCTCCATGCCCTGCCAGGAACCTCAGAATGGCGCAATGTTGCCCGAGCCATCGCAGAGGCGGAACTGCAGGTTCTCGCACGCATGTATGAGCGCGACGATGGCGTCGCGGCGCATGAGATCACCCATCCTACCCACCTAGCTCCTGTTCAAGACGAAATCCTCATCGAGCCTTTTGTCGAGCCGTTGTCTCTCCGCCACTTGCTGGAGCAGCACCTCACGCGCCTTGAGGCGAACGGAGGGGGCGTCTCGGCCCGAAAGGCGTGGACGCGCGTATTTGAGGATCTGATCCAGTTCCTCAAAAGCGCTCGTGGCTTGAAGGGTTCAAGCGTTCAACAGGCGGATGACGCGCTTCGATTGACTGTAGACGAGGTCATTGCTTGGCGCGACGCTAAGCTAGAATCCCTCAGCCCCAAGACCGTAAAGGACGTCTGGCTGGCGTCCTTGAAGTCGATACTTTCCGACGCTGTAGCTGACCGGCTGTTGGCAACAAACGTGGCCAAGGGGGTCAGGGTGAGGATGTATACCGCCCCAGTTTTACGCGAGAAGGGCTTCACAGATATTGAAGCACGAGCGATCCTCAAGCGATGTCTGGGATACCGACCGGCTAGACGCGACAATCCTGCGCATAGCGAGTCTCAGCATGTAAGTGCGGCAAAGCGCTGGGGCCCTTGGCTCTGCGCATTCACGGGAGCACGCGTCACAGAAATCCTACAGCTTCGCAAATCGGACGTGCAAGCGATCGACGGCATCTCTTACCTGCACATCACCCCCGAAGCTGGCAGTGTGAAAAGCAGGAAATATCGGGACGTACCCCTACATCCCCAAATAATCGAAATTGGCTTCCTGAAATTTGTTGAGCAATCGCCAGAAGGGCCGCTGTTTTATTCAGTCGATGCCGATCCGAAAAAACTCCCCGCGCAAGCAGTGTCTGCACGGTTGGGCAAATGGCTTCAGTCTGAGCAGCTTATCCCGGAGGGCGTGCAGCCCAACCATGGATGGCGACACCGTTTCAAGACACTGTCGCGGGAAGCCGGGCTCGACCCCCACGTTGTCGACAGCATCCAGGGCCACACCGGCAGAACTGCTTCGGATGGGTATGGAGACGTCACATTGCGAACAAAGAAGGCCGCGGTCGACCGGCTGGCCAAGTATGAGGTCGTTGGCTGATTGACCGTCTGTTCTGCGCCCCATATGCCAGCTGCATTATCTCCAATGTAGTGCTCTTATAGACTAAATATAATCACGCTCTACCCGGTAATCTTTCTCAATCATCTCCACCAATAATGGCGCACTCGGGAAATAAGGACCCCTAGGGTATTCCTTTTCTTCTTTGGTTAGAGGGCGATGTACTTTCCACTCCCTTTCGCCGTCCCAAAAAAACCACATAGTATCGTCGCCTTTGAGGTTGTTCGTCGCTCTAAATACTGGAAAGTCGGCATTTCTAGGCGCAACCGGTACGTTCGTGATCAAATGAAAAAACCCCCTACGCACGGCATCCTGAATTAGGAACGTGGTAATAAACTGTGGTTTCATTGAAACTAATTCTTCGAATGATTGCGGCTCTCTCGAATAGAATTCTCGAAACAACGCTACAACAAATTTCCACTTAGGATGTTTGTTTATGACTTGCCCGTAGCATACGCCTTCTGACGTTAGCACTTGGAAGACATCGCCTATTTTGACGGTTTTTCGTTTTAGCATTTCTAGTCCGGCCATTGGTATTCTACACTGTCGAGAATTTCCTTGCCCCTAATGAGAGCCGCCTCGTATGCCGTCGGGTTTCTTGTTGGTGAAATTGAATTTATCTTGTTCAGCAGTGTTCCACCGCGCCCTCCCAATCCGTAGTAGTTTATCAGAACCTGTTCCACGGCGCGAGCATCAGCGCGTGATAGACCAGAGAGACCGCTGATTCCCTCAATGGCTATTCCCTTGGTTGCCAAATGCTCAGCACCTCTTCGGGCGATGTCATCGGTAATCCCAACATACCTAACCACGCCATCCACGGTGCAGCTGTAGAGACAAGTCTGCCCGGAAATCGTCACAATCGCAGACGCTTGCCTAGCTTTGGTGAGGTTGGTCAATTTCGCAACAGTGCCAGAAGGTATGGCAAACGATGCTAAGAGCGCCCCGCCCCTGATCTGGTTTCGGGTCGCCTCCGGAAGCTTATTCCAGTTTTCTGAAACAAATTTGCCCGTGGATGCATCCACATAGCCAACGATCAGATCCGACGTCTCACCAATAGCTTCTAGTACACCTAGCGTGGCTAGAGTCTGCTCAGGGAAGTGCTCCATCGAGAGGCTGATGCTGGCCTCTATCCCGCTAGCCATTGCCAGAGATAACGGATCGTTTCCACGTCCGATTTTCTCCAGTCCGTCCAATGGGTTACCTTCACCAACCGCAGTTGCGTAAATCGCTCCAGCAGCCAGAACAACGGCCGCCACGCATAGCCCAGCACAGAGCAAGTTGTTTTCGGCAGCGTTGCTCCCGGCGGATGAACCGGCATTTACGTCACCTCCTACAAGAGCAGCCATCAGACCGCCAGTCAGTGCCGCAATATTGATTGCGTTGCTGTCCAGCGATGCAATCTCAGCAGCCAACTGTTCGCGAGTCATCTCACCAGATTGGGCGCGGCTGAGTACAGACGCGGTCCAGTTGGTGACGAATAGTTCGGCCGCAACCTCGCCAGACACACCGCCCACGGCTCCACCAGCGCAATCGCCCGCGCTGATTGTACCGGTGGCGCAGCCTAGGGCGGCGTGGGCAATGAGTTGCGCGGCTTTGTTGATCTCCCCGCCGTGGACAGCCTTGCCGATTTCGGTCGCAACCGAAGCGCCTAATGTATCGGCCGCGGCGAGGCGAAGGGCAGAGATCAGCGACTGGTCGAGAGGCTGGCCTTCGACCGTGGTCTGAACACCAATCTTGATTGCCGCCTTGATCAGATTGCGCTGGACGGCGTTGGCAAAGTTCTGTCCCAGGGTCGCGCTGGGCGAGACCGCATCGATCTGGGCAACATTGAGGACGCCCTGGGTGAGGCCAGCGGTCAACATCGAGCCGACCAACGCGCGGAGTGTGGTGTCGGATCCCAGATCGGCCAGAGTGGCGCCGAGATCACCCTGATTATTGATCAGGGCAATGGAAGCCTGGGAGGCCAGAGAGGTGATACCTGCCTCCATGGCCGCCGAGACAATCGTGCCCTGGGCAAAGCCAAGACTGGAAGCAAAACCGCTACCAACACCCTGGGTAGCAATGGAGACCACCAACGCCACCAGTGCTGCCCCGGCCTGGGTCAGCCCCTGATCCTGATAGTTCCAGCTCTGCTGAGCTTGGGCCACAGCCTGCCACTGACCGTCGCCCTGCTGGCGGACCTGGTCCATCCAGGCCAGCCCGTCCAGCTTTGAGAGCTGGTCAATCGAGGCGTTGAGATCACCCGTTTCGCGATACTCAACGACCACACCATCACTGGTGGTGATCGTCAGACCACCGCCGGATTCAATCAGGGTATGAATGACGTTGTCGGTTGAACTGCCCTGATCCTGCTGGCTCCACCACAGCAAGCCCTCATCGCGATAGAAATCAGACGAATAGGTGTTGTCGGTATCGGTGAGCAGCGCGACCTGACCGTTCTGGGCGTCGAGCAGCGTCTCGCCGACCACATCAAGTTTTGCGGCATCGAGGGTGATGTCGCCAACATTGGCTCGAATGACCAAGTCACCGCCAACGCCTGCCTCTGTGCGCCTGGTCTCGGTTGTGCTTTGCTGGCGATCAATATTGATTTTCGAGCCGAACAGGCCGCTGCCAAACAGGCCGCCGCCCCTGAGATCAAGTTTCAGCTCATCATTGCGATAATCCTGCACCGAGGCGATGTCGACATCGCCGATGGCTTGCAGCGTCGCATCGCCGCCTGCCTCGACGCTGACGCCGCGCATGAGGATATCGCCGCCACTGGTGATCTGCAGGTCGCCGCCGGACTGGACGGTGGCCAAGGTATGGACACCCGAAGCGCTGCGGTCATAGCCGCCCTTGATGTTTTCCTGCCACGCACTGTCCAGCCGCAGCGCTTCAATGGTGACGTCGCCGGTCGCCGTCAGCCGGGCCTCATTGCCAGCAACGAAGGCGCCACCGATGGCATTGATGCTGCCATCAGCTCCCATGGCACTGACGACCAGATCATTACGGGCTTCGATGCGCGCCGTCTGCTGCTGGCGGTCCGAAAAGCCATTGGCGTAAAGGTCGCGGGTGGCTTCGGTGTCGTTGATAACCGAGCCGGCAACAAGGGTGACGTCATCGCCAGAAACAGTGCCCGATATATTGGCGAACAGGCCCTTGCTGTCGATGACAATATCGGCGCCCGCGAACAGGCTGCCGCCGCGATTGATCACCGCATCGGTGGCGCTGACGCGCAGATTGCCCAGGCTGAACAGATTGCCCGAATTGATCAGCGAGCCCGTTGCCACATCAACCTGGCCTGCCCGGATCTGGGCGGAGGCAAAATCAACATTGCTGGCGGTCATTGTCGACAGATAGACCCGTGGCAACAGGACTTCCTGGCCCTGCACAATCTGCTTTTCCAGCCAGACGATGTCGCGGGTCAGTCCGGCGATCTGGCTGGGTGTAAGTGCCACGCCCACGCTGAGGCCCAGCCTTTGCTGCTCCACCAAGGCGTTGTCGAACAGCATTTTCATCAGATCTGGCGAATTATCGGCCGATCCCAGATAGCGCTGTCCTGTCAGGGTAAACACCTGATCCTGGACAAAGCGGGTCTCGACATAGGAGTCGCCCAGCAATTTGGCGATGATCGATGGGTCATAGCCGGTGGCGCGGCTCAGGAAGTAATCCGAGCCCAGGAATTTGCTGCGGTCGATGAACTCGGATCGCGTCTCGATCAGATAGGGGGCGTTGGGCGCCGTCGGCGCATCGAACAAAGCCGTCCGGTTCAGCAGGGAATCGACGCTGACGTTCAGATTGGAGAGCGCGACAAGGCTGTTTGCACCGGACGTCGCACTGACATTGGCGGCATTCAGCGCACGTGCGCCTGATGCCAGGCCGATCTGGTTGGCCGCGCTACGCACGGCATTGTTTGATACGTAGCCCGAAACGTTGGCAGTCAGTGTGCCGCCCGCTTCAATGGTGCCAAAGACGGCACCGGTCGTGCTCGATGAGGTGCTGCTTTCCGAGGTGGTCCAGTAATCGGTCTGATTTCCAGTGCAGAACCACAAAAACCAACCGGCGCAATAGGTGTTGGAATGCTGCGTGGTTGTGGTCGTTACAACGGTGCGGATCAGGTCACGACCCATATTGGTGACGGACGATGCGCTGATGGTGATGTCACCATTGGCGGCGATCTGGCTGTAACCATTGGTCAGCGAACCGGTCTCGATGATCATGCTGCCGCCTGAGAGGAGTTTGGCTGCGGCGCTATTGGCAGTAACCACCTCCTGGGTCGTGGTGTAGGTCGTATTGCCCGAGGATGTGCTGGTCGGGGCAGCCGAGCCCACCGAAAGCTGCAGGCGCTCATTGGCAAGCGAGGCGCTGCGCACAACAAGCGGGCCCACAACGGCTTCAATATTCCCCGAGACGTTGCGCACGGCACCCGCACGCGGACCGCTCAGGCCCTCAATGGTCAGCTCCGTCTCGGCTATGATGTCGGCCGAAATATTGGTGAAGGCACCATCCAGCCGGTACCGCGACGATCCGCCACTATAGAGCAGACCGGTATTGTTCAACGCGCCGGTCAGGGCGACGTCAATGGTACCATTGGCGGCGCCTGCGGCCCCCTGATTGGTGAGGGCAGCGGCCATTACCGCAAGCCCGGTGCCGCCATTGATCGTACCGCCCGCGGCGTTGGTGAGGGTGGCCAGATAACCGCCGGCCAGGCCGGCAAGCGCAATGGTCTGTTCGGCAACCATCGACCCCGAATTGGTGACATTGCCGCCAACACCCAGATCGACCAGCGTTTTGGCGTTGATGGTGCCGGAGTTGGCCACATTGCCCGAGACGTCGCTGCTCAGTGCAGCGTCATGGGCGGTCAAGGTGCCAACATTGTTCAAGTGGGCGACCGCCAGCGAGAGCGTGCCGGCGTTAATGGTGCCGATGCTGGTGTTCTCGAAACTGCCAGCACGGGCACCGGTCGAACCCTGAATCTGGAGGCCGTCCTCCACCAGAATGTTGCCGCTGTTGGTGATGCTGCCATCCACACCAAAGCTGGCGGAGCTGGTGCTCAGCAGCGTCCCCGAATTGTCCAGGGCCCCTGCAACATTGAGTTCGAGAGGACCACCCTGGGCGCCTATCTGCCCATGGTTCACGACGGCGCCGTTGGACAGGACAACCGTGCCATTGGAGACGATCTTGCCAGACGCGCTGTTTGTGACCGTACCGCCAGAATTAAGCGATAGGGCGGTTTGGGACAGTATATGGCCTGAGTTGGATATGCTCGAGGCTGCCACAAGCGAAGTTGCAGCGTCCGACGCCAATCGGCCCTGATTGACGACATGGCCTGCCACACCGCGGACCATGAGCGTGCCGCTCGCCGTGATGTCTGCGTTGAGGTCAACGCTTGCCGCCTCGACGCGGAGGTTCCCACCAGACGCAAACGTTCCGCCAACGACTGCCAGCGCGTTCGCAGAACTGAGGGCGAGACCATCAGCCGAGGAAATGCGGGCGTTGGAACCGGCAAGATTGTTGGTCGTCAGGGCAATCTGGCCGAGCGAACGCAAGCTGTCTGTGCCGTCGTCGATACCCCTATCGAGGTTGATGCTATCGGCGTTGATGACAAGATTGGCGCCCGCAGCGAGTTGGCCATTGCCTGCATCGAGCGTCGTGGCCCGAACATCCAATGTACCGGTCGCCGTCTGGACGCCATTTATGTTGACGCCCGCCGCCGCCAGCGCTCCTTGCTCCAGTTTGACGGTCTCAGCCTTGAGCGAAAGATCACCTTGCGAAGCCACCAAGGCGCCCGCCTTGAGCTCAACGGCGGTTAATCCTTCGAGCTCAATGGCTTGCCCCGAAAACAGCGTGCTTTGGACCTCAACGGCGCTTTGAGTAGACTGCGCGCGCAGCTTTCCGTTGGACTGGACCTTGCCCAGAACCAGCTTGCCGCTCGCAGTCAGCGTCATGCCTTGGGCGTTGGCCGCCATCTGGCCCTGCATCCGCACACCGGCGCCCTGGTCTGTTGATACGAGCTTGATTTGGCCCGCGTACATGCCGCCCAGGAGCGATGAATCGATGGCTATTGCCGGTTCATCGCCGTCCGAGACCATCGGTGTGATCAGACCGGATTGATAGGCGTAGCTATTGCGTCCCGCCACAAGGTTGAGCTGGTCTCCTGCCAGAACCGGTCCACCCACCGATATCTTGCGCGATACGATGTCAAAAACGCTCACTGCGCCCAGATTGGCACCGCTGAGTCCGATCAGAACATCGCCCCCCTCCACGCGCAAATTGGACAGAGCGCCCCCGGCGCCCAGTTCGGGCGTGCCGGTCGACAACGTCACGCGGGGCGTATTGATAAACCCACAGCCATCGCAGGTGATGCCGTTTGGGTTGGCAATCACGACCCCGGCCGCTGCCCCATGCACTTCGAGCATGCCGTTCAGCGATGACCTGTTGGCGCTGGTGACCTCATTGAGAATGACACTGGCGGGCCCGGAGGTCGTTAAATTGGTGTTGCCCTGAACAAAGCCGCCGAGCTGGGACTGGCCCAGGCTCTGGTTGGAGTTGTTCAAGATGGCGCCGGGCGCCCCTACGTTGAAATTGGAGTACTTATTGTGCGACAGGCCCGCGGCATTGGGTGCAACGATGTTGATGATGGGTACGCCATTGCCGGCAGCGTCGATCGTCGCCTGGTTGGATGTCGCGGCAGCGCTATCTATTTGAATTTGTTGCGCAATGACCAATGTGGGCTGGGCCGCAACCAGCAGACTCATGGAGATGGCAAAAGCATCGCGAACACGTCGCTGCCAATTGCGCGCCTGAGGGTATGGATCAAGAGACAACAGCGAGCCGTGTGACTTCTTCGTCAGCCTGTTTGTCCGAAACATCGCAATACCCCAAAATACGCAGGTGCTAAAATGACAATGACATCCGGGCATAATAAACGCCGGGTTGGCCGGTAGCGCTGGTCAGAGCCGCAGGCGCCGAGATCAGATCGCTATATGAAAAATCGAAATTGAGAGCGCCCTGGCTATTGCGCAGCCCGACGGCGTACCCAGCCAACATACCTCCGGCAATGTCGTGTTCGGTTTGCTCGAAAACCTGACCCACGTCCAAGGCGGCATAAGGCTCAAACCGACCCAAAAAATTGGCAAGGTCAGCATTGGGCAATTCTGGAAATTGCAAAGAAAGTTCATTGCGAGCGGTCAAGGCATTGTTGCCCGCAAGCAGCGACTCGCGAACGCCTCGCACGCTCGACAGCCCGCCCAGCGACATTTGCTCGGAACCAAACAATAGATCGGGGGACCACTGCCCCGACACAGACCCGTTGTAGATGGCGGTGAGGTGGCCAAGCTCAAACGGTTTTACAAATGTCAGATTACCGCTGAACTTGTTGAACTGGCCTCTGGGCGAACCTGGCGCGGCAGCCGCGTCATCAAACGCACCGAGAATTGGTAGTCCCCGTGAGTAGGTTCCCGACACACTCAGCTGCCCACCCATTTGCTGCCGTGAATACGACAGACTCAGGTTCGCGACCGACAGATTTCGGCTCGAAACTTCCACCAGACTACCAAGAATGTAGCTTTCGGTGCTTTTCCAGCTCAGCCCAGCGGACATGGTTGTTTTGGAAACCTGATCGCGAAAAACAACCCGGGAAGCATCGAAATCAATAGTTCTGGTGCGCCCAGACGTTTCGATCCGCGCTACGTTTCCAACAATCTCAGAGAGATACTCATTCCAAGAGCCATTGAGGCCAAATGTCCAATATCCGAACGGCACGGACACGCCGCCACTGTAGGTGTCGCTATTGGGCCGATCCTGGGAAAACCAGAGCGGATGCCTGCCCATGCTCCTTTGATACCCGAGGGACCATTGTTCATTCAGCCCGATAAGGTCGTCGAAAGTGATGTCGATCTTGGACTGATACTCTCCCGTCGATTGCCCGCCCAGATTGTTGGAGCCGATGGTGATATTCCAAGGCTTGCCGTGCTCCGTGGTGACCAGAAGAATGGTATCGCCAACTTCTTCTCCAGGACTCATCTCAGTCGTGGCGCTGCGCGATTTGAGGCGGTTAATCTGATCGAGCCCTTGCTCTGCATCGCGCAGGTTCACCGGCTTGCCCACCAGGCCAGGAAATGCCGTCAATATCTGCGAGTGGTGGGCCGCGGGTTCGCCGTCCATAATGATGCCCCTCAGATTGCCTTCGACAACTACGATATGCAGATCGCCGTCAGACAAATCCTGTTCTGGCAGGTACGCCCGCGACGTGATGAAGCCGCGTTCAACGTAGAGAAATGTGACCTGTTTCAGGATGTCGTTGAGTTCAGCAAGGCCAAGGCATTGACCATAGTACTGCCGTGTTAGTTCAGACACGAGATCCGGCGCCAGCAGTGTAATGCCCTCGATTGAAATCCGCTCAATAGCAACGCATGCAGCCACACCATTCCTGGCTTCAGCGACAGGACGCTGGGGCATTTCACCCACTGGCGCCAGGTCGCGTGCCAGCCTGTCTTCCAGCTCTTGCCGACGAGCCTGCTCCGCTTGGTCGCGCTGCACCTGCTCGGCCTGTCGAGCTGCCTGTTCAAGCGGCGTTTGGGCAGTGACTGGATTGGCCACCAGCAGGACGAGAACGGCAGCACCGATCAGCGCCAATCGGCACGAACGTCGCGCCCAACCCATAGCGGGGCACTGCCCCCTCATTGTGCAACGCCGTTGTCATCATTTGGCGGGCTCCCGGCAACCAGTGCGTTGTATGCCTTGGTAAACCCGATAAGCGAGAAAGAAACGTTGACGTCTTGCCCGGTGGTAAGTCGAAAGGCACCAACCCCCTCCGCCGACCTTTTCAGGCTTTCAAGCCCTTCTTTGTCGATGGGCACGATCACCCAGCATCCTTGATGATTGCAGTTTCGATAGCGCGCTAAAATGGTCTTGTTTGCACCAATGCGCAGCCCAAAATCAGAGATCAGATGCACGTCCAAAGGCGTCAGGACCGCCAGCGCCCACTCAACCTTGTTGGCCAGATCGTTGGCGCGCAGAAAGGTCAGATTGAGGATCTCGATCAACTCGTTTTCCGGACCGCCAGTGTCTCTCCCGGGCGGTTTGATCATGACAGATTGCGATATTTCACACACGGGCTGCTGAGCGGTTGCTTCGACCGGAGAAGGGTGAGCGCAACGATAGAGCCAGTCTCCAAAGCCCTCCTCCGCAAGCTTTGGCACGTCACTATGATCAGAAGCCTCTTGTGCCAGTGCACCGGCGGAAAGCCAGAGACTAGACAGCATGAAAGCAAGCACTGAGGCCAACAAACGCAATGACATAGCTACAAGCCAAATAACGAATCAAATCAAAAAAATATATGCGTGTAAGCAACATAGAATTACGGCGCTCTGCAATACCCCACGATCCGAATTGGACAGCGGAGCAGGAAGACGGTTAATTCTATTGAAGCACGATGGATAAAACCCAAGGGCTCGTCACCCCGCAACGGGGACGATTTGCGTGCTTAAGTCATGTGCTGCAGCACACCCCAGTCCGACCCTGTGCCTGGAATGTCCTCGCCAGGTGGCAGCCTGGAATTCCCACTTCACGCTCGAATAACTACACGGAGTCGGCCGCTGCCAGTCGACGGTCGTTAATCGCAGGGTGGTTCCGAAAAGCGGACGGACCGCTGTCGGCCCCATTCCGGTCGACGCGAGCTGTCGCATTGCGTTCCTACGGTGGTCAGCTTAGCTCTTCCCGACGCGATCCCGTGCGACGTCTGACTATAACGAATGCATGTTCAACGAGAGACATGACATGCCCATTCGCAAGCCATACGAAGACACGCGCCTCATCCCCTATCTAGAAAAGCGGGTTCTCGAACTACGCTCCACCAAGAACCAGGCCAGAATTGCCTCAGAAGCCGGATTTACCAGCCCTAACATGATGAGCCTCATCAAGTCGGGCAGTACCCGCCTGCCCCTCGACAGAGTCCCAGCATTGGCCAGGGCTCTTGATGTTGATCCGGCGCGCCTGCTCCAGCTGGCCGTCGAGCAGTGGGCCGGATCGGGCGCGGCCCGCGCCTTTGATGCCATCTTTGAAACCATCGTGACGAAGAACGAGGTTGGTTGGCTGGAAGAGATCAGGGATGCTTCAGGCAATAACGATCCCGTTATCACCACGCGTGCCCGCTCCGCAATCCGCGCCATCTTCGGGAAGTAGACATGACCCCCATCGAGACATCGAACCGCAGCCAGCCGGGAGACCGGCTGGTTCGACTAGTCTGGCGGATGGCCCTAGCGTCAGGTGGCATGCTGCCCACCCCCACGTTAGCCCGAGTAAACGTCATCAAGAACCTGTCGGCCTCCTGGCGGGCCGAGGACGTGGCTGGGGTTGAAGCACACCATGATGCGTAGAGCATGGAAGCTTCTCGCAAGAGCGATTGGTGGGTCGAAATCCCCTGCGCGCGTGGCCGTCTTCATTGACTGCGATGGCGTTTCCCCCAGTGACGCTGAACGGGCTATAGAGTACGTCGCACAGCATGGGCGCACATGCCTGGTTCGAGCGTACGGAAATTACACGGGTCGAGCCGCGGGTGCGTGGACGCGACTTATACGTCGTCACGGTATCGATGCGCGCCATCTGCCTAACTTGACCCCGGGAAAGAACGCGACCGATATCGCACTCGCCATCGACGCCGTCGAAGTGCTGCTGACCCGTCCGTATGAAACGTTCGTGTTGATCGTCAGCGACAGTGATTTCGTACCTCTGGCCCGACGCATTCGTGCGGATGGCAGACAGGTCTTCGGATTTGGACAGAAGATGACTGCGCCGGCGTTCCAGGACGCTTGCGACAAATTCTGGGACTTCGGGTCGCTGGTTCGCCAGACCTCGACCAGCGAGTTCCCTGTCCTCTTCTGGAAGCAAGCGCCTAGCGATGCGGAGGAGTTGATACTAACGGTGCTGCGAGACGCGGCGCCGGATGGAGAGCCCATTGCAATTGCATTATTCGGGCAGTTGCTGGTGAAGCGAGACCCGAGCTTCGACCCGCGCGTGTTTAGCCGCAAGAGGCTGGGGAATCTGCTCCGCGACCTGCCGTCCGTCGAAGTGATCGAGCAGGAAGGGAAGCACCACGTTAGGTTGTCTGGAACGGGGACTAGGACTGGCTGTGTTTTGGCGTAGGGTCCCTGCCGACGCGGGCCGTAACTGTCGAAGTCCTAGGGTACCAGAACGGGGGTGATGGGGATCGCCCGGGGGTCCACCAGCATCGAGGATCCTATCCTCCTCTTCGATTCGAAGAACGACCCTACGGTGCGATAGAGGCAGGGAGAGATCACCAGTCCGAAGTACGACTTCCGCTGTCAACGTAAACTATACGCCAAAAAGGTAAACTTAGCGCACCTAGACACCTATCAAGCGTCAACATTTCGTAACGCAAATCAGGCTAAATCGGGCTCAGACGCACCCCTAAGTTTACCTTAAGTTTACCCTATGTTGACAGATCGGCCCGATTTCAGCTTTTTCGGCAGCACAGACACCTGAGACCCGTTTGTGGACACGCTAACCAATAGACGGGGGAGTTCACCAGCAGCCACTAGACACCAAAGACGCACCGATCAATCACTGATGATGCCTCCACTAACACCGACCCGCGCAGAGCATCACCGGAAAGACCAAGGCCAGCAACAGGCAATAGCTATCCCGGTAAGCCAAAGAGACACCGGCGCCACAGACGCCGATAGAGCACCTAGACACACCAGAGAGGCATGTTTGCGCGCATCAGGAAACTAGAGGCTTGAGCGCGTACCTGTGGGGAGTGAATGATGCCTGGTTGGTAGATGGTAAAAGAGGAGGCTGGCAGCACCACCACCCTTACAAGGAACCAAACCCCACCCGTCAGAGCCTCCTACCTGCAATAGTCCGCAAACACCCGTTTTGCGCTCGGGCTCACCCCCTGGTCAACAAGATGCGGGCTGACGTTGCACACGTTGATCTCTGGGGCGGCGGGTCCGTGCGCAAGCTCGCTCCAATTTGTGCGCTGCTCCTCACTCCTCGGTCATCTAGTCATGCCGGAGCCTCGCCTCTTTTTCGTGTGGTGCTCACCTGTGTTTCGGCGTGCAATTTTGACCCCCTAAGCGGGGTTATCGGCGTCCAATATTGACCCCCTGATGTTTGGTTTGAGCAGACTGCCCGTCTCGGATTGAGGATGGGTGGCGGGGATGAAGTGCGTGGATACAATTGCGC
>NZ_JAUYGL010000191.1 GCF_030689745.1 Devosia sp.
CCGCCATGGCTGCCGATGGCGTTACGGTGCTGCTGACCGCCCATCACCAGCAGGATCAGGCCGAGACCGTGCTGATGCGCCTGGCGCATGGCAGCGGCATTGAAGGCCTCAAGGGCATGGCGCCGCAGGCCCGTATCGAGGGTGTGCGCGTGCATCGGCCCCTGCTTGATGTGCCCCCCGCAGCGCTCGCTGGCATCGTCGCCGCCGCCGGGTTGGTGCCGGCTGCCGACCCATCCAATATCGACCCGCATTACGAGCGCGTGCGATGGCGCCAGGCCATGCCGGCCCTGGCCGAGCTCGGTCTGGATGCGCCGACGCTGGCGCTGTTTGCCGAGCGCATGGGGCAGGCCGATGCGGCCATCGCGCAACTGGCCGAGGCCGCTTTTGCCGCAATGGTGACCCTTGACGGGTTCGGCGCGGCGCGCATTGCGCTGACGCCCTTTGCGGGCCTGAACCCGGCGGTCGCCACGCGGGTGCTGGGCCGGGTGCTCAATATTGTGGGCGGACGGCAGAAGCCGCGCGCGCTGGGGCAGGTCGAGCGTCTGCGCCAGGCGATTGTCGACAATGACCTGCCCCGCGCCACCACGGTGTTGGGCTGCGTCGTGCGGATCAAGGACGAGGCGATTGCGGTGGCGCGCGAGCCGGGGCGCAGCCTGCCGGCCGATGCGGTGCTGGCGCCGCATGGCGAACTGGTGTGGGATGAACGCTTCCGCATCATCAATGGTTCGGGAGCGACCGATCTGACCGCCAGCGTGGCCGATTATCTGCCGCGCCACCGGCTGGAACAGTTTTTGGGCTGCAAGGTGACCGCGCCGGCCGAAGCCATTCGCACCGCGCCGATTGTGCGTGACGCGGCTGGCGGCGTGCTGTCGCTGGGCGGCTGGTCGTTTGATGAGCGCATCACCGTGCAATTGCTGATTGATTGATCGGCGTGCGGGCATGTCCGCCCGCGATCCCGTGCTGAATTTGTCGCGCAGCGCGCCCCGCATGGGCGCTGGACCGCCGTTGCGCCATGCCGTATTAACCCCGTCAGCACATTGTGACTGGACGGGCGGCGCAAACCGCCGCAGGTCTGGGCCTTGTAACACCCCCATGCCGGACATACATTCGGCACACCAACCGCGCCTCCTGGCGCAGTGCTCCCCGGGACAGGATTGATGAACGGAAATTTCCGCAACTTCGCCATCTGGCTGGTCATACTCTTTATGCTGATGGGCCTGTTCCAGGTCTTTCAGTCGTCGACCCGCTCGATTTCGGTCGCCGACAAGAGCTATAGCCAGTTCGTCAGTGACGTCGAGACCGGTCGGGTCAAGAGCGTCACCATCACCGACGACGTGGTTTCCGGTGCGCTCGCGGACGGCACCCGGTTTGAAACCGTGTTGCCCGCTGGCGCCGATATCATTTCGCGGCTGGAGAGCAGGGATGTCTCGATCACGGCGCGGGCGCCCGAATCCAGCCCGTTCTGGACCGTGCTGCTGTCGTCCTGGTTGCCGTTCATTGTCATCATCGGCGTGTGGTTCTTCTTCATCCGGCAGATGCAGGGTGGCGGCAAGGGCGGCGCGATGGGCTTTGGCAAGTCGCGCGCCAAGCTGCTGACCGAGTCGAGCGGCAAGGTGACGTTTGAGGACGTGGCCGGCGTTGACGAGGCCAAGCAGGATCTTGAGGAAATCGTCGAGTTCCTGCGCGATGCTGGCAAGTTCCAGCGTCTGGGTGGCCGGATTCCACGTGGTGTGCTGCTGGTGGGCCCGCCGGGTACCGGTAAGACGCTGCTGGCCCGTTCGGTCGCCGGCGAAGCCAATGTGCCGTTCTTCACCATTTCGGGTTCTGACTTTGTCGAAATGTTTGTCGGTGTCGGCGCCAGCCGTGTCCGCGACATGTTCGAGCAGGCCAAGAAGAATGCGCCCTGCATCATCTTCATCGACGAAATCGACGCCGTCGGTCGCCAGCGTGGCGCCGGGCTCGGTGGCGGCAATGACGAACGCGAACAGACGCTGAACCAGCTGCTGGTCGAGATGGATGGCTTTGAGGCCAATGAGGGCGTGATCCTGATTGCCGCCACCAACCGTCCCGACGTGCTCGATCCTGCCCTGCTGCGTCCCGGTCGCTTTGACCGTCAGGTCGTGGTGCCCAATCCCGACGTGGCGGGCCGCGAAAAGGTGCTCAAGGTGCACGTCCGCAAGGTACCATTGGCCCCCGATGTGGACCTCAAGGTGCTGGCGCGCGGTACGCCCGGTTTCTCCGGCGCTGACCTGATGAACCTGGTCAACGAAGCGGCCCTGATGGCGGCACGGCGCAACAAGCGCTTTGTCACCCATGCCGAGTTCGAAGATGCCAAGGACAAGATCATGATGGGTGCCGAGCGGCGGACCATGGCGATGTCGGAGGACGAGAAGAAGCTGACCGCCTATCACGAAGCTGGCCATGCCATCATCGCGCTCAAGGTTGCCGGGATTGATCCGATCCACAAGGCAACGATCATTCCGCGTGGCCGTGCCCTGGGCATGGTGATGACCCTGCCCGAGAGCGACAGCTATTCGTTCAGCCGCGAAAAGGCGCTGGCCCGCCTGACCATGCTGTTTGGCGGCCGCGAGGCCGAGATCATCAAGTTCGGCCCGGAAAAGGTGACCAGTGGCGCCTCGGGCGATATCCAGATGGCCACCAGCCTGGCGCGTTCGATGGTGATGGAATGGGGCATGAGCGAAAAGCTCGGCCGCGTCCGCTACAAATCCAATGATCAGGAAGTGTTCCTGGGTCATTCGGTGACGCAGAGCCAGCACATGAGCGACGATACCGCCCGTATCATCGACCAGGAAGTGCGCAAGCTGATTGAAGATGGCGAAGCCTCCGCCAAGGAGATTTTGACCAAGTATCACGACCAGTGGGAAGCCATCGCCCAGGCGCTGCTCGAATATGAGACGCTGACCGGCGATGAACTGCGCGCTCTGATGGAAGGCCATCAGCCGGTCCGTCCCGATGACAGCGGCCCGTCCACCAAGGCGAGCGGCGTGCCGTCGGCCGGCAAGGCCACCAAGAAGCGCCCCGATGCGCCACCCGAAGGCGGGCTGGAACCGCAGCCGGGTAGCTAGGAAGACCAGAAAATTGCCAGGGCCGCCGCAAGGCGGCCCTTTTGCATGGCAATGTTTTCCGCTATGCCGCCACAAAGTGGTATTATCGCAGGCGACCGGACCGCCGGCGCGACAAGGGGCGACAGACAATGGTACGCAAGTATTTTGGCACCGACGGCATCCGCGGGCTGGCCAATGGCCCCAAGCTGACCCCCGAACTGGCGCTCAAGGTGGGAATGGCTGCCGGCAAGAAATTTGTGCGCGGCGATCATCGCAACCGCGTCGTCATCGGCAAGGATACGCGCCGCTCGGGCTATATGATCGAGCAGGCGCTGACCGCCGGCTTTACCGCCGTGGGCATGGATGTCTATCTGCTCGGGCCAATGCCGACGCCTGCCGTGGCCATGCTGACCCGTTCGCTGCGCGCCGATCTGGGGGTGATGATTTCAGCCTCGCACAACCCGTTCGAAGACAATGGCATCAAGCTGTTTCGCCCCGATGGCTACAAGCTGAGCGACCAGATCGAGCTTGAGATCGAGCGCCTGATCGACAGTGACATGTCCGACACGCTGGCACATGGCCGCGATATCGGCCGGGCACATCGCGACGAGGAAGCGCGCACGCGCTATATCGAATACGCCAAGCGCACCCTGCCGCGGAACACCGACCTGGCCGGGCTGCGCGTGGTGCTCGATTGCGCCAATGGCGCCGCCTACAAGGTTGCCCCGATTGCCCTATGGGAACTGGGGGCGGAAGTGTTCACCATTGGCGATAAACCCGATGGTTTCAACATCAACGACAAGGTCGGCTCGACCGCGCCTGAAGCGGTGGCTGCCAAGGTCCGGGAAATGCGGGCCGATGTGGGCATTGCGCTGGATGGCGATGCAGATCGCGTCATTATCGTCGACGAGAAGGGTAATGTGGTCGACGGCGACCAGTTCATGGCGGTGATTGCCGAAAGCTGGCTGCAGCGCGAGGTGCTGGTGGGCGGCGGCATCGTGGCCACCGTGATGTCCAATCTGGGGTTGGAGCGCTATCTGGGCTCGCTGGGGCTGACGCTGGAGCGCACCCAGGTGGGTGATCGCTATGTGCTTGAGGCCATGCGCGCCAAGGGGTTCAATGTTGGTGGCGAACAGTCCGGCCATATCATCCTGTCCGATTTCACCACCACCGGCGATGGCCTGGTCGCGGCGCTGCAATTGCTGGCCGTGCTCAAGGCGCAGGATCGCCCCGTCTCGGAAATCTGCTCGCGTTTTACCAAGGTGCCGCAATTGCTGCGCAGCGTGAAGTTCAAGTCGGGCAAGCCGCTGGAGCACAAGCTGGTCATCGCCGCGATTGCCGATGGGCAGGCCATGCTGGGGGCCGGCGGGCGGTTGGTTGTGCGGGCTTCGGGCACCGAGCCGGTGATCCGGGTCATGGGTGAGTGCGATGATGCCGGTCTGGTTTCAACGGTCGTTGGACAGATCGAGGCAGCTATTCGCGAGGTTGCCTGAAGTCATTGGCAAGTGAAAGGTTTTGGTAACACTTGTTAATGATGTAATAATTCAATCCTGATATCGAGTAGTTCGGTAAGGTTAAGTGCTTAGGTTAAGTCACATTTAAGGAAGTTGCTCGATATTGTCGGGGAACCCACTTTTGTCGTGGCACTCAAAGGACACTTAATCATGCGCAAGCTCATTGCTGCGATCATGGTGGCAGGAGCCGCACTTGTCGGCGGCCAAGCCATCGCCGCTGATTTTCCGTATTATCCACCGGTGATCGAAATCCCCGATGTCGATTATGGCGT
>NZ_JAUYGL010000208.1 GCF_030689745.1 Devosia sp.
GTGATCGTGTATGAGCCAGCGCTGAAGGAACCAGACTTCTTCCACTCCAGAGTGGTGAATGATCTCGCTCAGTTCAAGCAGGAGGCTGATGTGATCGTGGCCAACCGCATCACCGAGGATATCCGCGATGTGGCGGATAAAGTGTATAGCCGCGATCTATTTGGAAAGGATTAAAAACAATGTCTATTCTTTCCCTCATTGGCCGAGATAAAGAGCTTTTCGTTCAAGACGTAAGCAATCATGAAGCTGAGCTTCAGCGAATCATAGCTGCATCCACCTTTTTGGTCATTGGCGGTGCTGGGTCCATCGGGCAAGCCGTCACCAAAGAGATATTCAAAAGAAAACCGTGCAAGCTGCATGTTGTCGATATCAGCGAAAACAACATGGTGGAGTTGGTGCGCGATATCAGAAGCTCGTATGGATATATCGATGGCGACTTTCAGACCTTTGCCTTGGATGTGGGCTCCGTTGAATATGACGCTTTTATTAAGGCGGATGGCAAATACGACTATGTGCTCAATCTATCCGCGCTAAAGCATGTGCGTAGCGAGAAAGATCCGTTCACACTGATGCGCATGATCGATGTGAACATTCTCAATACGGAGAAGACGCTTCTTCAGTCCATCGCAAATAAATCGAAGAAATACTTTTGCGTCTCCACTGATAAAGCAGCGAATCCCGTCAATATGATGGGCGCGTCGAAGCGGATCATGGAAATGTTTTTGATGCGACGGAGTTTAGAGATCAGTATTTCCACGGCTCGCTTCGCCAATGTGGCGTTTTCGGACGGCTCGCTTTTGCACGGTTTCAATCAGCGCATCCAAAAGCGTCAGCCTATCGTCGCGCCGCAGGATATTAAAAGATATTTCGTTACACCCAAAGAATCCGGAGAGTTGTGCCTCTTGTCGTGTATCTTCGGCGAAAACATGGATATATTCTTCCCTAAGTTGAGCGAAGAATTGCACCTCATCACCTTCGCCGAGATTGCAGCAAAATACCTCAAGCAAATCGGTTATGAGCCTTATCTATGCACATCGGAAGACGAGGCGCGCAAGTTGGCAGAAACGTGGCCTGCCGAAGGTAAGTGGCCTTGTTTATTTACGGATAGCGATACGACCGGAGAAAAAGATTTCGAAGAGTTCTTCACCGAAAATGAAACGCTCGATATGGCACGCTTTCAGAATCTGGGAGTGATTAAAAATAAGCCAACATTCGACAATCAGGCGCTAGTAAATTTTACTCAATTTATTAATGAGCGAAAGAATGTACAGAGTTGGACGAAAGAAGAGATCGTCGATTTGTTCCATAAAATGATTCCTGATTTCGGACACAAAGAAACGGGTAAATATTTGGATGGGAAGATGTAGCAATGAACAAAAAGCATCAAGACATTATCGATTTCGTCCGGGGCTTGTATCAAACGACGGAATTCATTCCATTACATGAGCCTAAATTCGTCGGGAACGAAAAAGCTTATGTGGTTGACTGCATCGACTCGACCTTCGTGTCCAGCGTAGGGAAATACGTTGACCGATTCGAATTGGAAATGGCGAAATATACCGGCGCCAAATATGCCGTAGCCACAGTGAATGGGACTGCCGCCTTGCATATCAC
Source organism: Devosia sp. (assembly GCF_030689745.1). Classification (GTDB taxonomy): domain Bacteria; phylum Pseudomonadota; class Alphaproteobacteria; order Rhizobiales; family Devosiaceae; genus Devosia; species Devosia alba. The sequence goes on from NZ_JAUYGL010000208.1 coordinate 1,615, forward strand.
GCTCAAGCTGGCGGGAGTGAATCGGGGCGACGAGGTGATCACCCAATCTTTGTCATTCGTGGCAACTTGCAATGCGATCAGCTATTGCGGAGCAGAGCCTGTATTCATCGATGTCGATAGGGATACATTGGGGCTGAGCCCCCAAAGCCTGAGCGAGTTTCTGTCGGCCAATACGACTAGAACGGCAGAGGGGTGTATCAACAAAACGACTGGGCGAAGAATCGCCGCCGTGGTTCCCATGCATACCTTTGGGCATCCGTGCCGAATCGACAAAATCGCCGGGATTTGTGAGGAATTCGGCATCCCCTTGGTTGAAGATGCAGCCGAGAGTTTGGGTAGCTACTATCAGGGCAAGCATACGGGGACGTTCGGCAAGCTCGCCGCCTTCAGCTTCAATGGCAACAAAACCATTACGACCGGCGGCGGCGGGATGATCATTACCGATGACGAGGTATTGGCGAAGCGCGCAAAACACATCACCACGACTGCGAAGAAACCTCATCCGTACGAGTTCATTCATGACGAGATCGGTTACAACTATCGCTTGCCGAACATCAATGCGGCATTGGGGTGCGCACAGATGGAATGCTTGCCGAGAATATTGGAAAGTAAGCGTGTAATTGCATCTGCCTATGCGGATTTCTTCGCTACTTCAAATATCACCTTTGTAAAGGAGCCCGCCCAGGCAAGTGCGAATTACTGGCTTAATGCCTTGGTATTAGAGGATAAGCAGGCTAGGGATGTATTCCTGAAAGAGTTGAATGAGGCAGGCGTGATGTCGAGACCGATTTGGCGCCTGATGAATGAGCTGCCAATGTTTGAAAGCTGCCAGTCTGATGCACTGGTCAATGCCAAGTGGCTTGAAGATCGTGTCGTCAATATTCCGAGTAGCGCGAGAGTAAAATGAAGCCTGAACTGATATTGATCGGTGGCGGCGGGCACTGTGCATCATGCATCGATGTCATCGAGCAAGAGAATAAATTTACAATTGCCGGGTTTGTGGATATAAATGATGCCGTAGTAAAGCTGCTTGGTTATTCATTGCTGGGCAGTGACGATGACCTCAAACGGCTCAAGGCTGATTATGACTATGCTTTTGTCACAGTAGGGCAGATCAAGAGCCCCGAGATGCGTATGCGGCTCTATGAAAATATAAAGTCGTTGGGGTTCAGACTTCCTGCAATCGTTTCTCCAAGAGCTTATGTATCCAAGCATGCATCTGTAGGTGAAGGCACAATCATCATGCACGACGCATTGATAAACGTGCGCGCAACCATCGGTAATAACTGCATTATCAACAGCAAGGCACTTATAGAGCATGATGCGGTTGTGAAAGATAATTGCCATATCTCAACAGCAGCCATCGTCAACGGTGGCACGATTGTTCGGCAAGGGACTTTTGTGGGAAGTAATGCGGTGACTAGGGAAGGCGTTCAGACTAGGGAGAATGATTTTATTAAGGCCGGGGAATTATTTAAGGGGTATGCATGAGTAGCGTTTTTGTTATTGCTGAAGCTGGAGTCAATCACAATGGCTCTATTGAGCTGGCAAAAAAACTAATTGATGTGGCAGTAGACTCAGGTGCCGATGCAGTTAAATTTCAGACCTTCAAGGCAGATAAACTTGTCAGCAAAACTGCCCAAAAAGCAGACTATCAAAAACAAACAACTTCGGCGGGCGAGTCTCAATATGAAATGATCAAGAAGTTGGAGCTAAACGAGGATGCACACCGCGTACTTATCGACTACTGCAATGAAAAGCGAATCATGTTTCTCTCGACGCCGTTCGATCATGACAGTATCGAATTGTTGAATAACTTTGGAATGCCAATCTTCAAGATTCCCAGCGGAGAAATCACCAATCTTCCCTATTTGCGACATATAGGGAAGATTGGCAAAGAAGTGATTCTCTCGACCGGTATGGCTGATTTGGGCGAAGTGGAAGATGCATTGGATGTCTTGACGGGGCAAGGTGTCCCCAAAGAGAAGATTACAGTGCTGCATGCCACAACGGAATACCCGTGCCCTATCGACGAAGTCAACCTCCGTGCCATGCAAACGATGCGGGATGCATTCGGAGTCAAAGTCGGATATTCAGACCATACGCAGGGAATCGAAGTGCCGATAGCCGCAGTTGCAATGGGCGCTTGCGTGATTGAAAAACACTTCACGCTAGATTGCACCATGGATGGGCCGGATCATAAAGCCAGCTTGGAACCGAAAGAACTCAAGGCAATGGTGCAGGCGATTCGTCGTATAGACCAAGCATTGGGGGACGGCATTAAGAAGCCCAGCAAGAGCGAAGCGAAAAATATTCCAATCTCGCGAAAAAGCATTGTTGCTTCGCGACCAATCAACCTCGGCGAGCTTTTTAGCTTAGACAATATCACCATCAAACGACCTGGAAATGGCATTAGCCCCATGCGATGGGATGAGGTCTTGAGTCAGGCCGCGCAAAAAAACTACAAAGAGGATGACCTGATATGAGTGGACTCGTAAAATTAGAGAATATAAAAAATCTGATCATTGAGATAAGAGAGCAATCGGTGTTGCTTGATAGCAATGTCGCTGATATTTACGGCGTTGAGGTCAAAAGGATAAATGAGGCGGTAAAAAACAACCCAGAAAAGTTTCCTGACGGATACATATTGGAGCTTGATAAAAGTGAGTGGAACTCATTGAAGTCGAAATTTTCGACTTCAATGAAAGGGGGCAAAGTAAAGCTTCCATGCGCATTCACCGAAAAAGGTTTGTATATGTTGGCCACCATCCTCAAAAGCCCGCAAGCAGTACAGGCAACACTGTCCATTATTGAAACATTCTCAAAAATCAGAGAACTGTCCAGAAGCATCAAAGAGTTATCGGAGGTCCAAGATAAAGCCGAGCAAAAATCACTCATGCAAAAAAGCGGTGAGTTAATCGCCGAAATCTTCGATGAAGATTTGCAAACCAGCGACACAGAAACCTCAATCGAATTGAACTTTGCGGTGTTGAAGTTTAAGCACACGATAAAGAAGAAAAACAAATGAGAAAAGTCTGCATCGTTACGGGCACCCGCGCCGAATATGGTCTCCTCTATTGGTTGATGAAAGAGATTCAGTCTGATGTGAGCTTGGAGCTTCAAGTCATCGTCACGGGGATGCACCTGTCTCCGGAATTTGGGCTTACCTACAAGGAGATTGAAAAAGATTTCGCTATCAATAGGAAAATTGAAATGCTCCTGTCGTCGGATACCTCCATCGGAATTTCCAAGTCGATGGGGCTGGCTCAAATTTCTTTTGCTGAAGCTTATGATGAATTGAGTCCGGATATTGTCGTCGTGTTGGGTGATCGCTTCGAAATCTTTAGTGCCGCCACAGCGGCGATGATTGCACGTCTTCCCATCGCACATATCCACGGCGGCGAAACAACCGAGGGTGCATTCGATGAGGCGATCAGGCACTCAATCACTAAAATGAGCCACCTTCATTTTGTGGCAACTGAAGCATATCGCCAGCGAGTCATCCAGCTTGGTGAAGCACCTGACAAAGTGTTTAATTTTGGCGCGCCCGGGCTGGACAATATCCTCAATCTGCGTTTGTTAGCGATAGAGGAATTAGAGAAAGAGACGGGTTTTAAACTGGGCAAGAAAAATCTCTTGGTGACTTTTCACCCGGTCACTTTGGAACAGAGTACAGCTAAAGAGCAATTTCAGCAGCTATTGGCAGCATTGGATGAGTTGAGCGATACTCGAATAATATTCACTAAAGCCAACGCCGATACCGATGGGAGAGTCATCAACACCATGATCGACAGCTACGTGGCTGCCAACACGGCCAAAGCAATCGCATTTACTTCTCTTGGGCAGTTGCGTTATCTATCCGCACTCCAGTATGTCGATGCGGTGGTCGGAAATAGTTCAAGCGGACTGACCGAGGCTCCATCATTCAAGATTGGCACTATCAATATCGGGGATCGCCAGAGAGGGCGAATCAGAGCAGCCAGTGTGATCGACTGTACGCCTGATAAGAGTGCGATTATTGACGCAATACAACAGCTTTACTCTCCAGGTTTTCGAAAAAGCCTCTGCGACGTTACAAATCCATACGGTGAAGGCGGCTCGTCCCAAAAGATAGCTGGAATCCTGCGTTCGCATCCATTGACGCAGTTACTGAAAAAAATATTTAATGACTTACCCGGATCGTCAATAGCATGAACAATTTCAAGAAAGTTCTTCTTTCACCCAATGCGACGATTCGTCGAGCACTTGAAATCATTGATAGTGGCTCGATGAAGATTGCGCTTGTGGTAGATGAAGATCAAAAATTACTAGGCACGCTATCTGACGGCGATGTACGCCGAGCCATTTTGAGCGGGCGCGGGCTTGAGAACTCAATCGAGACTATTTATTACCGAACACCAACGACATGCGGAATCAATGATTCAAAGGCAAAGATCCTTCAATTGGCTTTTTCGCAGAAGCTTTATCAGATACCTATTGTCGATAGTGAAGGCCGAATCGTTGGTATTGCCGAGGTTGATGAGCTGCTTCAACCAGCGCTATGCACAAACAAAGTCATATTGATGGCTGGCGGTCTGGGTACGCGCCTAAGCCCGCTGACGGACACGACGCCCAAGCCTATGCTCCACGTAGGTAACAAGCCTATCTTGGAAACCATCATCGAGAATTTTTCCAAGTATGGCTACACCGAAATCATTCTGAGCGTTAACTATAAGTCGCACATCATCAAGGAGTATTTTGGTGATGGGTCTGCCTTCGGCGTAAATCTTGAATATGTCCATGAGGCTAAACGTATGGGCACAGCAGGTGCGTTAGCGCTCATCCGCGACAACTTAACCGAGCCATTCTTTGTGATGAACGGTGATCTGCTGACCAATGTCAATTTTGAGCATATGCATGACTACCACCTTTCGCATGATGCGGTCGCCACGATGGCGGTGCGAGAATATGACTTTCAAGTGCCCTACGGCGTTGTGAATGTTAGCGATGGTAAAATAGTCTCCATCGAAGAAAAGCCTACCCATAAATTCTTCGTCAGTGCAGGAATCTACATGCTCTCACCTCAAGTTTTGGAGCATATACCCGAGGACGAGTTCTTTGACATGCCAACACTTTTTGAAAAACTGATCGCGAAAGGAAATAATGCCGTCTCATTCCCGATCAGAGAATACTGGCTGGATATTGGAAGGATGAGTGATTATGAAAGAGCAAACAACGAATATGGTGGAGTCTTCAGCTGATGATCCAAGGTAAATCATTTCTAGCCATCATTCCGGCGCGGGGCGGCAGCAAGGGATTGCCGGGGAAAAACATCAAGGAGCTTTGTGGCAAGCCGCTCATCGCGTGGAGCATTGAGGCGGGGCTGGGAAGTCAGTACATAGATGAGGTGATGGTCACGACTGATAGCGAAGAGATCGCTAAGGTTGCGCGGGAGTTTGGTGCTTCGGTTCCGTTCCTTAGGCCAGCGCCATTGGCCAGTGATACAGCCACTACTCTTGATGCCGTGAAACATGTAATTGACTTCTATCAACGTGAGTTTCACAAGAGTTTTGATTACATTGTCTTGTTAGAGCCAACTTCGCCTTTGCGAGAAGAAGGCGATCTTGATGGGATGATTGAAACAATCAGCACATTAGGTGGTGAGTACGATGCCATTGTTAGTTTGGGCGAAGTGCACGAGCATCCCTCAATCATGAAAAAAACGGTGGGCAATGCAATAGAACCATATTGCAAGGAATTGGTGATGGCAACACGCCGGCAGGACAATGAAGTTGCCTATTTCCCCTACGGTGTTGCCTACATTGTCAAAACGCAAATACTGCTGGAAGAAAAAACATTTTATCCGCGCCGAACAACGCATCACTTAATTAAACGTTTTCAGTGCTATGAGATTGATGATATTTATGATTTCCTGGCAATCGAAAATATTATGAAACATGAATGGGAGTTGAAATGAAATACTTGGTTATTGGCCTTGGTTCGATGGGAAAAAGAAGGGTTCGTAACCTACAGGCATTGGGGATAAAAGACATTGCGGGGTTCGATACTCGTTCTGATAGAAGACAAGAGTCCCAAGAGAAATACGGCATTACAGTTTTTGATGATTTGGATACTGCTATGCAGATATTCGGGCCGCAGACATTTGTTATTTCGACACCGCCCGATTTTCATATGCACTATGCCTACTACGCTTTTGAACGTGGCATTAGTTGTTTCATTGAGGCATCGGTAGTGGATGCTGACAAGATCAAACAACTGAGTGAAAAGATCAGTGGAACGCAGATTGTCATGGCGCCATCCTGCACGATGCGCTATTTTCCCGGGCCCAAAAAAGTCAAAGAACTTATTCGATCCAATGCGATTGGCAAGGTGCTAAACCTGAACTACCAGACCGGCCAGTATCTTCCCGACTGGCATCCGTGGGAAAAAATAGAAGAGTTCTACGTATCAAAGCGCGATACTGGTGCAGCGCGTGAAATCGTGCCATTTGAACTGACATGGCTGAACGATATTTTTGGCGAGGCAAAGGCGGCGGCATGTGTCAAAGCCAAGTTGACTGATATGCCAGCGGATATTGACGATATTTATCATTGCTTGCTTCGTTATGACGACAATGTCATTGCAAACTTGACGGTAGAGGTAATCTCACGCCCCAGAGCAACACGCGACATGCGTGTTCTCGGTAGCGAGGGCGAAATTGTATTTAGCGCAGATTCCAATAGCGTCCGCTATATCAATACCTCAATGGAAGAGTGGAAGGAGTTCAAGTTTGATACGGGAACAGTCGAGCGCCAGTACATCAATCCTGAAGAACCTTACATTGCCGAAATGAGAGATTTTGTTACGGCGGTGGAAGCAAAAAATCAATCTTTATTCCCCAATTCTTTGGACGAGGATTATGCGATTCTCCAAACTTTATATGCTCTTGAGCAAATGACAGGTGCCTGAACATGAATTACCAAGAACGTTTATTAAAAGCCATTCCCGGTGGTGCACACACTTACTCGCGTGG
>NZ_JAUYGL010000203.1 GCF_030689745.1 Devosia sp.
TCTTGGAATAAGAGAATGGGTTTGTTGTGAGTGCGGTGCCGCTCACAATCGCGACGTAAACGCCGCTAAAAACATTCTCGCGCTCGGGCATGAGCGTCTAGCGGTAGGAATCCCCGCCCTTTAGGGCGGGGAGGATGTCAAGCTAACTCTCCCAGCTAAAGCCGTGCTTGCATCCACCCATGCGGCTTGCACTTTCTGGCAACCTTCTTCAGCAGCAGCAATTTTTGCTTTAGCATTCATGTTCGCCTTTCCGTTAGTCGATCAGCGTGCCGTCAACGGCGATACGCCAGGTGTATTGCGAACCGTGATTCACATGATCTGGCGCACACGAGTAAGTCACCGAGCCATCCTTGTTCAAGGAGCGCGGCTTACGCTCTCTCCCACACATCGGACACTCAAGCGCTGGGTAGTTGCTAACACAATCTACCGGGAGTGTGGGAGCTGGTGCATATACCCGTTTCACCGCTTGAATAACTTCCGGCGACAAGTCTGATAATCGTTGTGCGTGGATCACTGGCATCACAATTCCTTTCCGTTAGAACTTCTTTTTAGCCTTTTTTAAAAAGCCTATTTCGAGACCAAAAATATCGCCTATCTTGTTTAGCGTTTCTACATTTGCCGAACCGCTCCCGGTTTCGATTTTCCGTAATGTCGCCAGCGAGATTCCGCGATGTTTTGCGAACTCTGGTTGGGTCAACCGACTGATACGACGCATAGCTTTTGTCGCGCTGGGGATGCCGAACTGACCTTCGCCGAATTTCTGAAAGAACTCATCAACCAATTTTCTTTCAAATTCTTTGTCACTTGGTTTTAGGCGTTTGTCCATTATCTCGACATCCCATTAATTTCGGCGCAGCGGCCTTTGTCGATGGATTCACAAACCTGATTTATCTGTAGCTTGCACAATTGAATGATGTTGGCATCAACCCCGCACTCTTCCATAGTCAACGGCAAATCTTCAATCACTTTCGAGAACGATTGAATTTCAAGCATGACCGCATTCTTGCCCTCACCTTCTAACGGCAATTCTTCGATCACATCGGCAAAATTATTTATAACCTGCCCATACTGGTTCAACCACCTGCTGGCCCGCACGATCATTTCCCTGTCCATGAACATCGGCGCAATATCGAATACAGGGGTTAGTTGTATCGTGCCATTTTCAAGTTGCTGGACAGCCGTGTTACGAGCGTGATTGTCGGTATTGCGCATCGCCAGGTTCAAAAGATCACGCTTGATATATTCAACAACCTCACCAACCGGATCGCTCACGTAAGGCAAGAAAGATTTTACGAGGTCATAATGATTGGGCCGGATGCCGAATGTGCGATGACCAGCAAGCGATGCCAGACTCTCCTGATGCAAACGTACCACAGCCCCATCCTTCATCGTCCGGTCGAACCTGGGTACAAACAACATCCCGTCACGATAGAAGGTTTCGCCATGCGACCTGAGCCCGCACACCCGAGCGACTTTGATATACGCAGCTTCATTCTTAAGGATCGCCTGATCCGTTTCATGCCGGCCACGAGGTAATTTCATGAGCCAATGAGAGGCGACGTCAGATTCTTTTGCGAATGAATCAAGAAACCACAATCCATCATTATCTTTGACAAGCATGAATTTAGCGGACGCGCCTTGCAACCCTGTTGTCCCTGCACCCAACATGCCATGCCTGGATAGATTCTCTATAAAGTCATCTTTGCGGCTCACTATCTCATCAAGCGTGAAGCCTTGATTTAAAGAAACGTCACCTTCCATGACGCTGTCTGCATATGTGACGGCAGTGTCGAGTCGTAACTGGCCGACAGGGTTGAATGCGCCGTGCTGAATGAGAGGCATAACCAGATCATCCGAGTCAGCCAACCCTAGCCGCTGCGTCAAATACCGGCGCCCATTCCCCTGAGGAACCATGTCTAATAGAAATGATGGGCACGATCCCATTGGCTGCCTTGTTTCCAAAGATACGGGCAACGTCAACGATACGGGGCGGCAAATATCCCCGAATACATACTCCGGCAGATATTCAAACGTGCAGCGATCACGCCCGCCAGACTCAATCAGAGCAGCTTCGTGCCATTTGCCATCAACATGGATTTCAATTATGCTTTTCATGCATTAAAGTATATAGATTGCATGCGCAAGTGTCAATGATTTATATATTTATATATACAAAATACACGATGATGTCACCAATAGCAGCAAGCTACGTACTGGATTTTGTCGTCAAGCCTGGAGGGAGGGTGGAGTAGTCGCTGGGCTATGTTCAAACTCGAACGCGCGCAGTTCAGCCGCCATCCCTTCGCGCAGCGTACTTAGTAGGCCGGCCATCTTCCCCGCCAGAGCGGCAGCATCCTTATGAGGGATATAGTGCGCTTCCGCCAAGAGCTCATCTGCATACGCCAGCAACGCGGCGCGATCAAGATAGTCGCGTAAGACCTCATCCAGAGGAAGCTGATGGGATTCAAGCTGCCACTTGCCATCACGAAAAGCGACATAATCTGTGCTGACGTCGTCTGTGACAACCAATTGCCCATTATCAGCACGGGCGATGCCGATGCCATCACTGATGCATTTTGCTACGTCCTTTAGGTATTCCATATCTCACTCCCCATGTTACTCAAAATATTTGATTATCTAACCGAAAACGGCGCCGGCACTTCAACCTCAACATCCTGCCCGGTGATTTTTCTGATAACCTCATTCGAATGACTAAGCCACTCTGCCTCGATCGAGTCCGGATTGTGCCTGTCAATCATCCGCGACAGAGCCTTGTGCAGCCCCACCAAAACCTCAAGATGCTCTGGCGCCATCGATAAAGCACCTTTCATCCCATTCCTTTCGAGCGCCCCGGGGAACTCGATCTCAGTCGCATGCTGCACGGTGCGCGCGGTATTGCGGATCGACATCATCCGGCGCTCGTAATACTGTAGCCGGGCAGCGGGATCGCTCGGCATGTTGTCGCAAGCAGTCCACTCGATGATGGAGTCGATCGCTTCCTTTGGGGTTGGTATGCTCATATATTCACTCCTTGGGTTGATGTCGTCATGGCAAAGTGCTTAGGAACGGTTTATCACATGCGAATAGCCGGCAACTCCGATGCCGCCACATCGCCAGCATTCATAGGAGGCTTCACACCCCACATCGATTCCGACGGAAGGCAGAACGCGCTCTTTTCATGCAAAGATGCAACCAATTCGGCGCGCGAAGCGTCGCGGGGAATGTCGCGATTGATCACAACAAGCTTTGACATCATTCGCTCAAACGGATGTATGTTGGATTGCTGCGAGAATGCCTTCATGGCAAGCATGTAATCCTCTCGAAACACGGTTGGCACTATCAGTCGATCCATTCCATTCGATGCAAGCTCGTTATTCAGCAGCAATCTTGATATTCTGCCATTACCATCATCAAACGGGTGCACCTCGGTGAACACAAGCTTTAAGAAAGCCGCCCTCGGCAGCCCTGGGGACAAATCCTTTGCCATATCAAATCCACGCCGAAGCGTTTCACTCACAAGCTCTGGCGCTACGAATTTAGTATTTCCCGCGCGATTGAAGTTCTCCTTGAACTCTCCTGCTGTATCAAATCGATGCTTCATCAGTGCCCGGTGCCATGCGCGTACCGTCTTGATTCCAACCTCACTCCCCAATATTGCAACTTGCGGAGACAGGATTATTTTGTAAAGCGCAACGATATCGTGCCCATCCTTGCTTCTTGGATGGGCGTCGCCATACCCGGATTGGAAGACTATTTTCTCCGCCTCTTCGATCTCGAATTCCGTTCCCTCAATGTAGTTGGAGAAATAACTTTCAACGAACCCCATCGGCTCGCGCTGCGACGCGAGGCGGGAATCCGGCACAGATACTACCGACATGGAGGTTTGAAGCCTTTCCGCCGCCATAGAAAACAGGGCAAGGCGAGCGCCATCAACCGCCACGTGCGATACAGAAGATTGAGCAAGACGAGCAAACGCCGCATCATAGGCCATCGCAACTTCGCGCGGCAACTCCGACACACCTATCGCGCTCGATACCGCACCAAACACATCCAAGTCAGCTTTTAATCCGTCCGGATTCCCCGTTAAGATGGTATCAATATGCTGACGTAACGCGTGCAGCGCACCCTCACGATCCGACTTCTTTTGCACAACCTTCCCCGGCAATAAATTCTCAATGATTGCGCGGTACAGCGATGGCTTGACGATCTTGCCGCCAGTGGCGATCGGCAAGCGATGAACGTTATCGACCTTCGATGGCGTCACATCAACGATCATGCCGTCGGAGAGAGTCAGTCTTTTGGCGGAAGCGCCTTGAAGGTAGATCACATCATGACTTGGCTGCACTGCCAAAGCCGACTGCCACGACAGCGCGCCCTCAACCCCAAGGAGTGTCAGAATCTGCTCAATATCCCTGCATATCTGCGCGCGCACCGGCGTAAGGACATCATCCGAATAGATGCCCTCCGCAAGCCTCACAACCTTTCCTGTCCTGTGCTTGTAAGCAATAAGGGCAGAGTTTTTCTTGTTCGACACAATAATCAATTTCCACCCCAAAACTAAATTTATGCAGCTAGTTTATACGCTCAAAACTAAAAAAGCACCTCAAAACTAAAATCCAAAGCAAAATTTAATGCCTCAAAACTAAAATTGGATGAAGTGATAAACACACCTTCGCTCACGTATAACTACCGAACGGTTGCGCAACCGGTTCATCCAGAAGATTCAGCACCCCATCCTGCGGCGCCAGGAGCACTTCAGAGCGATGCAGCAGATTCATCATCGTCAGGCTTGCGCCTTCCTTATCCCATAGATCCGCGAATATGGCGCCAGTGTCGATCGCATAGACATTCCCAAATCGTGAAACGCCATTCATCTGAGGCGTGTGCCCCACGAATACGCGCCCGACGCCAGGAACGCCTGAAGTGTTACCGCCCTGGATGCGTTCCCTGCCCCATAGCAAGCTCTCAATCACCTTCGAGTCTTGCTCATCAGCCTTCGCGACGAACTGCTGCCACGACAACCCGAGAGGCACCTCTGCGTGAAGTAGCCCCACGATGCCGCGAGGCGTCTCAATCTCGATCACCAACGGAAGCTTGCGAATGGCCGCCAATATCTCCAATTTCAACTCCACAGGCTCAGCATCCCACCATCCAAGCCCATTTTGCCGTACCAAAAAGTGCTCTGAACCAAATGTCGGGATGTATCCGCCCTCACTCAACTGGATCAGCATATCCTCATGATTTCCTCGCACAGAATGGACGTATGGTAGGGATAGAAACTTGGCGACCCTGGCAGACTCGGGCCCACGATCAATTAGATCGCCAGTGCAGAAGAGGCGGTCGACCTTGGGCTCAAAACCGACGCGCCGCATTGCGACCAGCAGCATCGTGTAAGCTCCATGGATGTCACCGACAACAAAGTCGCGACCTGTAGTGTTTGCTGCATATCGCGCTATGCGTGGCGCCGTCATGGCGACATCCCGGGCGCATTGTTTTGAGAGACCTCTTCGACATATTCCCGAGCCTCCCTGAATACGCGCTTGACGTTGTTGCTCGAATACAGGATTTGAACAGGATCCCATCCGGCATTGGCTAAACGTTCAGCCATCCCGGTCAGGGCTGCGACGCGCAATGGCCGCCGCGGCTCACCCCTGATGAATTCGAATTCATCCATCACCGCCTTAAAAACGGCGCGGGGCTCGGGCTTGTCGCAGACGAACACCCATCCAGCGTCGATCATCTTGATGATGTGCCCGATCAGCGCCTCCTGTCGCAACTCCAGGTCAGAGTTATTCATGGCGCCATCACCTGCTCACATGACTCGCCCACGAGCTCTGCAACACAAGGTCGCTGGATTGCAGGCATCTTGCGCTGCACACCGTCCGAAGCCGGGATGAGCTCAAGCACATCATTCCAGTTCCAATCAGCATCGTCTGGGACATCCATGCTAACGCGCTGAATCACGCCGTCCGGCATGGATTCAGCGAGCCGCTGCGCGACAGTCAACGGCAATTCACCGCCTTCATTGCCATCCAGGGCGTAGATCAGGCTGTCATTCACAAACACCGCAGAATCGTTGTTCGATAGCACTACGTGCACGATCTTGGTCATCACATCACCTCATTTTTGTTTGGATGCTTCAACCATACACCAAATTAAAGGGATGTCACGGCGATCAATCGCATCGATACCCCGCTTCAGGCGCGAGGCGAATATTGCGCAACAGGCTCAATATTAACGACCAACTCTTCCGGAACGGGGATGCCATAGATGTCAGCGTCGCCGTATGCGATCGACTTCTTGTCGGGCATAAAACTCAGATCGTCAATAACCCATGGCTCACTCCCGCCTTCAAGCTTCCGACATTTCGTGCCGGCCGGCACCATGATCGAGTGCTTGAACACCGATCCTGACGGCGAAAACTCGATGACCTGGTCTTTTTCAGTGACGCCAGTATGCGTCCATGGGGTTTCAGTGCTTTTCATGGGAACCTTTCAATGGGAACCTTTCAATTAGACGGGCGAAACCTTTACATTGGACGAGTTATGCCGATAGCGCCATACAAGATACTTGCTGAACCTCCCCATGGCTAAAGCGAGGGGCTTGCGCTCATGGCTTGGTCAATGGCGCTATCGGCAGGCGCGACCTTCTTTGAGCAGATCGACAGTATCTTGTCGCATAGGGTAAGTTGAGGCACATTGAGGGTGCGACGTTCCATGACGTAACCGATCAAGCTGATCGTATTATGGAGCATCTTCACGCTTGGTTGGTCACTGACGTTGTGAAGCCTATCACATAGCTTGATGGTCAAGCCGTAGCTGGATAACTCCATAAACTTGCACTTATGGTACTCAAGCTTTCCGAGCGACTTGATGGCAACCACGTCGTTCGTCAACTCCTTGACCAACGATGCAACAAATCCGCCAAATACGCCGCTTATCTCATCATAGGTCGTATCGGTATCTTCAAGCGTGTCATGCAGCAATGAAGCGATGATCAGCTCGGTGATGCGCTCTGACGACTTGTGCGACGCCAGTATGTAGCTGACTGCGATAGGGTGTGCCGCATAAGGTGCCCCTGTTCCATTCCGCGTCTGCCCTTCATGCTTGATACGGATGAACTCTATCGCCTCCAGTATCTTTTCGCAGGATTCCATGATGCGTTACGCCGCAAGCGCCATCGGAACTACCATCGAGACCTCTTCGGACATCGCCCGGACAGCATCTCGCCGTGACATAGCCTCAAAGGCGCAGTGCAACATAGCCATCTCGCGAGTACCCCCAAAGCCGTGACTCTCATCTTCGACGCAAACGGCAGGGCACGGCATGATCGCATGAAAATTCCCGTCAGGCAGGCGTGAAACGCCCATCTTTCCCTCATCGCCGATATCCATCAGCACCTCATGAATGCTTGATGCACCAGGGCGACGAGTCATAATCTGCGATTCCAAATAACTTTTATCCATGCTGACACCTTTTTGAGTTGTGCGCGCTTGTATCAAACATACACTATTTTTGAAATGACGCAATCCGATTTACGGCTTTGCCGAGGCCGCCTGAAGCGACTCATTGAACACTTGTCCGCGCATTCCCCTTGCTAGGTGAGTTCCGAACCAGTTCATCTTGCTTAGCAGGCCGTGCATCAACGCACAATACCTATCTCTATCTTCCGTGTTCAATCAACCCTCGCGACATTCTTTTAACTCATATTCGGCAACGACATCATCGTCGATCAATAACATGCCGCCCACAACCGGGATCGACAGCTTCACGCTACGCCCCGGGGCGTACTCTAATACCGAAGACCGGACTATGTGATGCAATCCGTTATCATGAATCAACGCAGATGCCATAAGATCATCCGGGACGGCGTCATGAATAAATGTGTCATGCCCAATCCTTGAGAACCTGCTATGTAGCTGGACACCCCCATTTATTCTGATGTCTGGCCGAAACTCGAACAGATCAAGTTCAAGCCCACCCTCCTTGAGGACTTCCCGGAATACGGCTGGCCGGAAGCCTTCCCTATTTTTATTGGTCTTGTACACCATCGCATAGGGATGTCCATCCTCATCGCACGCGACGGCATAGGCACTGAATTCCTTGGCGAGAAGGATGAGCTTATCTTCGCGCTTTAAGCAACCTCCAGAGCGCGCCTATTTGCAGTCTCAAATACGCGCCACCTCATACCGAAAGAATCGCATCGGATTTTGGCATGAGCGATTCTTGCTCGCCACCTCCCTCGCCGCCTTCGGCATCATATCTGGAGCTCTCTGTTCGCAATCTAAATCGCAGGCTGATGCGATCGTCGGAAAAAAACAGGGCACAATTCAGATCAATAACGCCGGATTCGTAGAAGTCAAACAGTCGTTGGTTGAAGGTGTGCATGCCGAACTTCTGGTCGGACTCCATGCAACCTTTCAGCCCAGACAGGTCGCCGCGCGCAACATCCCTTAGAACGCGATGCGTGCCAACAAGCATCTCGGTCACCAGCAACGCCCCACCGTCCTGCCGCGTAGCGATCTGTTGCGCACACACCGCCGCAAGCGTGGTGGATAACGCCAGACTCGCCTCCTCCCGCTTGTTGGCGGGGTAGAGCTCAACCAGCTTTCTGATGGCGTCGACCGAATCCTCGGCGACAACAGAAATTACGACAAGTCGCCCCGCCTCCACATGCCGCATCGTCAGCGACAGCGAGTCGGAATCGATTACATCGCTGACGAATATTGCATTGGCAGCCTGATGGAACGCGTCGGACAATGCGGCTCGCATATGTGGCGTATCCGACCCGATCTCTCTTTGCGTCACGATGCATTGCTTGTGAGGCTGCGGAAACTCAATCATCTCCTCGATCGCCACGATATGGCCTTGCGAGAACCGGTTCCTGTGATCAAGCGCCGCCGCAAGCGTGGTCGTCCTGCCATTGCCGGACGGGCTTGCGATGACAATCAACCCCTTGTCGGCCAAGACGATCGGCTTGATCACCTCAGACAGCCCGGCTTCATCGATTGTTGGCATCACCCCAGGCAGATGGCGAATGACCATCCCGACCCGTCTTTGCTGCATGAACAAGCTTGCCCTGAATCGCCCGGATGGCGAAGTAAAGATGAAGGAGACGCTACTCCTCGCCAGGAATACCTGCCAGCGCCGCTCGTCGCAGATCGACTGCGCCATTTTGCGACAACTATCGGCCGCCAATGGCTCCTTCATGAGCTGGACGATCTTGTTGTCAATGCGACCCGCTGGCGGGTATTCAGTTGTCAGGAACAGCTCGGTTGCGCCAACCTTTGCCACCTGAGCAAGAAGCCCATTGACAACGCCCTTGGCCTTCTGGAGGTCTTCTTGGGGCGTCATGGCGTAGCGACCTCTTGTAGGGATGCAGAGGCGACAGGCTCTTGCTGAAACGCAGATACGCCAATGTGCGCATCAATCAATAAATGCAGCAACTCCATTGTCGAATTGTTTGCGATGGCGATATCGGCGCGAGCGGAGAGTCTATCAATATGTTTTTCAGATTCATGATTGCTCGCGCGGTATGTGCTGCGCTTGATCGCCCACATTTCGCCGCCATTCTCCTGAATAAGGTCGAATTCGTTTTCGAACCTCACGTCGGAAACGACCACGGACTTGCCCGCATCAAGCTTTGAACTTGCCTCGGCCATCAGATAATCCACCCATACGCCGTCATTGACGTGCCGCCTAAACCCCTCGGTGCCGATTAGCTGAGCAGCCTCTATGGGGGAATAGTTCCTGCCGGACAGCAGATTGACGAATATCTCCCGGCAGGCGACATCCGGCGGAGTATTTATCGTCTTTGGACTCAACTCTTCCAATATGGATTCATACCCCCGTTGCAGGTAAGGCTCGCCGGTTCGCATGAAGTCGCCATTGAGGTTCTTGTGCGGAACGTACCTGAACTCATCCAGATAGAAGTGATCCAGCGGCACATGATATGCGCGCGAGATGATCTTCTTCAACTTGTCGGCACAGGCCATCCTGACAAAGCCGTATCGCTGGATCAGGTAATTTGCGACGGTATCCTTGCCAGACCGCGAGCGGCCAACCATGCCAATGAACTGCGGTGTCTCTAATTTCATACCGGGATTGCCTCCAATAACTCCAACTCTTCGATAGATGTTTTGTCGTCGCACTGCGCCCTGCCAGACTGGGCATCCAGCGGGTCGCGACCATGAGCTTTTGAGATCGACCGCAAGCGATCGCGAAAGTCTTTGATACGCCAACCAAGCGTCGAGAGGTTGTGATAGATCATCGTTTCAGTGATGATCACCATGCACAGGTGATCCGCAGCGGCGGAGTAGCCAGGCGAACGGACATCGAATCCGGCGTGGGAATAAGAGCCGTCTTCGAATCGCAGGATTCCGCGACCCGCTGCGGCCATGATTTGTTCCCTTGCGTACCAGCTCAGCACATACCCAGGAACCTGGACCATGCGGTTAATCTCGTCGGACGAGATGCGATTAACGACAACTTGCATCCGGTGTAGCGTTGCGACACCGCCGGCCAGCGTAAGCGTCCTGCGCATGCGAACAGCCGTGTTCAGCACATCTCTTCTGTTGCCGTGCGCATAAATATGTCCGGAAACCCTATCAAAAAGCACCCCGGCGAACTCGAACAAGTCCGTGCAGCCGTCTTGGGCTACGCGCTTGATGCTTCCACCCTTCTGAGCATACTGATTGTGCATGAATATAACCTACGCTAACGATTTGGCAATTCTAACCGAAATCGAAAGTTACTCAAGGATGAAGTTTGAACATTAGGACTACTCAACCGGCAGACGCACCAAAGGTCTAGAGGTTTTATGGCTTGTTTTGATAAACGACGCCTTCATTAAGGCTATCTGTAGCCGTTTCATTGCTCTGTGAAGAGTGTGAGTAAATATTGTCCCTTGCATGATTCATTGGTGAGTTTTCACGATACGGGTTTTCTTTTTTCCTGATAGATGTCGGCTTGATCGCAGAAAACCCGATGGATTCAAGCGTGTCGGTTTGCTCTTCTATCACTTGCTCACCGTAAATTCGCTTTAAACCAGTATTCCATACACAAACCATACGCTTGTTTTGTTCGCTACACCACGGATGCCGCTTGGCAATATTCACTACCAAAGGAATTGTTTTTTCAATCCCACATTTTATTTCTTCCCGGTATTGATCAATCTTCGCTTTTTTAACCCCCCAGTCAAGAGCCATCCTCTCAAATGATTTTCCAATAACCCATTCTTTTTTGCCGCCAATAGTTAAAGCGGGAATATCCTTTTTGAATGATTCGAATGCCTTAACGGTTACGAGATCGTAAAATGGAGCTAAAACAGGTTTTATTTGATGGTTATATATCAACCCATAGTTTTTTAAATGCGAGTCCGCATTCCCTATGCACATATTAAATATATGTGATTTCAGCAACGCTTCCCTGAAAGCGATTTTATTATCAACAAAAGAGCCGATAATTTTATTAATCCGCTCATACGATCCTTTGTACTTTTCGAAAGGAGATAAAGCCAGCAATGAGCAAAAGTCCTCAAATCCCATGCCATCATCAAATCGTTTCACGAACAAAGTCCGACCATCCTTGGATAGTTCGCATTCCGGCACATCCAGCCCGCACTCGGACGCCGCTGCCATGCTTAAATATTCGTTGATAGAAAGACCTTTAAGTTCATCACCGTCGTATTTGGCAATCCATTTTTCAGATTTTAATGTGGTTCGTTGCGAGTTAAATAAAACTTTTGGATGCACCCCGGACACCCCTTGTCCGGCATATTTTTTCACCGCATCACTGAAAAATTCAACCGAATCCTGCTGTCGCGCATCTTCGATATTAAAATCAAATTGTCTTTTCCATTCCAATGGGTATCCGGCCGGAACAACCTGAATGCGACCAATTGTATCGTTTCCAGTTAAAGCTAGAAGTGCCATTTCCTCCGAAACCATCGCTTTGCCAAATGCCGCAGCCAGTGCATCTTTTCGCGCCCCCTCGGGTAAATTAATTTCAAAAAACGGATGCAGTCGTCCGACAGAAACCCATGATTCATTTCTTACTCTCATAGTTAGAGACACAAAATACTCCGGATCAATATCCGGCAGGTAAGTTAACGCGTAGCGATTTCCTTCCTTTGTTAATGTCGCCGATCTTTTACCATTCACATAAACATCGAGCCGGCTTAATGCCGATAATTGCAGATCTTCGATCGAGTAAATTTTTACCATTATCTCATCGCCTGATTATCGTTTTGTATTTCTTCAAATGTATACCCACCTGACACAGGACGAAGTTGTAAATCCAATCCAAGAAAATCGAATATCAAAAGCATTTTCCTGAAACCGATCTCATCTATATTCCCGGACTCAATCCTTGAGATAAGCGATTGATCGAACCCCAGCGCATCAGCTATATCAGCCTGGGAAAGTTTTTTTTGTTTTCTTGCGTTTCGAATTTCTTCACTAATGTCTGAAAAGTTCATAAACACCTCTACGTAAAGATAGACCCATCTTACCATAGCTAAAATTAAAATCAACATAAATATGTATTATGTTACATAATTCCTGTATTATTTTGTGTTTTATGTATTATATTGCATATTTCTAATGGAGATTCTTACTAGAAAATCCGAATGTTCTTACTGGGTTCACTAGCCATCCTTAGGCAGCACAGTAGCGATGATGGAAACCCTAGTCCCATCCGGACTTTCAGCGACCTGCCGACGAACCTGCCGATAAAACGCGATCGCCTCGTCAATCGGCAGCCTCATTAGATTCTTCACGACAAAATCACCACCAAGCACAAAGGGGGGGTGATTGGAACCT
The DNA here is from genome assembly GCF_030689745.1 of Devosia sp. Classification (GTDB taxonomy): domain Bacteria; phylum Pseudomonadota; class Alphaproteobacteria; order Rhizobiales; family Devosiaceae; genus Devosia; species Devosia alba. Next base: position 12,821 of record NZ_JAUYGL010000203.1, read on the forward strand.
TGCCTATCCTGTTTGCACACCAGCCTACTACCTATAGTAGATTGACGGTTGTCGAATGAGAACAATAATCCCATTTCCCATCGTACAGTCCGCGATACGTGGGGCCGACCACATTCATACCGATACCCAATACGGAAGC
>NZ_JAUYGL010000206.1 GCF_030689745.1 Devosia sp.
TGCGGCGCATGGGGAAGGTTTGGACGGGGTGGTTAAGTGGGCTGTCTAATGGAGAAGAGCACGAAAGGGAAGGGGGCGTGGATTGATCTTGATTGCTCCATCCAAGGGAAACCATGATGATTTTTGGCTCTGTCCTCACGCGAAGTGTCACCGGGGATGATGGGGGCTGCCGAAAAGGGCATACGCCGGCGCCGCTGAAGTGGGGCCGGTAGCGGACGGCGAATGTCCCATGATGTGACAACCAAGCCGGGACAATAGAGTCGCAGATACACCCACTGTTAAGGCAAAGCCCTGATAGTGGCGCCAGTGGGAACGGTTTGATCGTTCCAAGTCAGATCGGGCCCTGCCGGAATGGGTCGAGCCGGGTCGACGGGTTCGTACGGTGGATGCAGCAGAAGTTTCTGATGCGACTGCCGACGCGTTGTTAATGCGAAAGTTCGGCATATGCGCCTCATCGTCGGTATTTTGATCGTTTTTGCCTCGGTTTTTGGCGGCTATCTGGGGGTCGGCGGACATGTGCAAGTGCTCTGGCAGCCCTTCGAGTTTGTTATCATTCTGGGCGCGGCCATTGGCGCGTTCGTGATCGGGAATACCGGGCCCGTCATCAAGGCAACCCTTGGCGTGTTCGGGACCATGTTCAAGGGGCCGAAATACAACAAGGCAGCCTATGTCGAACTGCTGGCGATGCAGTTCAGCCTGTACAAACTGGTGCAATCCAAGGGCATCCTGGCGCTGGAGCAGCATATCGAGAACCCACACGAATCCACCCTGTTCGCGCGCTTCCCGACATTTGCCGGCAATCACCATGCCGTAGAATTCGTCTGCGACTATCTGCGCATGGTGACACTGGGCTCCAATAATGTGCACGAAATGGAAGCCCTGATGGATGAGGAGCTCGAGACCCATCATCAGGAACGCCACCGCATAATCAGCGCCGTACAGGCTCTGGCGGACGGCACGCCGGCACTGGGCATTGTGGCCGCTGTGCTGGGCGTGATCCACACCATGGGGGCGATCAGCGAGCCGCCGGAAATCCTCGGACACATGATTGGTGGCGCTCTGGTTGGTACGTTCTTCGGGGTGTTCGTGGCCTATGGCTTTTTTGCTCCCTTTGCCCAGGCGCTGACGAATATCTACGATGCCGAATCCAAGTATTTTCTGTCGCTCAAGGTTGGCCTGCTGGCCCATATCGGCGGCCAGGTGCCGGTGATGGCTATTGAATTCGCCCGCAAGGCGCTGCTGTCAGAAGATCGGCCCAGCTTTGCCGAGATTGATGAAGTCACCTCGAATATGCCCGCCTCCACTTGAGCCTGAGAGAACACTGAGTCATGGCCGGATACGATCAGCCGATAATCATCAAGAAGGTCAAGAAGGTTGCTGCGGGCCACCACGGTGGCGCCTGGAAGATTGCCTATGCCGATTTTGTGACGGCGATGATGGCGTTCTTCCTGCTGCTCTGGCTGATCAGCATGACCACGCCGGAGCAGAAGGAAGGTCTTGCCGACTATTTCGCCCCGTCCAATGTGTCGCTGTCGACCAGTGGCGCCGGCGGCATAATGGGCGGAACAGCGCTGGACATCGATGGTGCCAAGATGGCGGGTTCGGCCGTCGATGGCATGCGGGACGTGGCCATGACGCCGGAAAGCCAGAGCCATGGGACGCCAAGCACCGACACCCTCGGCCAGGACGGCGAAAAGGGTGACCTGGCGGCGCTGGACGGCACTGCCAGTGCGGAACTGAAGGCGGCCACGGACCTGGCCTTCCACAGTGCTGCCGCCAGCATCCGGCAGGCCTGGCAGGAACTGCCCGACATCACCAGCATCCAGGACAATCTGCTGCTGGAGATCACCGAGGAAGGGCTCAATATCCAGATCGCCGATCAAAGTGGGCGCCCAATGTTCCCCGAGGGCTCGAAATATCCCACCGAGGAGGCGCGTCAGGCCATTGCGGCGCTTGGGCCGATCCTGCAGAAGCTGTCCAACCAGATTGCCATTTCCGGCCACACGGCGGCGGGGGGCACCTATAGCAATCCGCGCTATGGTTCATGGGAGCTCTCGAGCGACCGGGCCAATGTGGTGCGGGCCCTGCTGGGCGAGTTCGGACTTGCCGATGATCGGATCAAGGCGGTCAGCGGCCGTTCGACGTCCGATCCATTCTTTCCCAACGACCCCTATCAGGCGGCCAATGAGCGCATCAAGATCACTGTGCTTGACGAGCCGCCACCGGTACCTGCCGATCTGAATTTCTAGGACCGGCTAGTCTTCAGGTTCGGTGGTGAAGAGCAGCGGATAGCCCTGGTTGCGGGCGATTTCGGTTGCGCGGTTGGCCTTCTCTTCGGCAATTTCCTTGGTGAATACGGCCACCAGACAGGATCCCCTGGTGTGGGCGGTCAGCATGATGACCGCGGCCTGGGCTTCGGGCACGCGGAACTCGGACTTCAGCAGCCGCACGACGAATTCGCGCGGGGTGAAGTCATCATTGACCAGAATGACCTTGTGCAGCGGTGGCTTGGCGGTCCTGGTGACGGTTTTGGTGCGGAGCCTGGTTCCCGTTTCGGCCATGGGGGCCTCCTATTGACTAGAAGAGTTTCGAGCAGTGATGGTGGAACGCCCGAGGGGGCGGGACGTTACCAAGTCAGCGTCAACTGGAGACTTCTGTCATGCTCAAACTGCTTATCCTGCTTGTGGTGATCGCGCTGGTGTCCGGCGCACTCGGCTTTTCCGGCCTGGCTGCGGGCGCTGCGTTCCTGGCAAAAATCGTCTTTGGCATCATGGTGGTCGGCATCGTTATTGTGCTGGCGCTGGTGCTTTTGGGTCTGGCAGCGCTGAATTAGCAGGTTTGACTACAATTTGAGCTTGAAGCCCTCGTGACTGCCGACGAAGCCGAGCCTGGCATAGAAGCGGTGCGCATCGTGGCGGCGCTTGTTTGAGGTCAGTTGCACGGTGCCGCAACCGCGCTCCCGGCAGCGTTCAATCGCCCAGTTCACCATGGCGCCGCCGTGGCCGGAGCCGCGTTGGTCGGCGCGGACATGGACGTTTTCCAGCATGCCCCGTTTCATGCCGAAATTGGGCAGGCCGGGCACGATGGTAATCTGCAGCATGCCGATGATTTCGCCTGCCAGTTCGGCCACGATCAGGCGCTGGTTGGCGTCTGCGGCGATCTCGTCGAAGGCCAGGCGGTAGCGTGGATCATCCAGGCTTGCCGGGTCCAGCGGTGGGGTGTCGGCACCCCGTGCGTCGCCAGCATGGCTGAGCCCGATCATGACGGGGATATCGGCGGGGGTCGCATCGCGAAACAGCAGGGCGTTCATGGGGCTTCCGAATATTCAAGATTCAGTGCCGTTCGGGCTGGCGCAACAGACTACCAGACCAGCGCTCAAATCCAAGGCCGACCGCCGGGGCGGCAACTGGATGGGATATCTTCGCCAGTGCCTGCCAGAGCGCCTCGCGAGCACTGGGCCGGCCGCCCGCGCAAAGCGGACGGCCGCGAAAGTCGTTCAGACGACAGTCAATTTGACGTCGACATTGCCGCGCGTGGCGTTGGAGTAGGGGCAGACCGTGTGGGCCTTCTCGACCAGGGCAACGGCTGCGGCATGCTCGAAGCCGGGCAAGGTAACCTTGAGCTCAACGGCGATGTTGAAGCCGACGCCACCGGCATTGGCATTTTCCCCGAAGCTGACGCTGGCATCGATGGTGGTTTCGTCGGGAACCTTGATCTTGTCACCGCGCGCCACGGCCTTGATGGCCCCCAGGAAGCAGGCAGAATAGCCGACGGCAAACAGCTGCTCGGGATTGGTGCCCGGACCATCATTGCCGCCCATCGCCTTGGGGGTATCGAGCGTGACCGAGAGACGGTCGTCATCAGTCTTGCTGACACCGGTCCGGCCGCCCGTGGTGTGGGCATGGGCGGTATAAATGGGGGTCTTGATCATGTGTGCGCTCCTTGGTTAGGTAAATTACCATAGCGCGCAATTGAATTGTGTGCAATTGATAATCCGGCATGGACTGGTAACGAAATGGCAATGACGGTAAAATCAGGCATGACCCAACCCGACCCGCTCAACCTCGATTCCATGCTGTGTTTTGCGGTCTATGCCGCAGGGCATGCGTTCACGCGCTTCTACAAACCGCGGCTCGACGCACTGGGCCTGACCTATCCGCAATATCTCGTCTTCCTCGTTCTCTGGGAAACCGATGGTCTCACAGTCAAAGGGCTGGGGGATAAGTTGTTCCTGGATTCCGGCACGATTACGCCGCTGGTCAAACGGCTGGAGACACGTGGCCTGCTGCGCCGGCAACGTGACGCTGTGGATGAACGCCAGGTGCGGGTGTTTCTGACGCCTGAAGGGCAGGCGCTGCGCGAGAAGGCGCTGGCGGTCCCGCTGGCGGTGTATGGCGCGCTGGCCGGTGAACGCGAGGCAGTGGATATGCTGCGCGATGGCCTGCATCGCCTGCGCCAGCAGCTTGATGGCGATCTGCCGGCCTAACGCAGAGATCGAGCAGGGCTTCTCGTCGCCCGAGAGAAAGTGAGGGAGCCATTGCGGCCCCCTCAGCAAATTGATCTGTACCGATGGTCAGAGCGCGATGCGGTAGAGGCCAAAACCGTCGGCATTGGTGTCGCCAGTGGCTTCGATACTGATCGCTGATACGTCATCGACGTGACTGGCGGCCTTGGGGCCCGTGGCAAACAGCACGGTGGTGTCGCCAATCGGGGCGAGGGACCAGTTGCTGTCGGCCTTGGGGTTGATGGTGCCCTGTTCGACGATGTAGCGGACAATGAGGTCGCGATTGGTATCGGGCCCCTTGAACACGATCACCTCGGCATTGATGCCCGGGAAGTTGCCGCCGCCGCCTGCGCGATAGTTGTTGGTGGCAACGACAAACTTCTGTTCGGGATCGATCGGCTTGCCGTCAAACATCAAATCGATGATGCGGCTGGCCTCGGGGTTGGGCTCTTCCTTGCCGTCGGACGAGAAGCGCGAGGGTTGGGTGAGGTCGATCCTGTAGGTGACGCCGTCGATCACGTCGAAATTGTAGGACGGGAAGTCATTGTTGATCAGTTCGGCGTCAACCGCGCCCTTCTCGATCTGGTTGAAGATGCCCGCCGAGCGCTCCAGCCAGTTCTTGACGTCGGCGCCGGTGATGACGACGGCCTGGATGGTGTTGGGATAGAGGTAGAGATCGGCAACGTTCTTGATGGCCACCGGGCCGACCGGGACGTCGGTATAGTAATCGGGACCGCCGCGACCACCCGCCTTGAAGGGCGCTGCGGCGGACAGGATCGGCAGATCCTCCCATTCGGTACCCTTCATCATCTGGGCAATGTACCAGGTCTGGGCCTGACTGACGATCTGCACCGATGGATCATCGGCAACGAGAGCGAAGTAGGAATAGAGCGGCGCGGCGGTCTCGCCGACGGCGCGGCGGATATAGTCGAGCGTTTCCAGATGCTCTGGTTCGGCCGCGGCAACCACGTCGGCCTCATCCTCGACCAGCGGATTGACCTTGCCGTCGACGCGCTCGGCAATCGGGCGCGCTTCGGCGGTGTGGGAGACGATGGTCCATTTGCCATCCGCATCCTGCTCGAGCAGCAGGTCGATCAGGCCCATATGGCTGCCCCAGAAGCCGGCCATGACCGCCGGCTTGCCATTGAGCGTGCCGGCGGCAATGTCGGCGCCTTCAACGCCCTCATAGTCGGGGCCGGGGAACACCAGATGCTGGTGGCCGGTGAGCACGACGTCGATGCCGTCAATGGCGGCCAGTTGCAGCGAGGCGTTTTCCGCGCCCGTCGCCTGATCGGCGGCGATGCCGGAATGGGAGAGGGCGATGATCAGTTCGGCACCTTCCTCGCGCATTCTGGGGATATAGGCCTGGGCAGTCTCGACGATGTCGCGGGTGTCGACCTTGCCAGCCAGATGGGTGGCGTCCCAGGTCATGATCTGGGGCGGCAGGAAGCCGATCAGGCCGATCTTGATGGTCTGGGTGGCGCCCGAGCCGTCCACCAGCTGCTTTTCGACGATGATATAGGGCTTGATATAGGTGGTGTCGCTCAGCGGCTCCGCCGCCAGTTCGCCCCTGACCAGGTTCGCCGAGACGAAGGGGAATTCAGCGCCGGCCAGGGCCTTGTCGAGATAGTCGAGCCCGTAGTTGAATTCGTGATTGCCCAGGGTGGCCGCTTCATAGCCCAGCGTGTTCATGGCGGCGATGATGGGATGCACATTGTCCTCAAGGCCCTTCTCATAGGCCAGGTAGTCGCCCATGGGATTGCCCTGGATGATGTCGCCATTGTCGATCAGCATGGAATTGCCGGCTTCGGCACGGATCGCCTCGATGAGCGAGGCGGTGCGCGCCAGGCCCATCGTGTTGTTGGGGGCATCGGCATAGTAATCATAGGCGAAGACGGCGACGTGCAGATCGGTGGTTTCGAGAATGCGCAGATGGGCCTGATTGGCCTGGGCCATGGCCGCGAAGGGGTGCATGGCGGCGATGGCGCCGACGCTGGCCGAACCGGCGAGGAATGTGCGCCGCGAGATCTTGGGCAGGAAATTCATGGGTCGTCTCCCTGAGGCGTTCATGTGGTGAACTGAACATTCGGGGGCGCAGTGCTCCCGAAAACCGGCGCAGTGTCCGGCGGTGGCGCTCCGGAGGGAGCGAACATGCTCATGCCGCCCTGAGGTGACGCCTGGATGACGGCTGGACCTCGACGCTAGGGATTTTTGATCGGCTGGTCAATTTGTGACCACGCAGGCAAAGGCGCCGCGCGGTCGGCGGACCGGACGGTTGCGGCAGGTGAGCGGACCCCGAGACGGCTTTCGCCTCTGGTAAGGTAAAATAGTGAGACGAAACCGCCTCGGGGCGCCGGTTTTTGGAACTGTACGGCGGCACGGGGATCGCTCGCCCCCACACGGCCGGACTGGAACCTGTGCGGCAGGCAAAGACCACACCCGGCTCATCCCACCACTGTTCGCCTGCAGGCC
>NZ_JAUYGL010000218.1 GCF_030689745.1 Devosia sp.
CACTCGTGCCGCCTCGCCCATTTGTTGACGCAAATCACGATCTTCCAACAGCTTCAGCAGCGCCTGTGTAAGCGCGGCGGCATCTCCGGCCGGAAACAGCAGTCCGGTTTTGCCGTCTTCCACTGCGTCGGTGATCCCATAGATTCGTGAACATACCGCTGGCACACCCATCGCGGCGGCCTCGATAATGACTTGTCCAAACCCTTCGCGATAGCTGGGTAGGCAAAAAATATCCGCTGCTGACATGTACCGTTCCGGATCGGATATGAAGCCGACTCTGCGCAGTTGCTCGCGATGCACCCCGCATATTTCCTGCACACGCGCAAAAGGGACATCCTCCTCCGCGCCCACCAGCATTAGCACGACATCCTCCCGATGCGATGCGATATCGGCAAATGCGGCGGCAAGATCAAGAATCCCCTTGTCGCGGTTTAATCTTCCCAGGAACAGGATCACGTTTTGCTCCGGGGCTATACTCAACTCCGCTCGCACCGCGTCTCTCTCTTTGGCATTGAAGCGGAATCGTTGAGCGTCGACGCCGCAGATCGACCCATGGCCAATGACCGCACCTTTGCCTTGCGGCAAAACGCCCTCAGATATCAGAAAATCTCTCTGCGAAGGACTATCCACCAGAATATGCGTTGCAAATAATACGATCAGCCTGTCGAACAGTTTGAGTACGCCGCGCTTCCACCCCCGCTTGTTCGACCATACTTGCCCGGTAAAGGTATGTATCCGATTGGGTACACCGGCCAGCCAGCCGGCCAGCATCGCCAACAACCCGGTTTTTGGCATGATGGAATGGACCAGATCGAACCGCTCGCGGCGGAACAATATTGTCAGTTGGATCAAAACCAGCAGGTCGCGCCAGGGCGATGCCTTGCGCTTGATTGCCAATGGTATGAACCGGGCGTCCAGATCGTTCAGCAGCTCCGCGCCGGCTGGGTTGCTAACTATCGTGACCGGCCACTTTGCTGCGGATGCGCGAAGATGCCCTTTGAGGAAGGAGTGCACTACGTCAGGAACCGTTGCGATAAAGCAGAGTTTTTTCATTCCGCACCCCGATGTTCGGCCCGCTGTTTGTATGCCTCGACCAGCTCCAGCAGCCCATCTTCCATTGAAGTAACGTGGTGATAGCCTAGTTCTTGCTGAATGCGTGATATAGGGTAAACCGAGCGGTTAACCATGGCCTCGACTCTTGATCGGGTAAGCGGAAAACCGGGTATTCCGCCTAAAACTTCCCCAGCCAAATATGCAAGCGGCGCCGGAATCCTCAGCCGTGGAGCGGGGCGGCCTAGCCTAGTGGCTATTGTGCCGACAAAATGTTCCAAAGTGCAATGATCGGACAGGTTGTATATCCTGCATTCTGCCTGCTGCATGGTTCCGCAACTGACTAGCCCCTCAATCACATTATCGACGTGAATATAATTTGCGGACGCCCCAGGTTTGCCGATGTACAAAAAAAGCCCCCGATCTATCATGGCAATCATGCCAAACAACGATTGATTAGCCATTTCCGCGCCAAACACGTTTGAGGGGCGCAGAATCGAATAACTGAAGCCGCCTTTGCTGGCGGCGTCAACGACAATTTTATCGGACTCGGTTTTGGTAATCTCGTATTCACCAAACGGATTCAAAGCCGAATCCTCGGTAATCGCACCTTCTGGCACCGATCCGTACACCCCGACACTGCTCAACTGCACCCAGCGGCCGATTCTCCGCGAAGCTGCCTCTGCCAACTTGCGCGTCGCATCGACATGCAACGCCCTCATGGCAAGCGGTTCCTTCAGCTGCCCTGCACAATGATAAAGCACGCCCACCCCATCCAGCATGGTCGAAAGCTCACTGACTTCCGCCGTCAGCAGGTCACACTCATGCATTTCGAGCAAGGAAGAGTGATCGGGCAGGTTCGGGCTGCGCGTCAGCAACCGCACTGTGTCACCCCGCTCGACTAAGCGTGCAACCAGTTTCTTTCCTATGAAGCCGGTTCCTCCTGTGACTGCCGCTATCATCTTTGCCTATCCATCAAATTCGTGACGCCAGGAGCGCCCTCTCAGACTTTTGCGCCGAAGAATCGGCGCACGGGTCCATTACCCCAAAGAGCGGACGGGGCCGCGACAAACCCATGCAGGACCATTTTCAATCCCTCCCGGAAAGAGCCGGACCTCAGGGTGGCAACGCCCAGCTTGATTTTTGCAATCGCCATTGCGCGGCGGTTCAATCGGCGTGCCTTGGCGCTCAACTGCAGCGTATCCGCTGCCCGCCTGAACAGCAATAATGCCTCGTTGGCAACGAGTATCTGATTTTTTCTGGAGCGCGTCATGCTGGCGGTCAGCACTCTTAGCTGACACAGGTGGTCGGCTATCATGGCAATTTTGGCACGCCGGGCCAGAGCCAGCGTCAGCCCGAGGTCTTGCGCCCAGACTATGCCTTCAGGATACCCGCCCACCTCCTGCGCCAAATGGCGTCGATACATGGCCGAGGAGTGCACGATAGGATTGGTCCATCCCAGACAATCCTGCAGTTCTTCCTGGTTGTCCGGCGGCTCGAATACGCCGAACACCTTGCCATGCTCATCGATGTGTTGCGCCCATGAGCCCACCAGCGCCACATCAGGATGCAGATCCAGAAACTCTACCTGCCGCGCCAGGCGATCCGGCAATGAAATATCGTCTGCGTCCAGCACGGCAATGTAGTCGCCCTGCGCCTGATCAAAGGCCAAACGCAGCGCGGGAGTCCGGCCAATATTTTTTTCCAGTGGGAATACCCGCACCCTGGGATCAGCATAATTTTTCAGAACGGACATCGATTTATCCGTTGAGCCGTTCTCCACGGCAATCAATTCCCAATCCAGAAATGTCTGGCCGATGATGCTATCAATGGCGGCCCGTAGATAAGGCTCTGCATTATAGATAGTCATCAATACCGATACGCGCGGGACTGTTGCGTGATTAGCCTGCGATATCATGCCGCGCTGCGCCCCCATGCCTGCGCACAAATCAGCAGAGTCCTGTCAATCTCTTCGTCCAGATTACCCTGCAGCATGAAACCCGTTTTCTGAAGTTTGTCGGAGTGGTAGTTCAAGGAGTCAACCTGTTCGTCAGGCTGCGGTTCCGGCCGTTCCATGCAGGGCAGATATCCCAGAGTCAGCTGGCAGCGCCGGGCAATTCTCTGCACCATACCCCATACCGAAAGCGGATTATTCCCGCCAAGATTGAACAATCCGTCCCCGCAGTCTGCCCGGCTTAGCCCGAGCAGATGCCTTACCGCTCGCGCGACATCCGTCAGCGTGATGAAATCCCGCTGCTGCAGGCCGCTGGAGCGCAAAACCAGCCTGCGGGTCTGCACCGCCTGGCGGCAAAGGTCGTTCACGAGCAGCGTCCAGCGATCGACATCCGGATGGGTCGGAGCGCCGAAGCCATTGGACAGCCGCACCACGATAGCGGTGATTTTTTTCTGGTCATGCGCGGCCAGAATAAAGTCTTCCGCCGCATGGTGGGTGATCGCGTAGGGGTGGATTGGCCTAGGCAGCGTTTGCTCGGTGATGTTGCCCACCAGCGGCGCGCGATAAACATGCGCCGTGGAGAAATAAATGAATTGCTTTACCCCAGCATCAATTGCCGCCTGCAACGCATTGAGCGTTCCCAGCGTATTGACCAGTATCGCCCTGCCTGGATCGATAACACACTCGTTCTCATTCATCGCCGCCAGATGTACCACTGCCTGTACATCCGCCATTGCCGCTGGTAAAGATCCAGTCTCGAGTACATCCATAGACACCGTTTCGGCCTGAGTCAGCCAACTCGGCGCGGCTTGCGCCTTGCGGCTGCCGAGCCGCACGATCCATTCGGGGTCGTTCGCCAACTCGACTGCAATCCTCCCGCCCAGGTAGCCATGGCCACCGGTAATCAGGACACGTCTGCTCATCGATGTTTGAGCGCCCAATCGTACGGGATCGAAGGATCAAAGGGATCGCGGCGCTCTATTTCATCGGGCGAATGGGGGATGGTGGCGCAGTTTGCGACGACCGCCGTCTCGTCCCCGATGCCCTTGAATCCGTTCCACACCAACGGCGGCACGGTCACCAGACAGTGATTGTCGGGCCCCATGAAAATTTCCTGGATCTCGCCCCGGGTCGTGCTTGCCGGCCGTTCGTCGTACAGCACAAACTTGATATGCCCGTGAGGAACGGCGTAATTCAGCGTCATTTCCTTGTGGATATGCCAACCTTTGATGGCACCGGGGTAAACGCAGGAAAAATAAATCTCGCCAAACTGCTGAAAGGCCGCGTCGCCGACCTTGAGCATATGCATCACCTTGCCGCGTTCATCGAGGAACTGGCGCAACGGTGTAATTTTAACGCCTGCTATCATTTGAGCTCCGGAAAATAGTCACGCAATTGTTGGTGGGTAACCGTGGATGCTTCGGTGCCATCCATGACTGCCTTGTACCAGTCGGCAGTCGCTGCCAGGGTTTGTTCTACATTCCAGCGCGGTCGCCAACCGAGCAACTGGTGCGCCTTGTCACAATTCAGTTGCAGCAGATTTGCCTCATGCTGTTTTGTCCCGTCGGGCTCGATCACGATACTGCCGCGCCCGAAACGAGCGACGATACGTTCCGCCACTTCCAGCACGGTACGCACCTCGCTGGAAGGTGGGCCGAAGTTCCAGGCACCCGCATAAGTCATGGGTTGCTCCCGCAAGCGTGCGGCGAGCAGCAGATAACCGGCAAGCGGTTCCAGCACGTGCTGCCATGGCCGGGTAGCTTGGGGGTTGCGCAGCACCACCGGCTTACCCACCCCGATAGCGCGGATGCAGTCCGGAACTATCCGGTCCACCGCCCAATCGCCGCCGCCGATCACATTGCCGGCCCGCGCCGTTGCCGCCCCCAGCTCCGGCCGATGCGCAAAAAACGAGCGCGCATAAGCCGAGAAGGCGATTTCGGCTGCCGCTTTCGATGCACTGTAAGGATCGTGCCCTCCCAGACGATCATTCTCCCGGTAGCCCCACACCCATTCCAGGTTTTCGTAGCATTTGTCCGAGGTGATATAAACCAGGGAACGAACCGACTCGCACTGCCGCACAGCATCCAGTAGATTTACCGAGCCCATCACATTGGTCTCAAAGGTCGTCTTCGGATCAGCATAAGACGGCCTGACCAGCGCCTGTGCCGCCAGATGGAATACGAACTCGGGCTGGAACGCCATCATGGTTTCCGCAAGCCTCGCGCCGTCGCGCACATCGGCTTCGACGTGGCGTATCGATTTGGCCAGGCCCAGGGCTGCAAAATGACTCACTGGTAGTTCCGCCGGAAGCGCGTAGCCCAGCACTTCAGCGCCGATCTCCTTGAGCAGGAAAGCCAGCCACGAGCCCTTGAAGCCGGTATGCCCGGTGACCATTACACGGCGTCCGGCAAAAGCGGGCAAGAACTCCGTAGTTACTGTTTTACCCACGGTGCTTTCCCCTGTTCATATAGCACATTAAGCAACTGGTACTCGCGGCTGGTATCCATCGGCTGCCAGAAACCATCATGTTCGAATACCATTAACTCGCCATCAGCCACCAGTTTGCGCATCGGCTCCTGCTCGAATACCAGGTCTTCAGCATCATCAAGATAATCGAATAATTTAGCGGATGCGACAAAATATCCGCCGGAAATCCGCCCGCCGTTGGCTTGTGGTTTCTCATTGAATTCCACTACCCGCCCTCCCTCGCTAACCAGTTCCCCGAATCGGCCCGGCGGGCGCACTCCCGTTACAGTCAACGCCTTGCCATGGGCACGATGGAACGCCAGCAACGCCGCAATATCCACATCTCCCACGCCATCACCATAAGTCAGCATGAAATCGTCGTCACCCACATATTTCCGGATTCGCGCGATGCGCGCTCCGGTCATGGCCTGTAATCCCGTGTCAACAAGCGTCACACGCCAATCAGATTCATCATGCGCAGTATGGAATTCCATCTCATCACGCTTGCCCAGCGTTATGGTGAAATCTTTGGTGTGCGCCTCATAATTCAGAAAAAAATCCTTGATGACTTGGCTCTTGTATCCAAGACACAACACGAAATCCTGATGGCCAAAGTTCGCGTAATATTTCATGATGTGCCACAGGATCGGGTAACGCCCAATCGGGATCATCGGCTTTGGAATGTTGTCGGCCACATCGCGGATGCGAGTCCCGTACCCGCCACACAGAATTACCGTCTTGAGAGGTTTAGTCATATGATCCATCGTCCCGGCGTATTCCTTAATTCAACTATCGAAGAAAAATGTAAGATTGTCTAAAGCGAAAAGCCATCATCGACTATCAGGTTTTGTCCTGTCACATAGCGCGATGCGTCAGACAGCAAGAACAATAAACTGCCGTTCACATCCCGAGAGTCAAGCATCCCCTTGCTGTTGCAGTATGTCTTGTATCTTTGAAGGAAAGCTTCCGGCTGCTCATCCAGTATCCCGCCCGGACTGAGGCAATTTACCCTTATGCCATCTCCTTTAAAATACTGCGCGAAGTATCGGGTCAGCTGGACGACCGCCGACTTGATAGCGGCATATTCCACCGGCATGGTCATGGGTGTATCGGCGTAAACCTCGAAACGGGGCGCCATCACCCCATAAATAGAGGCCATGTTGATGATATTGCCTCCACCCTGCCTCCGAAAGGCCAAGCCGAACTGTTGTGCCATGAGGAAGTACCCCCCCAGATGCGAGTCTACGTTGTCACAAAAATCCTCATAGGTCACATCCTCCAATTTGCGGCCATAATTCCGGTTACGCGGGTAAGCGTTATTTACCACTGCATCAATGCGACCATGCTTTTCCATGAGTTCCGCGATAAGCGCACTTACCGATGCATGGCTTGTAATATCCAGAGCAGCAGCCTCGGCATGTCCCGGATAGGCCGACACGATTTCCTCTGCCACGCGTGCGGCAGCCTCTGCATCAATATCAGCCACCACTGCGATACCACCCTGCTCAGCCACGGCGGCACAGAACTGCTTGCCAAGAAAACCCGCCCCCCCCGTAACAACAACAACCTTATCCGCTAACAGCATAGTCGCCCCTGTTGATATCTACCGCAAGTGTAAATTCCCCTCAAACTTTTTGAAAGCACGCTCAATCACGCACTCTTGACTCGATTCGATCCGTTATATGCCTTCCCGACAATCTTGATGACGCACAATACCAAACCAGGCACAAAGAATACCAATGCGAGCGGATCCAATTGGAAAATCCTGCTCAGGTGATAAGGAAAATTGCGCAATCCAGCCCGCGGTTGAGAGAAAAGATGAGCGCCCCACAGATACATGACACGCGTCCGCAAGCGGCAACGCTCGAAAAAAGTCAATTCCAGCAGCTTGATTTGCCCGAGCAGCAAGCGGAAATATTCCTCGTAAATTACGCGCCCCTTGGTTGAGCTGCGTATAGTGGTCTTGTGCTGGCGAAATCTGTTTAACGGTTCTGCAACATATGCAACATCGTAGCGCGATGCAACCCTGAAGAACCAATCCCAGTCGCCGCTTACGCGATAGGACGAAGTAAAATTTCCGATGGTGGAAAAGCATTCCCGCCGAATCAACGCCGCACTCAGGTTGGGAATTACGCATGAATGCAACAGAAAGCGGCTAATTTCAAGGCCTGTCACCAAGGTGTCCGTTGCGCATCTTGTGCGAAATGAGCGTTCTCTGCCGGCAAAGTCAGCCCCCAATAACCGATCATGTTCATCAACAAGCAGGCTGCGGCAGAATGCAATGCCCGCTGTAGGATTAATTTTCATCGCTCCTACTAGGCGTTCGATCATGCGCGGATCGCAGTCGTCATCACACTGGGCGAAAATGATAAATTCACCTGAAGACATCTCCACGCCTTGGTTGTTCACCACTACCCAGCCGCCATTCTGCTCTCGAACCACCAGCCTGACCTTGGGGTGAGACTCATACCTTCGCAGCACCTCAATGCTATTGTCCCTGGAGCAATCGTCTATGACCAGAATCTCGATATCCTGGTAGGTCTGGTTGATCAGGCTGTCCATCCGCTTCACTATGAATTGGGCGTAGTTGTAGCTCGGCACCACGACGCTGACCAATCCGCGCTTCACTGCATCGGTCATTTAAACAGCCCTTTTTTCCTGAGCTCCGTGAGGCTTTCTTCATAGCGGTCGACCTGTATCTGTTCGCCATTGACCCAGGCAATGAATCGGCTCAAGCCCTCTTCGATGCCCACTGAAGGTTCGAATCCGAGGATAGCTCGCACTTTCGTGAGGTCAGCAACATTGTGGCGAATGTCGCCTACGCGGAACTGCCCGGAAATTTCAATGGGTACCTTCCCGCCCAGCAGATGTTGCAAGGTGCCGGCAATCGTCATCACATCGGTTGCCACTCCGGAGCCGACATTGAACATATCCACAAGCGGTCCCTGATACTCGATGCCTCTCGCAGTCACCGCAACAACATCGTCGATATATACAAAGTCCCTGCTTTCCTTGCCATCCTCGAAAATATTGATGCCGCTCCTATTGCGAATCCGGGTCGAGAAGATCGACAGGATGCCTGTATAGGGATTGGAAAGTGACTGGCCTGGCCCGTATACGTTCTGGTAGCGAAAGGCCAGCGCCGAAATTCCCAAGGCCTTGCCGACCGTTAGAACCATCTGCTCCTGCGCCAACTTGGTGATCCCATACACTGATGCCGGACGCACAGGCGTCTCCTCATCCGATGCAACAAGCTGGGCCGGGACACCGCACAAGGGACAATGCACAGCGAAATCCCCCTGCTCCATGTTTTGAGCCTGCCGCAAGAACGGAAAGACCGTACCATGCTGGCTGCAGTGATACTTGCCCTCCCCGTAGACCGCACGTGACGATGCCACCACGATCTTTTTGACCGGGAATGGCTCATTGGCGATCATATCCAGCAACAGGGCAGTTCCGCCGATATTCACATCGGAATAATGCTGTATGGCATACATGGATTGCCCGGTGCCTGTTTCCGCCGCCAGATGCACGACCGTATCCATTCCCGGCAATGCCTTCAACAGGTCGTTCCTGCTGGCCACACTGCCACGGATGAATTCAACCTTGCCCTGGATTGAACGAAACAAGGTAGAAGACTCTGGCTCAGCACCGTGAATCTGTGGTGCCAGACTATCCAACACTCGCACATTGTGGCCTCTGGCAACCAGCTGCAAAGCCAGCCTGGACCCAATGAAGCCGGCCCCGCCCGTAATCAATATATTTTGAATCATATTTTCTCGGAGTATTTTTTTGAGAATTTACCCTGCATGGCTTCCCGCGACGGTCTGGATACGAGGTTACACCGGTATGCGCCCCGCTGCAAAAACGGATGCCAAAATTCAGGGCTGAACGATGGCGTTTTCATTTAAATGTTCGAGGTGGCACTTGTAATTGCCCTGATTCCGGCCGACCCATATCGCCTTATAGCACCATTGCGCCTTGTCACTCTCTGTTACTTTGTTTTCCCAGGAATATTCCATGATCGCGCCATTCAACTCGTCAATTCTTGCGCAGCCATTAACCAGAAACTCCTTCCAGGCATATTTTGCAATATGCTTCTTTACGGGTTCTTTCCGGTCCATAACAGATAACAAGAACACTTGAAAACGAACCAGATCTTCAATTACTCCAATATCAGTTTCAAACCCCTGTTTTCCTTCCAAATATCCGAGGAAATCCAGAATCTCACTGTTGAGCAATCTGCTGTCCCTTACACACCGCAGCCATGTGGCCTCTTCAATAGGCCAGAATATAGGAGCCAAGTCCGGATCATAGTGATCCCATCCCCCGCCAGAATATCCCGTATCTATATAATTCCGCACGATGTCATATTCTGCGTTGAACATGGATCCGTTACTGCTCTTGCAGTATTCGATGAAAATCTCGTAGAACGTCACGAATTTTAATTTGAACACCTGATTATAAAATTTGGCAACATATTCCAGTGCACCCATGCTATGGAAAGTCTGAGTCGTCCATCCATACAGATACATTTCCTTCAAATCGCTCAGGGAGAATGAGTTCGCACTGATTGTGATGTACTCATATTCAGGGATATCTCCACGGTTGTGTATGGATGAATGCCACAAATAAATCGGGGATTTGGTTACTTTGATGCCGTGCTCTTTCAGATAAGCCGGGGCATTCATGGGGGCGTTCACAAACACCCCGCAGTTATAGATAAACACTACCGGCCGGGGGAAAAGCTCCATTAATTGTTCCAGGCCGTTTTTATAGCTCTCCAGCGTTTCACCGGGCATGCCCATGATGAATTCAGTATAGGTTTCGATCTTATGGTCCCTGAACTGCTGCACCAGATTGGCAAAAGTGTCGAACTTTACGTTGGTTCTTTTGACCGTTTTTAAAGTCGTCGGATCCAGGGATTGAACCGCGAGCGTAACTGCTCGCAACAAATCTGCGTCCAATAGTTCCTTGGCGATAGGGATAAGCCTTTCCGATGAGGCTTTCACCCAGGCAGGCCTGACCCTGCCCGGGTATCCTTTGTGTAGCTTTTCTTCCTTGAATTTTCTCGCCAGCGCCAAATCTCTTTCCGCAAAGATTCCAAAATTGGCATCGCAACAATCTACATAGGGAATTTTATTATCGGCAAACCACTCGATCTCCCTGAACAGCGTATCTATGCTCCGTTTTCTGACTTTCGTTTTGGTTGCGCTTCCCCAGTCACAATAAGTGCACTGGAACGGGCAGCCACGATTGGTTTCCCAGGATGCGATGTAAGTCACACCTTCTACAGGTTCAACCAGATCCCATACCAGGTTTGTGAGATACGGAGATGGCAGGGTATCCAAATCCATAATGGTGGCAGCAGGCAAGGTTCTGAAATCACTCGTTTCCAATCCGTTAATTTTTGAATAGTCTTTATTCCTGGTGTATTCCGTAAAAATATCCCTTAACGTGATTTCACCTTCTTGGTGTACCAGAATATCCACATAGGGATAATCCGCAAAAAAAGTACCTTTGGAATTTGCTACCCATGTAAAAGGAACATCGCCCTGGTAATTAAGCGGAACCTGGGGTCCGCCAAATATCACCGTGCAATCCGGATTATTTTCCTTAACCTTCCTGGCCAGTCGGGTTGTTATTTCCCAATTCCAGGTATAGCAGGAACAAAGCAGAATATCGGCATCCGTACACCTGGATACATATTCATCAAACTTATTTCTGAAAACGAAGGTTTTTTCAAATTGAAACCGGGATTCCAAGTCCGGAAATGACTTGAGGTAGGCTACAAGAGAGGCAATGCTGTAAGGAAAGTGAATGACGCTCCCATATTGATAATTGAATTGTGTGCTGAAAACTTTTATCTTTTTCATGGGCGTTTTACACTGATCCATTTTTGCGAATGTGGGTCGAATTGCCGGATCACAACAGCAGGGATGCCAACAGCCACGGAATAATCAGGAATGTCACAAGTCACCACGGCGTTGGCACCGATTACACAATTCTTTCCGATGCGAGCGCCTATGATGCATGCATTTTCTCCGATCCAGCAACCATCCCCGATAGCAACCGCCCTCTTGAACCGAACCGGCTGACGCATGATTGGCTTGGAGGTGTCCTCATAACAGTGAAGATTGTCTGAGATATAAACGTTGTTGGCCGTGAGCACATAGTCCCCGATCACTACATCGCGCACGGATGCAATATGATTGTTGTATCCAAAGACACAGCCTTTCCCAAGCTTCAAGGAAGCAGGCGCATCACCAACGCCACAGCAATACAACCAGCTTCCCCGCTGCAGGATGGTTTTCTGGCCTATCTCTATGCCGTCTGCGCCGTCAATCCGGAAGGGGCGGAACAGGAATGAACCTCGACCGATCATTCTGAATGACGGCCCATAGACCAGCGCAAACCATAAGGACCACAGCTTGTTCAAGATGCGAGTGTGCAATCCGCTCATTCGCGCGGCTCCGCCTCGGCCAGAAAGGACTCCGGGTCAGAAAACAGGGGAGCCAGTTTTTCCAATCTGGCCTCATCGAATTCCCACCACCGGGAGTCAAGCAGCTTCTGGCAGATATCCTCCGTAAAGCGCAAACGGATCGGACGGCAAGGGTTGCCCGCTGCAACAGAATAGGGAGGGATATCCTTCGTTACTATTGAACCGGCTCCAATCACTGCGCCCGCGCCGATTTTAACGCCTGCCTTGACCATCACCCCTTGACCGATCCAGACATCCGGACCAATGACTGTTCTCGGAAGAACTTCAGTAAATTGCCGATCCTTTGTGAAGAAGCGCGGTAACGGCTGATCATTATCGTAGAACACGGGGCTGGTGCTAACCATCGAGGTCGGGTGGGCGCCAAGGCCAATAACCACATCACCCGCAATGGAGCAGAATGGCCCGACTTCGGCGTTGTATATGGCTGTCCCGGACTGTGCATAGCTATATGCTC
>NZ_JAUYGL010000230.1 GCF_030689745.1 Devosia sp.
TACTCGACGTACTTCTGCACGGCACGACCGTTTTCGAGGTTGCCGACCTGCTCCGCGACCAGCGCGTACCGTTTCTTTTTGCCACAGCCTATGACCGTCGGGGAATCCCATCGCGCTTCCGGGAAACACGCCTGCTGGAAAAGCCCTTGGATCGTAAACGGCTGCTATCGGAAATCGTCGCGATGACCACACAGCCAATACCCCGCGTGGAGAGTGTGTCCCACGACCCAATGCCGATAGGGGTGTCGCAGGCACCACCGCAGACTTTTGCGCGGGCACTCGCGCGCAAGCTGATGCCCATCGGCTAGCGTTTTCAGCAAAAGTTGCTTCCCTTTTGCGGTTAGACAACGCGACAAACCAAAGGGCTAGAGCTATTGAGACGTTTCGGCGAAGCGATAAAACGCTCTAGGAGCGCAGATAACGTCCGTCAAAAGCGGCGATCCGAGCCAGAGAAGGGAAGTCGAGGATGCGGACCTTTCCCTGCGCCATGGCAACGAGCTTTTTCTTGCGCAACTGCTGGATGGTCCTGTTCACATGAACGGTCGACAGCCCCAAGGCCTCACCCAGTTCAGCCTGCGTCAAGGCCAGTTCAAACTGTCCCCTATCCACCAGGCCGACGACCCTCAGTCTCGTATAGAGTTCGCACAGGCAGTGCGCCATGCGTTGCTGGGCATCGCGAGCGCCCAGGCTGATCACCAGTTCGCGGGCGCAGGCCTGTTCGGCTGACGCGCCCCGCATCATTGCCAGGACAATATTGGGGAGCTTGTCGCCCAGCGCCGAAAGCTGCTTCAGGTCGATCCGCCCCATGACGGTCGGGCCCAGGGTCATGACGCACTGCCGCACTGGGCTGGATGAGAGAAAGCCGTAATCGCAGAAGTCACCAGGCAGGACAAAGCCAGTCATCTGCCGGCGCGCCGTGTCGAGCACCTTGTAGTGACAGGCCAGGCCGCTGAGCAATATGAGGGCCTCGTTTGCCGGAATGCCATCCTCGAGAATTGTCGTGTGCGGCGATACCCTCGATACGTCACGCACCAGACCGGCAATGGCAGCAGCCTCGTGCATTTGCAGCGGGCAAAGGGCGCTGAGGCGCCGGATGAATAGGTCCAGGACACCCGCAGGCACCCCGGAAGGCTGCAGCGAACGTCCCTGCAACTCGATTAATTGACTAGCCATTGGTGCCGCACTCCCAGCGCTGGGTCAGGAGAACCGCTTTGCCAAGCACAGCCAACAGCTCGTCAATGTCGGTCGGTTTGCCGACCGAGGGAAGATGGGCGAACTCGGGTGGCAGGCCGTCAGCGCCGTAGCCGGTGCAGAAAACCGCTGCCATGCCTTTGGCACGCGTCGGCGCGACCAGGTCGAAGGTCATGCCATCTAGCAGCCTGACGTCCAGAACCGCCGCATTGGCATTCATGGACGGGTCGTCCATCGCCTTCAACGTCTCGGCAATACTCGCCACAATTCCAACCACGGTCGCGCCCCGCTCACCCAGTTCCGTGGCGAGATCGCTCGCCAGAAGGTATTCATCCTCGCAAATGAGGAGCCGAAGACCGTACATATCGCCGCGTCATCTTGGTTTCGTGATGCAACCCTAGCAGCTGCCCCCAAAACTCCACCTAGACGTGGGTTAGTAAGGCGCTGCCCTGTCCTCAACGCGGCAGGTGGGTCGCGAGTTGCTCGATGCGAGCTTTCAACCAGTGCGGGTCGGCGGGCTTTGCTGCCATTTTGCCTGCGGCAAATTCGGGCGGCAAGTCGGCTATGGCGTGGCCGGTTACAACAAGAAAGGCAATGCCGTTCTTGTTGAGGCGCGCGACGACAGAGGCGCTTGTTTCAGCTCCGAGCTGGTAATCAAGAATCGCGATGTCGACCCGTTCAGTGTCCAGCATAGCCAAGGCGCGCGCCACCGTTTGAGCCGGTCCGATGGTCACATGACCACCTGCATGGATGGCCGAGGCATAGTCCCGGGCAATTAGCCATTCATCCTCGACGATCGGGACATTGAATGCAGCCATCGCTTACCGCGACGTCGGCAGCGTGATGCGGACGCGTAAACCGGAGGTTCAAGGGCGGTCTCGACGGTGCCGCCATGGCGATAGCCGATTTCGCCCTCCAGCAGCGACAATCCAAATCCGGTGGAGGCGGAGGCGGACACAGCGGGCCAGTCGTGCTCCTGCCACTCGATCACCACGTCTGAAGTAGACATTTCCCAATTGATCGAGACTCGTCCGTCTGCGTGGGTCAGCTTGCCATACTTGGCATCATTGGTCGCCAGTTCATGTATGACCATGCCAAGCGACAGTGCCTTTTGAGGGTCCAGCCGTATGTCCGGACCCTTGGCCGCGATACGCTCGGGCCCAAGTTGCTCCGTGCCAGCATAGACGGCCGACTGCTTGCTGTGCCACGCGGTCCCCGTTCGGCAGCAGATACGGTGAAAACTCTGCTGTCGGGCCATTTGGCGCGACGGTCCGCGTGCGCATCCTGCGTCCGGCGAGATAGCGGTGACGTACAGAGCGAGAGGGCGCCCCGAGGGGCGCCCTATACCTTAGTTCGTTGTAGTTTCGTTGGTCGTGGTGCTGCCGGCATCGGCACCGGTGCCGGCCCCGGTCATGTCAAGGAATCCGCCCTGACGGCAGGCTTCGATATCGATTGCAGCCATGTCAATCGTGGAAAAATCGATCATCGCTGACGTACCGGTTGTCGCATCGGCGCCAGTTGTCGTGCCTGCAGCGTCGGTGCTTTGCGTGGTACCGGAAGTCGCACCTGCCGCATCAGAAGTTGCACCTGCAGGGCTATCGGTGCCGGAGCCGGTGGTGGTATCTGTGGCAGCGCTGCTCGTCGTGCCAGTTGACGATGCTGCGGCGCCGCCGGTCGCTGCGCCGGTGCCGGAGGATGTGCCTGTCGCTGAACCGGCATCGGCCGAAGAGCCCATCTCCGCTGCCTCAAGGGCGTCGCAATGCGCTTGAAGTCGTTCGACTTGATCGGACGGCACCTCGGCACCGTTCAACGTGAAGGGCTGCGCCAGGCTTGGCGATGCGAGGCCCAGCACAAGGACGCTCACGGAAGCAACAATAAGTCTTGGTGACATTGATTCTCTCCTCACAATGGGGACCTTTCCCCTAGCGCGTGAACGGCGAGTCCTGCCCGACGTTGCACAATGGCTTCAAAACCATCGCAGGTTAATGCGGGGAGTCTTCTGGATTGCGGAGCATTTTGACCTCGGTCAGGATTGCCAACCCGACGCATCGGCCTTGAACTTTACGTTCAGCGATGCCTCGAAGGACAGGCGACTGAAATAGGTCTTCGCCAGAACCAGCGTGGCATCGTTCGCGAAGTTCCCGTGGAACTTGTCGATCTGGGTAGTCGCACCCTCCTGCCGCCGCGATATCGCTCGCCTTGGCAATGTGATCGTAGGACACCCACGCAGGTCGGAGGCAGCCTCCAGACTGCGATCGTATTTCGTGGCGTCGTGCATCCTAGATCAATCCCCCCCTCGGCGATGAAACCATGACGTTTATCGGTCGTTAACCCGGCAACGAAAGAGGAGCACAACAATGGAATCCGGCCCTACTTTTTGGCTTGTCCTTCTAACCGTGGGTGTTGCAGCCCTTGGTATCGCGATGGCCTTCGCACAGTGGCGCAACAGCAAGCGAACGCCTGCCGAAAAAGTCCTGACCGAGATCGCTACGCGGCGCGAATACGAGGTGGAGGACCGCGACCACAGCTAGGCCAAACCAGGAGAGGGTGCCGCTGCGGATCGCTTCGTCCCTGACCGAACGAATGGCACGGTGAGCATCCTGCTAGCTCACCGCGACTATGCCATTGATGTCGCGGCAACAACCATCCGCAGGGCTGCGGCTTACGCGATTCCGGGCTCAATGGGGTTATCGACCAAGGCCTTCCGGAACCAAGCACTGTTTGGATCACCAGGACTTGATTCTATCCTGGTGAGGCTGAGCCCCAAAGCCGGTGGGCTCAACGTACCAGATCGCTGTCAGCGACAGGCGTCTGGTTGGACGCTGGGCTAATGCTGCCGTCACCATGGCTGGCGGTGCCCAGAAGCTGGGGGCAACGTCAAGCGAGTTGGCTTATAGGGTTCGGCTTTTCCTTCTCCCATGATCATGGGAGTGGCTCGCTTGGGAACTTTCTGAAAACTAATCCAGATATCACGCTCCCAAGGCATCAATTGAACTGATATTTCAGAAAATGGCTTGAATCTATTGAACTCGCAGCTGATTTGCAGTTCGGTGCGTGTGCTATCCGAACTGTCGTCCAGTCAAAGTGTACGACTGCTCTCCGCCTTTCTGACGCGATGGTGGCGAAGCGGACCTGACTGTGCTGCTGGTGCTGGTAGGTCCTCCTCTTATCGCTTCTTCATTCTCATCATCGTCGGCATACTCTCCGCACCACTGTGAAAGACACCATGATCATGATGATCGGCGGTGGCCGCGCTCCGCTAGGAAGCGTATCGTCGAGAGAGATGTCCCCCGGCTATAATGGTCTATGTTATCAGTTGGTTAACAGAAAACACTTGCAAGTGCGCGACATCATTGACTTGCAAGTACGCGACAGAATACACGTGTAAGTGCACGACATAAAAACCTTGCAAGAGCACGACCATGGCTACACCGCACGAGAAGCTCGCCGACTCCCTCGACGCCCTGAGAGCCCTCCAGCAGAGCGGGCGGCGCGTATTCGCGTCCGGGGAACTGAAGCGCCTCGACCGCGAGCGTCTGGTCCAGAACGGATTCCTGCGGGAGATCATCAAGGGCTGGCTCATGTCGACGGGCCCGCAGGCTGAGAACGGCGATACCACCCCCTGGTACGCATCCTTCTGGGAATTCTGCGCCGCCTATTGCGGCGGGAGGTTCGGCGCCGACTGGAATCTGTCGCCCGAGCAGTCTCTGCTGCTGCATGCCGAAGCCACGGCCATCCCCGCGCAGGTTGTCATCTACAGCCCCAAGGGGACAAACAACACGCTGCAGCTGCCGTTCGGGACGTCGCTCTACGATCTCCGGCAGAAGGACATACCGCCCGCCGCAGACCTCGCCGAACGCCAGGGCTTGCGCCTCTACACGCCTGACGCCGCCCTCATCAAAGTGCCGGAGGCCTTCTTCCAGCGCGCGCCAGTCGAAGCGCAAGTCGCGCTCGCGGCGATCAGGAATGCTTCCGCCATCCTCAGCCGCCTCCTCGACGGCGGTCATACCGCCGTCGCCGGGCGCCTCGCCGGTGCCTTCCGGCGTGTCGGCCGGAAGAGCGTTGCCGATGACATCGTCGCCACCATGAAAGCCGCCGGCTATGACGTCCGCGAGAACGATCCGTTCGCCCCGCAGCAGCGCATCCCCGCGATCATACCGGGCATCCCGCCGATCGTTGGACGCCTGCAGGCGATCTGGGAAACCCAACGCGCCACTGTCGCTGAAATCTTCCTTCCACCGCCGGGTCTGCCCAACGACCGCGACGGCTATCTCAAGTTCGTCGACGATATCTACCAGAACGACGCCTACCACTCGCTGTCGATCGAAGGCTACAGCGTCACGCCCCCGCTGATCGACCGCGTCCGCCAAGGGGCGTGGAACCCGCCGGACAATGACGATGACCGGAAGAACCGCGACGCACTCGCGGCGCGCGGTTACTGGCAAGCCTTTCAGACCGTCAAGGACAGCATCACCGCCATCATCGCCGGCGCGCCGGCTGGAGCGCAAGCCCGTGGTCAGCACAGCACCTGGTACCGTGAACTGTTCCAGCCCTCCGTGGCCGCGGGCCTCCTTCGCCCAGGGACGCTCGCCGGCTACCGCAATCTCCCCGTCTACATCCGTGGCTCGCGGCACGTGCCACCGCGCTGGGAGGCCGTTCCCGACGCTATGGAAACACTGTTCGGACTCCTGGATCAGGAACCCGAGCCGGGGGTGCGCGCCGTGCTGGGCCACTGGCTGTTCGGCTACATTCATCCCTATCCCGACGGCAACGGACGCATGGCGCGCTTCCTGATGAATGCGATGCTCGCCTCGGGCGGCTATGCTTGGACCATTGTTCGGGTGGAAGACCGCGGGGCCTACATGGCGGCCCTTGAAGCCGCGAGCGTCGGCGAAGATGTCGGACCCTTTGCCGCGTTTCTCAACGAGCGTGTGCGCTGGTCGATGGAGCAGAGAGCAAACACATGAGTCCCACCGCAACCGAAGCGCGCGCGATCGCCTCTATCAAGGAGAAGGACCGGAAGCTGCGCGCGTTCCTCGAGGCTGAAGTGCTGGCTGAAAGCGCCGACCATGTAAACCGAACCCTTCGCGAAGAAGGTCTCGCAGGGTTGCTCGTGCCATCGTGGTGGTCTCGAGTTGGAACTGCGCGGAGAATGGAGTTTTCATTGTTGCTGCCGAGATGAGGCCCCGAGACGGAGCACCTGTTGCACCGGGGTGCACTATTTAGTCAGGGGCTTCTGTTCGCTATCCCGAAGCCAGACATCGAAGGCTTCAAGGCTGTAAAGAACTTTTCGGCCCAGCCGTGTAAAAGGTGGACCCACTCTGCGGTTGCGCCACTTGACTAATGTTGTCGGATGCAAGCCAGCAAATCTTGCAATTTCCGGGGTATTGACGTAGCCACATGGTCTTGGCGTCGTTCTATCAATGAAACTATTTTCACTGTGGTTCATGGTGGCCTCTTTAGGTCTTTCAGATGTTCCTGATGAACCTTATGTGACCTTTGAAGTATTATCACGGACAGTTTCGCAGGCTAAATTTGTCTCGTCCTCTTGGACAGTCTTCCAACGATATTGGTGTTGTCAGTCATGAGAGAAGCGTCCTTTTTTGTGTTTTTTGCAATTATTGAAGAAAACTCAGTTGAGGATGGAGCGCGCGGACGCGGCTGCAGCCGCGTCGAGCAGTTTATGCAGGGTGCGCAGGCTGGTGATTTTGCCCTGCCGCACCGACTTGGTGATGATGGTCACGAGCTCGGGCTCAAGCCGTACTCAGTCAGGTGACCGCGGATCGCATTGATCAACTGGGCGCGCTGCCGCACCAACAGATCGCGGGTTCTGAATACCAGGGCCGGGGCCTGCTGTTCCTCGCTCTTGATCGCCACGAACCGCATGTTCGGGCGCTGCGCCGCCTCGCAGATTGCCTCGGCATCGACCGCATCGTTCTTGTTCCGCTTCACAAAGGGCGTCACATAGGCAGGCGGGATCAGCTTCACTTCGTGACCCATCTGCGTGAGTTCACGCCCCCAGTGGTGCGCACCTCCGCAGGCTTCCAACGCCGCCAGGCACCGTGGTTGCCGAGCGAAGAACTCCAGCAACTTTGTGCGGCTGATCTTCCGGTTGAACAGCGTTCGACCGCCCGCATCCGCGCCGTGCGCGTGGAAAACGTTCTTCGCGATATCCAGACCGATTGTGGTAACTTCCGACATGGGCGCCTCCTCAAGTGGTGTGTTCAACATCTCCACTTTGGCACATCGATGCCGTCGGGGGGCGTCCACCCCATCACCCAAGCGGATGCCTAAACGACGGACGCCTCGATCGCGGCCGTGACTGGGCCGGCATAGTGGACGCCGGCGGCCCTAATCTTGTCGGAAGCGTGTGACCTTGGCCTTGAAATCAGCCGAATATCGTTTCCGCGGCAACCTCATCTAACTCCTTCCTTGTCGTCGGGACGAGTTTAGCGTCCGATCCGACTTTCTGGGTCCACCTCAGTGTCCCAGAGAAGCACCGGTTGTTGCCTTTTGGGGGCTTCGCATCTTAGGCTTTGGAGCCCGGCCAAATTGACACAATAAGGCGCCGGGCCAGGAGATCCTGGTCCGGCGTCAGCCTCTGTTGGGAGAGAGGAAGGCTTATTTCTGGGCGTCAGCCCAGCTCTTGATCAGCTCGTCATAATTGACTGTCACGCCCTGCTCTTTTTCCTCAGCAATGGGCAGCTGGGGCGCCAGATTGCCATTGGCAACCGCGTCGGCGTTCCAATAGGCTAGGTCGTGTTCTTCAGCCAGAACAGGCCCAAACTCGCCCTGAACGCCGGCGCGTTCCAAGCGCGCCATCACCTTCTCCTGCTCTTCACAGAGCGAGTCCATGGCTTCCTGCGGGGTCTTGGCACCGGCTGCCGCATCACCAATGGCCTGCCACCAGAGCTGCGCCAGCTTTGGATAGTCGGGAACATTGGTGCCGGTGGGCGACCACTGAATGCGGGCTGGCGAGCGATAGAACTCGACCAGACCACCCAGCTTGGGCGCGCGATCGGTGAAGCTTTGGTCGCGGATCGTGCTTTCGCGAGCAAAGGTCAGGCCCACATGGCTCTTCTTGACGTCAACCGTCTTGGAGGTGACGAACTGGGCGTAGAGCCAGGCCGCCGAAGCGCGGTCGACCGGGGTCGACTTCATCAACGTCCAGGAACCCACGTCCTGATAGCCCAGTTTCATGCCGTCCTTCCAGTAAACGCCATGGGGCGAGGGGGCAAAACGCCATTTTGGCGTGCCGTCCTCGTTCATGACCGGTAGACCGTCCTTGACCATGTCGGCGGTGAAGGTGGTGTACATGAATATCTGCTGGGCAATCTCGCCCTGGGCCGGAACCGGACCCGATTCCGAGAAGGTCATGCCCTGAGCGGCCGGCGGTGCATAGGCTTTGAGCCAGTCGAGATACTTCTGGATTGAGTAGACTGCGGCCGGGCCGTTGGTGTCACCACCGCGGGCCACACATGAGCCAACCGGCTGCGATTTGTCGTTGACCTTGATGCCCCATTCGTCGACTGGCAGACCATTGGGAATGCCTTTGTCGCCGTTCCCGGCCATGGAGAGCCAGGCATCGGTGAAGCGCCAGCCCAAAGATGGGTCCTTTTTTCCATAGTCCATGTGACCATAGACTGTGACGCCATCGATTTCACGGCCGGTGAAGAATTCGGCAATGTCCTCATAGGCAGACCAATTTACGGGCACACCTAGATCATAGCCGTATTTGTCCTTGAACTCGGCCTTGTTGGCTTCATTGGCGAACCAGTCAGCGCGGAACCAGTAGAGGTTGGCGAACTGCTGATCGGGCAACTGGTAGAGCTTGCCATCGGGCGCGGTGGTGAAGGAGGAGCCAATGAAATCGCCCAGGTCCAGCCCCGGATTGGTGACGGCAGCGCCTTCGCCCGCCATCCAGTCCGTCAGATTGCGAACCTGCTGGTAGCGCCAATGGGTGCCGATCAGGTCGCTGTCATTGATATAGGCGTCGTAGATATTTTCGCCGGACTGCATCTGGGTCTGCAGTTTTTCGACGACGTCGCCTTCACCAATCAGGTCGTGCGTGACCTTGATGCCGGTGATGTCAAAGAACGCCTGCGCCAGTACCTTGGACTCGTATTCATGTGTGGTCAGGGTTTCCGAGGCAACCTTGACTTCCATGCCGGCGAATGGAGCAGAGGCGTCGATGAACCACTGCATTTCAGCTTCCTGCTCGGCGCGGGACAGCGTCGACATTTCGCCAACTTCCGTATCGAGGAAGGTTTTTGCCTCCTCCATGCCGGCATAGGCCGGGGTCCCCGCCAACAGCAGGGCGAGTGTTGCAGTCGATGTCAGAAAATTCAGTCGCATTTCAGTCCTCCCTAGTCGTTTGGTTTCCGTCTGAAAGCGGCTGCCTTGAGCCGCCCCCCATCCTCTCGCCTAGACAAAGCGGAACACGCAAATTGCGTAGACCACCGACAGGACGAGACTCCACCACAGTTCGGGCCCAACCAGGCCGAGCCATGCGAGATTGATAAATGCACTGCCGAGCAGCGATACGAACAGACGGTCGCCGCGCGTTGTTTCGAACCTGAGTATGCCGATGCGTGGACTGCCACCGGGAACGCGATATTCCCAGATCGCCATGCCGGCCAGCAGCGCCAGAATGGTGAGGAAGAACAAGGCCGTCGGCCAGGTCCACGCCATCCATGAGAAGTCCATCCTCTCCTCCTAAACCCGCCCGAGGGCAAAGCCCTTGGCGATGTAGTTGCGCACGAAATAGATCACCAGCGCGCCCGGAATAATGGTGAGCACCCCGGCTGCTGCGAGCACTCCCCAATCCATGCCCGAGGCTGACACGGTTCGCGTCATGATCGCTGAAATCGGCTTGGCGTCCGTGGTGGTCAGGGTGCGGGCCAGTAGCAGTTCGACCCAGGAGAACATGAAACAGAAGAAGGCCACCACGCCGATGCCAGAAGCGATCAGCGGCATGAAGATCTTGATGAAGAATCGCGGGAATGAGTAGCCGTCGATATAGGCGGTTTCGTCGATTTCCTTGGGCACGCCGGACATAAAGCCTTCAAGGATCCACACCGCCAGCGGCACATTGAACAGGCAGTGCGCCAAGGCCACCGCGATATGGGTGTCGATCAGCCCGAAAGAGGAATAGAGCTGGAAAAAGGGTAGTGCGAACACCGCCGGTGGAGCCATGCGATTGGTCAGCAACCAGAAGAAGAGGTGCTTGTCGCCGAGGAACCGGTAGCGCGAAAAAGCATAGGCGGCAGGCAGCGCCACCAGCAGCGAAATGACGGTATTGAGCGCCACATAGATGATCGAATTGATGTAGCCCGAATACCAGGATGGATCGGTGAAGATCAACCTATAGTTGTGCCAGGTGAACGCTTTGGGAAACAGCGAGAAGGAGGCTGTGATTTCCTGATTGGTCTTGAAGCTCATATTGACCAGCCAGTAGATCGGCAGCAGCAAAAACAGAATGTAGATGGTGGGGATCAGCCAGGAAAAGCCGAACGTGCGGGGGCGGCGGCTGACAACCCCAGTGCCCACTGAATAGTTCTGCTGCGCCGGCGCTGGGCCAGAAGCGGCCGGCCTGATGGACGCGTCCATTGCGGGATTGCTCATCGCTGGTCCCCTTGCCCTAGATTGGTCATCACGGTGTAGAAGACCCAGCTCATCAGCAGAACGATCAGGAAGTAGATCAGCGACATTGCAGCAGCGGGGCCCAGATCAAACTGGCCAATGGCAATCTTGACCAGATCGATGGACAGGAAGGTCGTCGAATTGCCGGGGCCACCGCCGGTCACCACGAAAGGCTCGGTGTAGATCATGAACGAATCCATGAAGCGCAGCAGCACGGCGATCAGCAGCACGCGCTGCATTTTAGGAAGCTGGATGAACCGGAACACCGACCAGCGCGAGGCGCCATCAATCTTGGCGGCCTGGTAATAGGCATCGGGGATCGACACCAATCCGGCGTAGCACAGCAGCACAACCAGGCTCGTCCAGTGCCAGACATCCATCAGCACCACGGTGACCCAAGCGTCGAAGGGATCCTGCACATAGTTATAGTCGATACCCAGGCTCGCCAGGGCATAGCCCAATAGACCGATATCGACGCGACCGAATACCTGCCAGATGGTGCCGACCACGTTCCACGGGATCAGCAGCGGTAGCGACATCAGCACCAGACAGACTGCGACGCCCACGCCCTTTTTGGGCATGTTGAGCGCGATCAGAATGCCCAATGGCACTTCGATGGCCAGGATTATGCCGGAAAAGATCAGATTGCGACCCAGCGCCTGCCAGAAGCGATTCGAGTGCAGCACCTCTTCGAACCACTCCAGGCCGGCCCAGAAAAACTGGTTGTTGCCGAAAGTGTCCTGCACCGAATAATTGACCACCGTCATCAGCGGAATGATGGCCGAGAACGCCACCAGCACCAGCATCGGCAGCACTAGAAACCAGGCCTTGTTGTTCCAGTTTCTGTCCATGGTCTGCCCCTCAGGTCTTGGCGCCAGGAATTGGCGTAGATATTGATGCCCTTCGGATCGAAGGTGATGTGTGGATCGGCCGGGATCTCGCCGTGCTCGGGCACGATGGCGGCCAGATCGAGCCCCTCAAGGCGCGCTCGCACGATCTTGTGGCGGCCAATGTCCTCAACGGCGTGAATGGTGATGGGCAGCCCCGCTCGCCCGAGCTGAACATACTCAGGCCGTACGCCAAGCTCGGTCTTGGCGCCCTTTTCGGTGGTGACAGAGCCGGGCAGATCGATGGTCTGGCTACCCAGACGAGCGGTGTCGCTGTCCAGCGCCACCGGAAACACATTCATGCCGGGCGAGCCGATAAAATAGCCGACAAAGGTGTGGCTGGGGCGCTCGAAGAGCTCCGACGGCGTGCCGATCTGTACGATCTCGCCCTCATACATAACCATCACCTTGTCGGCGAAGGTCAGCGCCTCGGTCTGGTCATGAGTGACATAGACCATGGTGTGGCCAAAGCGCTTGTGCAATTGCTTGAGCTGGCTGCGCAACACCCACTTCATATGTGGGTCGATGACGGTGAGTGGTTCGTCAAACAGAATGGCATTGACGTCGGACCGCACCAGACCGCGACCCAGCGAGATCTTCTGCTTCTGATCGGCCGTCAGCCCGCGCGCCTTTTTGTCGGCCAGGTCGGACAGGTCGATCATCTCAAGGGTCTCTGTTACCTTGCGCTTGACCTCGTCCTCGGCAAACCGGCGATTGCGTAGGGGAAATGCCAGATTGTCGAACACTGTCATGGTGTCGTAGATCACCGGGAACTGAAACACCTGCGCGATATTGCGCTGCTCGGGCGTTAGCGCCGTCACATCCTTGCCATCAAACAGGATGCGGCCGCGCGAGGGATGCACCAGGCCCGAAATGACATTGAGCAGCGTGGTCTTGCCGCAGCCCGAGGGGCCGAGCAAAGCATAGGCGCCGCCATCATCCCACTGGTGATGGACTTCCTTGAGCGCGAAGTCGGCGTCGGTTTTGGGGCTGGACAGATAGGAGTGGCGGATATGGTCGAGATCAATTCGTGCCATGAAGTGCCTCCTGTGCCGCGCTTGGGTGGGCATTAGTGACGGAGCGGCCTTGGCTGTCGAACACCAGCAACAATTGGGGATCAAGGAAGACCTCGATCTGCGCGTCGACGTCGAAATCATGGACGCCCGGCGTCAGCATGACCCAGCGTGCATCGGCGTAGCGCAGATGCACAAAGCTCTCCGAGCCGGTGATCTCCATAGCCGTCACGGTCGCCTTGATGGCCGCGGATGGGGCGCTAGCGCGGGTCAGTGACAGGTGATGTGGCTGAAAGCCGATGACGTAGGCACCGTCGGCGATCGAACCGAAGTGTGGCGGCACGGTAAAATCAAAGCCGCCCTCAATCTGGAACGAAGTGCCCATCTTGCGCATGGCAATAGTGTTGAGCGGTGGATCGGAAAAGGTCTGCGCTGTAATCAGATCACGCGGCTGGCGGAACACGTCGATAGTCTTGCCGAACTGGGTAATGCGCCCCTCAGACAGGGTTGCCGTATTGCCGCCCAGCAGCAGCGCCTCTGACGGCTCGGTTGTGGCGTAGACGAAGATGGTGCCAGCTTCGGCGAAAATGCGGGGTAGTTCGGCGCGCAGTTCTTCGCGCAATTTGTAGTCGAGATTGGCGAGCGGCTCGTCGAGCAGCACCAGGCCGGCATTCTTGACGATGGCGCGGGCCAGCGCACAGCGCTGCTGCTGTCCGCCCGACAGGTTAAGCGGCGTGCGCTGCAGATAGGGCGTCAGCTTCATCAGTTCGGCAGCGTTCTGCACCGCGTCATCGATGGTCTTGCGATCGGCACCGGCCACCCGCATCGGGGAGGCAATGTTCTCGTAGACCGTCATAGTGGGGTAGTTGATGAACTGCTGGAACACCATGGCGATATCGCGCTTCTGCGGCGGCACGCCCGTCACGTCCACGCCGTCAAAGGTCAGGCGCCCGTGAGTTGGCTTGTCGAGGCCTGCCATCAGGCGCATCAGACTGGTCTTGCCCGAAAGCGTGGGCCCGAGCAGCACATTGAGCGTGCCGCGCTCAAGCTTGAGCGACACATCGCTAATATGGATGTGTGCGCCCACCACCCTGGTAATGCCGTCAAGTTCGAGCAAGCTGCAGATCCTTTGTAGCTGGCAGCGTGGCGCGCGAGGCGCCAGGCGTTGCGGGAAATCTGTTGCATTCGGCAGTTTTTACTGTGGTGCCAGGCAAGCGGAGCTTGGTGCCGCGCTGCAGGATAGCTGTACAAATCGGGGGCCGCCGCTGAGCAGCCGGGGTACGCACTTGTGGTTGATAAAAGTCGACGCAAGAATGCTGGGCCAGGTCACGATCACGTACCGCAACACCCAACATGGCGTTGGCACGAAGGCCAATATTGCGCTCGAGACGCGTGGCGAGGGGCCGACCGGGCAAACCATACGCCCGTCTTGGCGACTTGACGACTGAATCAATCGCGCTCGGCCAACAATATCCTCTCGGACGGGCAGTGCCGGACCTTTGAAGAACCCCTTGCGCAATCGGGTGCGCAAAAAGGCCTTTAACAGTCGGGCCTAGCCGTAGCACCGTCGGCAACCTGCCGCTAATGAGCCGTGGCGCAGCTCCCTCACCATTGGTGAGTTTGAACATTGGCCCTCCCTGCTGCTCAAGTGCTGGTTCCAGTCGTTTCGAGCGCATTTTGAGTTAATGCGAAAGCAAAGCGAGTGTCAATCGCAACTTATTTTCCAGTTGTTGCGGCAGTGTCGAAATCAAACGCGCGGTCAGAATTGAAACCGTAGGCTGCGCTTTTCCGCCCACAGTCCGATCTTCACCCCGAAAATACCGTTCTGAGCCAATCCGGTGAGGAACCTGGATGCGCGGAGCGCTTGCCATGCTCTGAGGCCGATGATGGGTCAGCAAAAGACTGGACGGTGGCAGGGCTGACCAAGTCCTGGCCGAGCCACAGGAGTTGGCTCGCCAAACTAGCGGCCCAATACGTGAAGCTCTGTTTGAAGCGGCGGCCTGCTGTGCGCCAGATGCGCCATTCTGCCTAGCGGGCCAGTGCAGCACCAGTTCGGGTACGGGCCTTCGCGCGTTGACGACCCTGCCCGCAGCGACCGGCAACTTCGCACCACGGTGCGGCAGCAGCACGGGCAAACGCATGCTTCAGCCCCCCCCCGACCGAAAACTGGGACTGCCTACCGCAGCGATCTGCCCGACGCATCAAACAAATGCACGCCCTCCTCAGGCAGTCCAATATGGACTTTCCGATGCAATGTCAGGTCAGGCGCGCCGCCGAGTTTTATGATGACTACCGCGCCCTATATCGATCTTTGCGACCACCTTTGCTGGTTTCCAAGAGCCGTCACTCGCTCACGGTGGAACGGATGTGGCTATCATAGGTGGGAACGACTCTGGCTTTCGAGAAAAGCCGTCAATGCCGCTCACGTTCGGAAAGTGTTGATGCGAAAATGCAAACAGCTTTGGCCGCAGGTTTGCGCCGTTGGGCCGACCTAAACTCATGTCTGGAAACCCAAAGACGGCCGAATTCGCCAATCAGGCTTTGACTTCGAGCAACGCCACCATGCGCTCCAAGTTTGCCATGGCAGCCACACCGTCACGAATGGTCGGTGCCGCAGTTAGTTGACCTGTCAGGCCCTTGGCCACGTCGGCGATCAGCGCGGCATATCCTTTGTGGTCCTCATTGGCGGCGGCGGTGAAATTGGGCGTCCAGCTCAGCGTATCTCTGGCGCTGCTGAGAGTCGCAGCCGGGTCCTCTGCCTTAAAGGGTGGGTCGCGATGCCAGGCGACATTGACGACGTTGGCGACTTCAATCCGATTGTTATCGCCCATCACCGTGATCTGTTCCATCGGGGTGCCGCGCGATTGCACCGTGCCCATCACCACATTGCCGATCACGCCGTTGTCGCAGGCAAAGCCCATGTGGAACAGGATCCGTCCCGGCGCCAGCACGTTGCGGCGCACCGTCATTTCGGCAATCGAGCTATCGGCCAGCCACGGCATCAGGTCCATGTAGTGCACGCAGTGATGCAGATAGAACCCGGTGTAGTCGACCTCACCGACAAAGTAGGTTGGGGCGGTCATGTAGCTGCCCGTTATGCCCAAAATCGGCCCGAACTCGTCACCACGCAGGATATTGGCAGCGATCCGGTTACCCGTGGAATAGCGTTTCATGAAGCCGACGTAGACGGGTATGCCCGCCTTTTCAGAGGCCTGCTGCAGTGCAAGGGCATCAGCGTGACTGCCGCCGGGGGGCTTTTCCATGAATACCGGCAGGCCGCGTTCTAGGGCGGCCATCGTGGCGGCGTAGTGGACCTGCGGGCCAACGGCCATGCCAATCACGTCGATCCCGGGCTGATCGAGCATTTTCTGCCAGTCGGTGTAGGTTGCAGCCACACCATATTGGGCCGCTGTTGCGGCAAGCGCGCTCTCTTCCCGGTCGCACAGCGCGGCGATCCGGAACCCCGCGAGGCCCAGTTGGGGCAGCAGCATCTGCGTGGCGTGTCGTCCGCAGCCGATCCAGCCGATATTCAAGGTCATTGGGCAAACTCCGCAAAGTCCAGCGCAGCGCGGATCAGCGCCCGACCGGATTTCAGTTTTTCGGTCTCGTCCTCGGCCGGGGCGCGCCAATGGGCGATGGGCAAGGCCAGCCGCTGATCATCGCGGCGGAAGGGTTCAAGCGATACCGGGCCCTGGTAGTTTATCTGCGACAGCGCGCGCATGATGGCTGGCCAATCCATATTGCCGGTGCCGGGAAAGCCGCGATGGTTTTCGTTGGCCTGGAAATGCACGGTGCGCTTGCCGGCCAGACGAATGGCGTCGGGGATGGATTGGTCTTCCATGTTCATGTGGAAGGTATCGAGCATCAAGCCAAGACCGGCATCGTTGACCGCATCGATCACGGCAATGCCCTGAATCGTCGTGTTGAGCATATCGGTTTCGAACCGGTTGAGCGGCTCGAGCGCGAAGACCTGCCCGGCGGCACGCGCCTTGGACGCCACGCGCGACAGGCCTTCAATCATCCGGTCGGCGCGGGCCTTCATTTCATCGGCGCGGCGCGGCAAGGGCGGACGGCCAGCGAACACCATCGGCTCGCCATAGAGCGGACCGCCGGTGATCTTCGCGCCAATGGCGTCCGCCATTTCAACGCAATGCTCGAGATAGTCCAGTCCGCCCTGACGGGCCGCCGGATCGTCAGACGAGATCGAGCGCTGCAGGTTGACGCGTGCGGCCAGAACGATGTCCAGACCGGCCTCGGCCAGAGCATCCCTGAGCGCAGTGGAATCCAGATTATCTTCAGGTTCAGGCACCAGTAGTTCGATGAAATCGAAACCGATCGCCTTGATGGTTTGCAGCACGTTGAGATGGGCCCCGGTGAAGGGGCGCACGAACTGCATGGAGATGATGCCTATCGGATTTTTCAAGATGGTCCCTTATCCTTTGACCGCGCCCTGGGTCATGCCAGCGATCAGATGCTTTTGAACGAACAGGAACATCACCGTGGCCGGTAGCGCGCCAATGATGCCGCCAGCGGTGAGCAGCCCCCACTCGACCTGGTATTCGCCAATCAGCGTCTGGATGGCGACCGTGATGGTCTTGACGTGCCGGCCACCCAGGGTCAGCGCGTAGAGGTACTCGTTCCAGGCGGTGATGAAGATGTAGACGCCTGTGGCGATGATGCCTGGCGCGCATAGCGGCAGCACCACACGGTACAGTGCCCCGAAGCGAGTGCAGCCATCGGTCATTGCCGCTTCATCAAGCGAGCGCGGGATGCCGTTGATATAGCTGGTCATCATCCAGACCGAGAAGGGAATGGCGATGGTGGAGTTGGCGATGATCAGGGCCAGATAGGTATCGACCAGTCCCAGCGTCTTCATCAGGATGAACAGCGGCAGTATCAGCAGGACCAGGGGGAACATGTTGATCAGCAGGAACTGCAGCATCAGGATACGCCTGCCCTTGAAGCGGAACCGCGAAAAGGCGTAGGCGGCGGGCACGGCCAGCGCCAGACCGACAACCACGGTGCCACCAGCAACGATGAAACTGTCGCGCAGATTGGTTCCAAAACCGACAGTGTTGAACAAACGCGCATAGTTGTTGAGCGTGGCCCCGGTGAGTGAGGGCCCTTCCGTGAACAGCTTGGATTTTTCAGTAACCGAGGTCAGCGCCATCCAAAGATAGGGCGCCAGGGTGAAACAGATGATCAGGAACACCGGCAGGTCGATGGTCAGTAGGCGGCGGATCAGCGAGTTCTTCCGAACCATCATGCGATGTTCCTCCCGGCGCGCCGGAGATAGAGCACGACAAAGCCGAGCAGCAGGATGGTGAAGACCACGGCCAGTGCCGAGCCATAACCGTAGTCCAGCCCAGTGCGGGCCTCGACCAAGGCATAAAGCGGTAGGGTATAAGTCGAATAGCCGGGGCCGCCGCCGGTCATGATGAAAATCACATCGATGGAATTGGCGACCCAGATCAGGCGGAGCAGCGTGGCTGTCATCAACACACCAGAAAGGCCCGGCAGAGTGATGTGCCAGAACTGGCGAAAGCTGGAGGCTCCATCAATGGCAGCGGCTTCGTAATAACTGGCCGGAATGGCCTGCAAGCCGGCGAGGATCATCACGGCAAAGAACGGGAAGCCCTGCCAGGTCAGCGTCAGGATGATGGCGTAAAGCGCGGTATCGGGATTGGCCAACCACGGAATTGAGGTGGAGATCAGGTTCATGCGCAGCAGGAAGTCGTTGAGCACGCCAAAATTGGCGTCGTAGATCCATACCCACATCAGGGCGATTACAACCGAGGGCAGCGCCCATGGAATGATCACCAGAGCGCGCGCCAGGCCGCGCCAGGGGAAGTTCTGGTTGAGGAGCAATGCTGTGGCCAGGCCCAGCAACATCTGGGCCGGCACGGTCACGGCGATCCAGATGGCTGTGTGCTGCAAGGACACCCAGAACACCGGATCCTGAAATACCGCGATGAAATTCTTGAGCCCAACGAAAGCAAAATCCTTGGGGCGAAACAGCACGTAGTCGTGCAGGCTCATCCACACCGCCTGCACCATGGGCAGGAACACGATGGCCAGCGTCACCAGCACAGCGGGAGACAGCATGACGTAGGGCAGAACGCGGCGCGACAGAGGCGCTGGCGGTACGACGGTTGTGGACATTATTGGACCCTGCTGTGACGGCAGGCCGGAATGCCCGGCCTGCCGTGCTCGCTCACTTGTTGAAGAGCGCGTCGATTTCGGCGTTCATTTCCTCGGCCGTGATCTCGCCGATCAGGGCCCGCTGCATGGCGATAGGCCAGACAGTGTTGGTGAAATCAGCGGTTTCGCTCACATTAGGATAGAGGTGGGCGAAGGGCAGCGAGGCGGTGGTTGCATCGACGAAGCGCTTGTCGTGCAGGGTCCAGTTGGCGGTGTCGGACTTGGTAACCGGGAGCTGACCGGTCGCCTCGTTGAACTTGGCATTGTTGCCTTCGCTGGAGAGGAAAGCCGTCCATTTCCAGGCTGCGTCCTTGTCTTCGGCTGCAGAAAACACTGCGGTGCTCTCATCGCCAAAGGCCGTCCAATGACCGCCACCGCATTCAGGCACCGGCACAGCTGATACCTTGTCGCCAAGTGCCTTGACCATGTCAGCTGACGAGCCGATGTGGTGGATGGTCATGGCAGTGGTGCCACCCTGGAAGGCGCCGATGACTTCCTTGAAACCGTCATTGGGGGCCGATGGCGGGAAGACCTTGTCCTTCTGGAACAGGCCGAGCACGAACTGGGTGCCGGCAACACCAGCGGCCGAGGTCAGTTCGCCGGGACCAAAGCCAACGCCATCGCGCGACACGGTAAAGCTGGCCCAATGGTCATGGCCGCCCTTTCCACCACGGAAGCCGAAGCCATACTGGTCAATCTGGCCATCACCATTGGTATCCTTGGTCAGCGCCACTGCAGCTGAGCGGAACTCGTCGCAGGTGGTGGGCGGTGTAAGCCCCGCATCGGCAAACAGATCGGCGCGATAGTAGAGATAGAGAATGACGTACTGCACCGGCAGGTAATAGTGGGTGCCGTCGGCAGCCGCGGTCAGGTTGAACAGATCATCCTGGATATCGGCCTTGCCGGCCCAGCCGGCGAGGCGGTCGTCGATCGGTTCAAGCGCGCCCATTTCGATGAGGCGCGGCTGTGCTGTCATCTTGACCATGGCAACATCGGGGCCGTTATCGGCGACGATGGAAGTGTAGAGCTGGTCGTAATAGCTGTTCCACGGCACGTTTTCGGCATTGATGGTGATGCCGGGATTGGCGGCCTCGAATTTGGCGACCAGATCGGACATCGGGTTATCGGCATTGTCGAAGTGGTACCAGAAATTGACTTCCTGGCCGATTGCCGTGCCTGCAAACAGGACGGTTGAGGCCAATAGGGCTGCGGCAAGACCGCTGGTTCTCGTAATCGTCTTCATTGTTCTCTCTCCCAATTATTATTGCTCCGCGCCGCTTGCTGCACGAAGGCTTTGAAGGCCGCCCCCGCATCTGCCAGCGCCAGGCGCGCCTCCTCCAGTTCAAGGCTCATCTGCATGAAGCCGTGAACAACTCCGCCATGCAGGCGAAACTGGTCGGCGCGGCCCAGAGCCGTCAGCCGCGCATAAAGCCGCTCGCTATCGGACCGCAGCGGGTCGATTTCAGCAGCGTTCAGGTAAAGGGGTGGCAGGGCCCGGAGCGCTGCGTCACTGGCGCGGACTGGCGCCAGTCGCGGGTCGGCGCGTTGATGTTCGGGCGCATACCAGTCCCAGTATCGTTTCATCTTGCCACGGGTCAGCCCAGGACCATCGGCCCACTCCAGATAGGACGGGGACGCAAAGTCAGCGTCATAGACTCCGTAAAAAAGCAGTCCGAAGTCGGGCTGAACAAGTTCTGGCGTCAGCATGACCGCCATTGCCAGATTGGCCCCGGCGCTGTCGCCGGAGATGGCAAACGGCCCCTTGAGTTCGGCAAAGGCCCCCTCACCTGCCGTGAGTTGACCCCAGACGGCGATGCAGTCGTTCAGCCCGGCGGGAAATGCATGTTCAGGTGACAGGCGATAGTCGCACATCACCACATTGGCCTGGCATTCAATTGCGAGCAGGCGGGCGGCGCGTTCGTGGGAGTCCATGTCGCAGAAGGCCCAACCTCCGCCATGGATAAACAGAATGGTGCCAACCGGACTGCCCTGGGGGACCAGCTTCCGGCAGGGCACGGGCGCGCCTTTGGTGGACACTGACACATCGCTGACGTCGGCCATTTCCGGCAGATCCCGGTTCCAGCGTACATTGCTGCTTGCGGCCTGGATTCGCCCCTGCCCGGCCGGCACTGTGGTTGGATCGGGCAGCCCTACATCTTCGACGGCCAGGCGGTCGAGAATGGCGGCCATTGCGGGGGTTGGGCGCGAACGGCTCATGCTCCGGCACCTAGAATGTTGGGGCCAAAATCAACGATGGTGGTGATGTGATGAGACAGGGCGGCAACCACCTGCTCGACCTCGGCAGAAGCGAGCGCATCGATGATGACCTGATGGCGGTTGGCTGTCTCCAGCAGATCGCGGTTTTGCGCGGGGTGCAAAATCTTGAAGCGATGGGCATGCACCAGGCAGCGCGCCAGCACGGGCTGGACCGGCGGCAGATCGGCGCAATCAAACAGCTCGGCATGGAAGGCGCGATCATGCACCGAGAGCAGATATTCATCGCCACTGGCCGCCGCAGCCTGCATTGCTGCCAGATGGCGTCGCATTGGTTCGGCCAGAGCTACACCGTACCGCGCCACGGCGCGTCGCGCGCCGCGGCACTCGATGTCGTGCCGCAAGCGAATGAGCTCCTCGGCATCGTCAGCACGGCAATCGGCCACGGTGGTGCCGCGATGCGGCAGTCGATGCACCAACCCCTCCTCCTGCAGCAGCAGCAGCGCCTCGCGCACGGTGCCCTGACTGACTTCGAAGCGGCTCGCCAGTTCCAGTTCCAGCAGAACCGATCGAGGCGCCAACATGCCGAGCACGATCTCGCGTTGCAGGTCGACATAGATATTGTGACTGCGTCGCGCCGAGGGTGCCCGCGTTGGCGGGACTGGCAGGCGTTGGAGAAAGTTTTCGACCGCCATGACAGCTCGCTTGATTATCATTATCAATAACGATAATAATCAACGCGGAAGCGCTGGCAAGTCCCAATGTGAG
>NZ_JAUYGL010000232.1 GCF_030689745.1 Devosia sp.
GATCAGGGAAGGCCAGCCGCGCGATGCGCTGTTCGAGGCGTTGCGCGGCATGATCGACAAGGTCGTCATTACGCCAACGGGCGAACGCAAGCCCGTAGACATTCAAGTCCATGGCACGCTTGCAGAATTGCTGATCCAGAAAAGGGAAGCCCCCCAATTAAGGGGGGCGATGGTTGCGGGAGCAGGATTTGAACCTGCGACCTTCAGGTTATGAGCCTGACGAGCTACCGGGCTGCTCCATCCCGCGTCAATGTCGATAACAATGCCTGTGTGGCCTGTCGTCGGTGCGGCCGGTGCCGCGACGTGAGGGGTATATAGGGGGTACCGGTTGAATGCTCAACCCCCAAACCGCGTTAAGTGACGCTTTTCTGACAACCCGGTTTTTTACGCTGCAAACCTACCATTCCAGATCAAATCAGTTAGTCTTCAATGCGTCTTTCCTGCATTTGAGTTGTCTCCCCATGAAATTGAATCCGCTTGGCCGCACCGATCTGCGGGTTACCGAAATCTGTCTGGGCACCATGACCTGGGGCAGCCAGAATACCGAGGCCGAAGGCCACGCCCAGATCGATCTGGCGCTCGAGGCCGGCCTCAACTTCATGGACACGGCCGAGATCTATGCCGTGCCGCGCAGCCCCCAGACTTCGGGCCGCACCGAGGAAATCATCGGCACCTGGTTCAACAGGACCGGCAAGCGCGAGCAGTGGATCCTCGCCTCCAAGATCGCCGGTGGTCCGGTCGACTTCATCCGCGACAATTCCCGCGCCAGTGCCAGCACCATCCGCCAGGCGGTCGATGACAGCCTGCGCCGCCTGCAGACTGACTATATCGATCTCTACCAGATCCACTGGGCCTCGCGCGGCAGCTACAATTTCGAAGGCTCCTGGACCTACGCCCCCCACACCCAGGATACCGCTGACGTGCTCGACAATATCGAGGACATGCTCGAGGGCCTGGGTGACCTGGTCAAGCAGGGCAAGATCCGGCATATCGGCGTCTCCAACGAGACCACCTGGGGCATTGCCCAATGGCTGCGCATCGCCGGGGAAAAGGGCCTGCCACGCGTCGCCTCGGTGCAGAACGAGTACAATCTCACCCGGCGCCAGTTCGATCTGGACATGGCCGAACTCAGCCATCACGAGCAGGTCGGGCTGCTGGCCTATTCGCCGCTGGCGGGCGGCCTGCTGACCGGCAAGTACCAGGGTGGCGCAGTGCCACCGGGCAGCCGTGCCGACTATCAGAAATCCTTCTGGCGCTACAATGAGTACTCCGAGGCGGCCGTCGCTGCCTATCTGGCGCTGGCCGCCGAGCATGGCCTCAATCCCGTGCAGATGGCCATCGCCTTTACCCTGTCACGCCCCTTCACCACCTCATCAATCATTGGCGCCACCACCACCGAGCAGCTGGCGTTGGCCATCGGCGCTGCCGACGTCACCCTGTCGCCTGAGGTGCTCGGCGGCATCGAGGCCATCCACCGGCGCTTCCCGCGCCCGATTTGATTCCGTCGCCTTTTTGGCGGATCACGCTATAACAGGGTCGAAACACTATTAT
Organism: Devosia sp.; assembly: GCF_030689745.1. Classification (GTDB taxonomy): domain Bacteria; phylum Pseudomonadota; class Alphaproteobacteria; order Rhizobiales; family Devosiaceae; genus Devosia; species Devosia alba. The sequence goes on from NZ_JAUYGL010000232.1 coordinate 1,552, forward strand.
GGGGCCGCCCTTGACCATCCCGCTCATCGCCACCCTGTCGCCGCTGCTGTTCTATCTGGCCTATAATATCATTGTGCCGCAGATCGAAAAACGCCGGCCATCCCTGTCGGTGATCATGAATCTGCAGCGCCGCCGCTGGGTCGCCAATGCGGCGCTGCGCCAATCGCCCTTCGATGCCATCCTGTCGGGCAACATCATGGGCTCGGTGAGTTTTCTGGCGTCGACGGCGGTGCTGCTGATCTTGGCGATCTTCGCAGTGTTCGGTCAGGTCCCCGCCCTGATGGCGGCGCTGAATTCGCTGTCGCTGAACCGGGTGTACTCGGTCTTCGATGTGCAGCTTCACCTGCTGGTGATGCTGACCATGTTCGTGATGGCCTTCTTTGCCTTCACGCTGTCGCTGCGGCAGTTCAATCACTTCTGCATCATGCTGGGCGCCATCGATAGTGACAGCAGCACCTCCCCCGACGAGATCGACGCCATCAGCCGGATGAATGCGCTGGGCGCCCGCAATTTCAATTCCGGCATTCGCGCCTATTATTTTTCCGTCGCGACGGTCGCCTGGTTTGTCTCCGAATGGCTCCCCATTGCCACCTGCCTGCTCACCACCCTGATCCTGGCCCATCGTGAGTTCTTTTCCTCGGCCCATCGGACCGCAGCCTCCGCGGCGGTAATCGCCGCCCGTCGGCAGCAGGGCAAGGCGCCGGCACCGGGGCTGACGACGGCCCGTCAAGATGGCAGCCCAGGATCGCCCCCACCGCTTTGAGCATCGGGGCAAGGGCCATGACAGCCAGACTGGCTGGATCAGCTCGGCCCGTGACGGTCAGTGCGGCAATTCTGACATTGACATTCAGCTATTGACGACGCTTTATGCCGCCACCTGATTTTGCCTTCATTCGTGGCCGTTTAATGCTTGTTTGCCAGTGCAACATGATCACCTCCAAACAGATCGAGGACATCGTTCTGGACCTGTTGCGAGCCGATCCATGGCAGTTGGTCGTCCCGGCCAAGGTCTACAAGGAACTCGACCGCCGTGCTAAATGCGGTGGTTGCGTGCCGAATGTGGTGGACATTATCGTCCGGGTCACCGAAAATTACCACGCACAGCAAGCCCTGCCCTCTGGCGAACTCGTCTCATTGCAGTCCGGGCTGGAAAAACTCAAGCAGCAACGAAGCGGAGTACGTCTTGAAAGGCGAAGCAAAAGTCATCGAGCGGCTTAACGAGGCCCTCTTTCTCGAACTCGGTGCGGTCAACCAGTACTGGGTCCATTTCCGTCTCCTCGACGATTGGGGTTTCAAGAAGCTGGCGAGCAAGGAGCGTGCGGAATCCATTGAGGAGATGCACCATGCCGATCGCCTGATCGAGCGCATCATCTTTCTCGAAGGCCATCCCAATTTGCAGCGCATCGCGCCGCTGCGCATCGGCCAGACGATCAAGGAAGTCCTTGAGGCCGATCTGGCTGGCGAATACGAGGCGCGCGCCGCCTACAAGGCCAGCCGTGAGCTCTGCGAGGAACTGGGCGACTACGTCACCAAGAACCTGTTCGAAGCCCTGCTGACCGATGAGGAAGGTCACATCGACTTCCTCGAGACCCAGCTTGAGCTGCTCGACAGTATCGGCGTCGAAAAATATGGCCAGCTCAACTCGGCCGCCGCTGACGCCGCAGAGTAGCGCCGGCCCCTCATTCAGCCGCCCGGAACCAGTTTCGGGCGGCTTTGTCTTGCCGACGCAAGTGCGGCAGCCGCGTCAGTTCTCGATCGGCTGGAACATGGCATTGAGCTGGCTGACAATCTGCTCCATTGGGGCAATTGCCTCAGGCAGCTGTTCGGGCGGATTGGGGGTCACGGCGGCATAGGGCACGCCGCTCGGAAAGGCGCCGAACATCTGGAAGAACGCCACCATGTCCTCGAGCACCGGCGCCCGCCAGCGCCACAGCGACCCCATGGCGATCACCGGCTCCATATGGCCAAATCCCTCATAATAGCGCGTGGTCACCCAGACCCCGCTATCCTTGAGTTTTTCCGCGAACCGCTCGGTATTCTGCATCCGCACGATTGGATCCGTCGTGCCCGTCGCCAGATACATGGGCGGCGTCTGGTCGGTCACCAAATTGATCGGCTGCGTGCCTTCAGGATTGCGGGCCGCCCCGAAGGCGTTCTGCACCTCGCCATATTCAAACGGGTAGAAATCATAGGGCCCCGACAGGGCGGCCACGCCCAAAACGTTCATCGTCACCCCGTATTCGCGCAGAAACGACGGGTCGAGCGCCAGCATGGTCGCATTGTAGGCCCCGGCCGAATGCCCGGCCAGGAACAGCCGGGCGGGATCGCCGCCATAATTGGCAATATTGTCCTGCACCCATTTCAGCGCCTTGGCGCTGTCCTCCAGAAACCCGGGATACTGCACCTCGGGCACCAGCCGGTAGTCGGCGATGACAGCCACGAAGCCACGCGCCGCCAGGGCCCGCCCGACAAACTGATAGTCGCTGCGCTCGCCCCGGTTCCAGCCGCCGCCGTAAATGAAAAACACCACCGGGGCCGGGGCACCGCGCGCTTCGGGCGCATAGACGTCCAGCCGGTGGCGCGGCCCGTCGGCGTAGGCGACGCCATCACCCACCTTGGTGGTCCCGCCATCCATCGAGGCCGGCAGGTTGAACGGATCCATCACCGACAGTGCCACAGCCGGGGCCGGCAACAAGGCAAGCAGCAATAGGGGCAGGGCCAGCACGGCACGACGAAGCATCACGATCAGTCTGGGCATGGGAATTTGGTTCTACTGGGAGAAAGCCACTGCGATAGCCGGCAAAGCCGATCAATTTGTGGCATCATCAAACTGGGCGAGGGCAGGCGTCTCGGTCGTTCAGACTTGCCTGCCCTCTACTTAAGCGAACTCAGATTGTTCCCAAACTGTTACCGAATGGTTAACGGACTGCTAACGTTGAAGGCGCTGCAACAGCAGGCCGGACACATGACCGTCAGCCGGCAGACCGACCCTGTTCTGATAGGCCCGAACCGCTGCCCGGGTCTTGGGTCCCACCACGCCATCGGGCGTTCCGACATCAAAACCGGCCTGCGCGAGCAGCGTCTGCAACTGCGTCCGCTGCGCCTTGTTCAGCGCCGAGTCGCCAGCTGGCCAGGGCGTTGCAAAATCACCGCCGCCGATGATCCGGTCGGCCAGATGACCAACCGCCAGCGCGTAACTGTCCGAATTGTTGTAGCGTTTGATCACATCAAAATTGGGCAGCAGCAGAAACACCGGGCCGCTGGCGCCGGCCGGCATATACAGCCGCCCGATATCGTTGGGGCGCGGAAAAGCCCGTCCTGATGTTCGCTGAATGCCCAGAGCCTGCCACTGGCTGAGCGGCGCGCGATCCATCGTCCGCGCCCGCGCAAAGTCGAAGCTGCTGGGCAGCTTGACTTCATAACCCCAGGTCTCGCCCGGCCGCCATTTGAAATTGTTCAGGTAATTGGCGGTCGAGCCCAACGCATCCTGCACCGAGTTCCAGATATCCTTGCGCCCGTCGCCATTGTAGTCGACGGCAAACCGCATGAAGCTCGACGGCATGAACTGGGTATGTCCCATCGCCCCGGCCCACGAGCCCGTCATGTTATCGGCGCTCACATGCCCGTCGCTGACAATGCGTAGCGCCGTCAGCAATTCCTCGCGGAAGAAGCTGGCGCGATATCCACCCTCGGTCAGCGTCGCCAGCGCATGGATGGTGTTCTCGCCACCCATGAAGCCGCCAAAATTGGTTTCCATGCCCCAGATTGCCAGCACGATCTCGGGCTGCACGCCCCAGCGCTGCTCTGCACCGGTCAGCGTCTGGTTCCACTCCTGCCGCATGGCCCGGCCCTTCGTCGCCTGCCCATCAGTCACGCGCCGGTCGATATATTGCTGCACCGTCTGGCTGAACTCGGGCTGCTTGCCGGTCAGTTCCATCACCTTGGGCAGGTAGTTGTAACTGGCAAAGGCCCGCTCAAAAGCCGAGCGGCTCACCCCGCGCGCTTCGGCCTGCGGCCACAGCGACCGCACGAAGTCGGCGCTATTGGCCAGGGCAGGCGCCACCCCGCCCAGAGAGAGCAGGGCCACCAGTGCCAGCGCCGAAAGCCGGCGAGAAAACCGAATTATGCTGCCGTCCGCAACAACCATGACGAGCCTCGTGATACGCAATTTTACAAAAGTGACGCTCTGCGCCCGCTGTGCCGCGTATCACAATATTAACCCACCAAATTAAGGGCGGCTTAAGGCAAACCGCCTGCCCCTTCACAAAGCCGTCAACCGGGGGAGGCTTGCACTTCAGTCATCGTTGGGGGCGGACCCTTTCCGACCCTGACGCCTTGCGCCGCGCTGCGCTGCGGCGGCAGATTGGCCACCCTGCCCCAATCCCGCGCCACGATCACAACCGGTTCAGCCCTCGTTCGGCCCGGTCTCGTCAGTCGAGGGCAGCAGCACACGCCCCGAGGCTCGCGCCTCGCCGCCCTGCACATAGGTGACGTGGGGGTAGGGGATTTCGATGCCGCGTTCTTCGAACACCGTCTTGATGCACTCATTATAGGCGCGGCCCGTCGACCATTGTTCGCCCGGCACCGTCTTGATCCGGGCCCGCACCGTAATGGCTGAGTCGCCAAAGGCGGTCACGCCGTGCATCTCCAGATTATCCAGAATATGATCCTTGTGCTCGCTTTCCATCAGGCGATCAAAGGCATCGAACATCGCCTGCTTCACCGCGACGATATCGCTGTTATAGGCCACGCCCAGTTCCGCCACATGGAATGAGAAGCCCCGCACCATGTTGGAAACCTGATCAACCGAGGAAAACGGGATCAGATGTACCGTGCCACTCAGGTCGCGAATGGTCACCGAACGAATGGTGAGTTTTTCCACCACCCCGGTCTTGCCCGCCGCCTCCACCACATCGCCCTCATTCATCACATTCTCGAACTGGATGAAGATGCCGGTGATGATGTCCTGCACCAGCTTTTGCGCACCAAAACCGATGGCCAGGCCAATCACCCCGGCGCCGGCCAGCAGCGGCGCGATATTGACCCCGATCTGACCGAGCGCCAGCATCACGCCGAACACCACCAGGGCAATGGTGAAGGCATTGCGAAACAGCCCCAGCAGCGTCTTTTCCCGCGATGTCGGCACCGTGCCAAAATTGGGATTGAGCCGGAATTCCACCCAGGACGACACTGCAATATAGAGCGCCAGGCAAACCAGGATGATCAGCGCCGCCGAAATCACCGAGCCGGCAACCCCCTGCCCTTCCTCGGTGCTGATCCAGCCGGCAAAATCGAACAGCGCCCAGGCCTGGGCAATAGCCACCAGCACACCGATAATCACCACCCAGCGCACCACCTGCATCACCGTGGGGACAAATGCCTTCAACCGGGCCTCCAGCAGGGGCAGTCGATCCTTGATATCGCCGGGCAGGTTCAGTCCGGTACTGACCAAGCGCGCAATGAAGCTGACGATCACCACCCCGACAATCACCGCGACCAGCGATTGCAGCGTCGCCGACAGCATGAAAGGCAGCGCCTCTTCCGGATTGGCAAACCACACCACCAGCAAGGCGGTCAGATAGGCAATGGCAACCACATGCCAGTACCGCCCCAGCAGCACCAGGAAGTGCCCCAGCCCGTCGTCCCGCTGCTTGGCGCGGTCGGCCAGCCAGTGCCGGACATCGTCGCGGTTCTGCATGATGATGATGACGGCGATGGTGGCGGCCGTGGCCATCACCAGCACCTTGACCGCAGCCGCGATCGCCGCGGACAGATTGCCGGCCAGCAGCGGCGCGATGAACAGGAAGGTATAGCCGATCAGCGAAATGATCCGGCTCAGCCAGAAGAACCAATAGGCCGCATTGTCATCGTTGACCGGCAACAGCCGCAGCGCCGACAGCCGCGGCGCCAGCACGGCCCGCGCCGCCAGCTTGGTGATTTCCACCATAAGGAAGGCATTGAGCAGCAGCGACTGGTTGATCCCCATGCGCCCCGGCACCTGTCCGGCAAAATTGAGGGCCACCACATAGCCGATGCCCCAGGCCAGCAGCACTGTGCTCAGATCCATCAGCACCGCGAGCAAGGCGGCGCCCGCGCGGCGCAGCCATCCCGCCGTCTCAAGGCCTGTCGCCATGCGGCGGCTCAGCATATGGGCGAGCATCCGCAGCAACAGATAGCTGCCGAACAGGCCGCCCGCCGCCAGCAGGACGGGCCCGACAATCTCCATGAAGGCGGCAAGACTGGCGCTGTCGGTGCCACTGATCCCGGCCTGCAGATCCAGGAACACCGCGCCCAGGGAGCGAATGGTCGCCGAAGCGCCCTCGGCTGCCGCCTGGGTGTATTCAGCCACCTGGCGCACAATGCTGAGATCTGCCACGGCCGGCTCGGCAGTCGGCGCGCCAGCCGGATCGCTTTCGACCTGCTTCAGCCGCTCGATCAGCGCCGCGCGGCTTGCGTCATTCTCGATAATCCTGATCAATTCGTCGATGCTGGCATCGGCATTGCTGTCGCTGGCGGTTTCCGTCGCCGTGCCGGGCAGAAAGGGCACCTGAGCCTGGGCCAGCGCCGGCAACAGCAGCAGAGCGAGCAGAACGAGAACAAAGCGCATTGAACAATCCAGCAGGAGAGGTCGGGATAGAGCGCTGCCGCACGACATCGCCCCCCATCGATACGCTGCTTGGTGGGCCCGGTTCAACCCGCTGCTGAATCTTGCCGCGGTGATTGTCTGTTTTGGAACGCAAGAAGCCCGCACTGTTTCCAGTGCGGGCTTCTTGTATTGTTTTTCGACATTGTATTGAGATCATACGTTTTTGGCAGACCTTGCAGCGACCTACTCTCCCAAGCCTTAAGACTTAGTACCATCGGCGCGGAGGAATTTGACGGTCGAGTT
>NZ_JAUYGL010000002.1 GCF_030689745.1 Devosia sp.
CTTTGCTGAACGATCGCGCTCTTGGAGTTTCGTAAGGCTCTGAAAGCCTGGGTAGCGGTCTTAAAAAAGCGGTCGCCATCCAGTGTCAGGACCAGGCGCTTCTTCTCACGTCGGAATAGCTTTATGCCGAGCTGCCGCTCAAGAATGGTCACCTGCTGACTAACTGCCGAGGAGGACACCCCAAGCTCGTCCGCAGCCTTCGTGACCGTGCCCAATCGGGCAACCGCCTCAAAATACTCTGTCGCTTTGATGTTGATGTCTCGCATCGGTTCTAACTCTTAGAGGAAGGCCTTGCATGATCCCCCTCAGTGATATCACAACAAGACTCTGAGGTGAGGGTCGCCGCACTCCTTCTCTGACGTGCGCACCAATGGTCTTGATTCTCGTGCTTGACCAGCGACACTCACGACAAACGCGGATAGTTGCTGATATGCCCGATCCTCTCGAGGGCTTCGGATGACTCTAAAGCCGAGCGTCCGCTTGTCGCAAAACTGCCCAAGATGGAATGAACTGCCTACGGCCCAAAGTCGGCAATCAGAAAAGGCCGCTTCCCTGATTTTCTCTTGGAAGCAGTCCGGCACCTTGCGACCCATTACGGTCGTTTACCACCGGCGCACGGTTGCCGTGAAGCTGACATCGCCAAAGTTCGCCAGTCTGCTGGTATGAACGCGTGAGCGCATCGCAGAAGCCCACCGAGCAATTTGGCTTCATCGCCCGTCAAACCAGCGAGCATCTGTCGCTCGACGGTAGCGGCTGCGATCATGCGGACGTGGGCAGCAGTTCTGCCCTTCTCGGTCAGCTCTGTCACGATAATCCGGCCGTGCACGTGCTGCGGCGTCTGACCAATGAACCCCTAGCGCTCGAGAGAGGCTAGCATGCCCTGCACGGACTGACGCGTCGCGAACGCTGCGCGCGCTAGGACCAGGAGCGAAATGGAGCCAACATCAAGCCACCATAGCGCCTCTAACGCCGTGCTGCCGAAAGGCAGGAACTGACCCGGGATTGTCATTGAGAACTGACCCGGTTGGACGATAGTTTCCCGCGACGCGGGAACGGTCAAGTGGCGGGTTTTTCCTTCCGTGTTTTGGGTGCTGCAGCGCTCGCCCTGAAGCGGAAGCTGTCGTTGCCAGTCTCGAGGATATGGCAGTGATGGGTGAGCCGATCGAGCAGTGCCGTGGTCATCTTGGCGTCACCGAACACGCCGGCCCATTCGCTGAAGCTGAGGTTGGTGGTGATGACGACGCTGGTCTGCTCGTAGAGCTTGCTGAGCAGATGGAACAGCAGCGCCCCGCCTGACGGGCTGAACGGCAGATAGCCCAGTTCGTCGAGGATGATCAGATCGAGGCGCAGCAGGCGCTCGGCCAGCTGGCCGGCCTTGTTGAAGGCCTTTTCCTGCTCGAGCGCATTGACCAGATCGACGGTGGCGAAGAAGCGGACCTTCTTGTGGTGATGCTGCACCGCCTGGATGCCGAGCGCCGTAGCGATGTGGGTTTTGCCGGTGCCCGGGCCACCGATCAGCACCACGTTGTCGGCGCCCTCGATGAACGCGCCGCGGTAAAGCTGCTGGACCATGGCCTCGTTGATCTCGCTTGACGCAAAGTCGAAGCCGGACAGATCTTTATAGGCGGGGAAGCGAGCAGCCTTGAGCTGATAGGCGATCGATCGCACCTCCCGCTCGGCGAGCTCGGCCTTGAGCAGCTGGGACAGGATCGGCACCGCAGTATCGAAGGCAGGTGCACCCTGTTCAAGGAGCTCGCCCACAGCCTGGGCCATGCCATGCATCTTGAGGCTGCGGAGCATGACCATAACAGCGGCACTGGCAGGGTCATGACGCATGGCGAACATCCTTACCGCGCAGCGAGTCATAGCGAGCAACGTTGGCCTTTGGCTCCTGGCGCAGCACCAGCGCCTGCGGCGCATCGATCGCTTCAACCTGGCTGGCCTTGCCATCAACCAGGCGGTGCAGGAGATTGAGCACATGGGTCTTGGTGGGAACGCCCGCCTCAAGCGCGGTCTCGACAGCCCTGAGTACCGCCTGCTCGTCGTGATGCAGCACCAGCGCCAGGATCTCGACCATCTCCCGGTCGCCGCCCGGATGCTTGAGCAGGTGACCCTGCAGGCGACGGAACGCCTCGGGCAGATCAACGAAGGGGGCGCCATTGCGCAGGGCGCCTGGCTTGCGCTGGATCACCGCCAGATAGTGCCGCCAGTCATAGACCGTGCGGCCAGGCTGGTGATGGGACCGCTCGATAATGCGCGCGTGCTCGCACAGGACCTGACCCTCGGCCACGACGGCGATCCGCTCGGGGTAAATCCGCAGGCTGACCGGCCGGTTGGCGAACGAGGCCGGCACGCTGTAACGATTACGATCGAAGTGCACGAGGCAGGTCGGGGAGACGCGCTTGGTCTGTTCAACAAAGCCATCGAAGGG
>NZ_JAUYGL010000044.1 GCF_030689745.1 Devosia sp.
TCCTACTTCGCGCCAGTCACCCCAAAATCGTGGATAGACGTCGTGCCACCAAATCCAAGTCTTACGTTTCGCATTCCCAGACAATCAACACCTGCCACCCTGCGGCCTTTAAAGCGGTGACATGATCTACATCGCGATCAACGTTGCGCTGCAACTTGGGTGACCAATAGCTAGTGTTGGACTTAGGTCGGCGACCGTCAAGGCAATGCTCGAGATCGTGCTGGTGCCAAAAACAGCCGTGGACGAACACCACTTTCCTGCGTGGTCCAAACACCAGGTCGGGCTTGCCTGGCAGGTCCTTGCGGTGGATCCGGTACCGGTAGCCCATGGCATGCGCGAGCTTCCGCACCACCATCTCGGGTTTGGTGTCCTTGCTCCGGATGCGCGACATGTTCGCGCTGCGGCGCGCCGGAGTGAGTTTGTCGACCACAGTCGTTAGGCGGCGACGCGCCTCAGGCGGTTGCCGGCCTGTATGGCCTCGCGGATCTTCATACCGACAGCCTTAGCCACCGGTGGCGGGAACGCGTTGCCAACCTGCTTGTATGCATTGGTCTTGGCACCGGCGAACTTCCAGTCGTCGGGGAACCCCTGGATGCGGGCGACCATGGGCACGGTCAGGCGCGGCATGCCCTCAAAGTCTTGACCCGGTGCATCAACGGCGATGGTCCTGCCTTCGACACCTAGGGCCGCCCAGGCAGCGCGGGCACGCGTGGGCCCCAGGTCAGGACCACCATGCTTCTTCGAGCCGCCCACCAGCGTGGGGGCGATCTCGTCTGCCTGGTCACGCCAAGCATCCGCGCCCTTCCAACCGTTGGCGGCCATCAGGTCATAGAGGGTCTCGCCTACAGTCGGAGGATTATGCGGATTTTCCTGCGGCCACTCGAAGTGCTTCCATGACTTCCTCTCAATGGCCACGATGACCACGCGCGGACGCAACTGCGGCACACCAAAGTGCGATGCATTGAGCAGGCGCCACTCAGTTTCGTATCCGAGCGCGCGGAGCTGCCCCTTGAGCTTCTCGCGATAGTCGAAGAAGACGGCGTCGAGGAACCCCCGTACGTTCTCGATCATCACGGCCCTCGGGCGGATAACATCGATGATGTCGACCGCGTCGTCGAAGAGGAAGCGCTCGTCCTCGGTGCCGAGCTGCTTGCCGGCCTTCGAAAACGGCGGGCACGGCAGGCCGCCGGCGACGACGTCGATGCCCTTGTAGTTATGGGCGATGTCCTTGAACACGCGCATGTCGTCGTGGATTACGTTCCAATCCGGGCGGTTCGATCGGAGAGTTGTGCAACAGTGGCCGTCAATCTCGATCAGGGCCTCATGTCCGAAGCCCGCTTGTTCCAGTCCAAGCGCCTGGCCGCCGGCGCCAGCGCATAGCTCGATCGAAGTCAGCATCTATAGTCTCCCGCTCCCGCGCTCTCGCTCTCCTGGGAGACGGTCGCAGGTTCTGTCTGTGTTCTAGGGTATCGTGATTCTCTATCGCAAGCGACCGATGGATGTTTGCACTGTTTAATTCGCGGACGGGTAGATGGGGCGCTCGGTGCCTATAAGCGCGATCCCGTAATTCACGGCTGCCGGTGGGCCTGCGAGCTTGAATCCCCAGGCGCCATCCTCCGCAAAGATTATGAACCGCAGCCCATCCAGTTCGTCGGACAGTTTGTGCTCGAATGTCGGCGAGCTCGTCTCTCGAACGCGAAAATCCAGAGTGTCAGGAGGCGACCGACGTCATAAAATCCGTACTCGACACCCCCAGGCATCATCATCGCGGCGTGCGCCATATTCAGTGACCTGAAGAGGGCGCGGTCCTCCCATGACCCCTCGCCACCGCGGAAACGGAGCGTCCATCGCCTCATAACCTCATCGAAGATCGGGCCGTCGATGTAGTGCGACAACAGGTTGACCTGAGGCAAGCCCGGCGTGGTCTGTCCGTGAAACTTCTCGACTGTGTGGGTGCCCATCATCGCCGGTGTCTGCGCTATCAGGTGTTCTCCATCGCGGCCGAGCATCCAGGTGTAGAAGTCGAAGGTCTCCACCCATGTCGGATATCCAAATCCGCCACCTTTGGTGACGTGGAGCGCCCGGCCGGCAACGATGGTGGAGAAGGCGATCGCATCACGGAACCCTGCGATTGCCGATACATCCCTGAAACCACTGGGTGCGCCATCGCGAAGGATCAGGACTGATGGGGTCAGTTTCTCGCTGAATGCATCGGTGAATCGGCGCACGAACTTGGCGAGGTTGGGTTCTTTTTCCGCCTTGGCAATGACCCGCGGGTCGGACGCGCGGACAATTGCGATGTCGTCCGTGCCTACCGCTTCCTCAACACTGAGGTTAGGCATGACCAGGACCGGAACCCACCCGCTCATCCCAGGACCAGGAGTTGCTGTTGAAGTTCATCAGGTCATCGGCGTGCAAGAGCTTCACACCGCATGAGCGAGCAAGCTGCTGGGCAGCCGGCGTGTATACCTGGTTGCTCACCACAGCAGCGCCGGCAGCCCCGTAGTGGGCCTTGGCTGCAAAGATTTCCTGTACGGCGGCATTGCCCACGGGGCGCGAGTAAAGCTTGCACTGTAGGACAACTTTCACACCGTCCTTCGTGGCGACTACGTCGGCGCCTTGGTCACCCGATGCCTTCGTAGCTGCAGTCGACCAGCCGGACCACCTGAGCGCGCTTTCGCACCATTTCTCAAACTGAATCGGTGACATTGACGGATCGCGGTAGGCAACTCGAAGTCGCTCGACCTGTTGCAGGATCGGGGCCTCGAAGACCAAGCGGAATTCGGCATTTTGCCTGTCAATGACTTCACGCGCGCCGGTCTGAAGGCTGTCTGGCAGGTGGGGCAAGATCTGCTGGCGAACCTTCAAGGCTACCACGTTATCCATCTGTTGACGGATGGAAGGGAGGCGGCTGGGCATCGGCACGAACGCGGGGATCGCATTCCAATGCTTGAGGTATTCCTCGGCGATTTTCGGTATCCAGCTGCCCAGTCGCGAGTGGTACACGGCCGACAAACGGTCTGCCCGGGATTCGCCAACAAGCAGTGGTCGATTGCGCTCCTCTTCTGCCAGCGCCTCAGCCGCCTTCTTACGTTTTTCCTCTTCGGCGCCCTCGGCCCACTTTAGGAAAATCCACGCTGCAATCCCCGCGACGACCAGGCCGCCGGCGGTCCACCAGACCCATTGCGGCGTCCAGATCAGAATGAAAAATAGAATGATGCCTGCTACTATTGGCATGCGGAATTCAGCCCCCCAGTATTGAACTTTTCCCTTTGTATGGAGGCAGTTGGAAGACCGCGCAAGCTGCCACCGCCCTCGCATGGAAACCGTGTGTCACCGAGGACCCGGCCACCACTAGGCGAGCCGGAATTGGTATTGGCGGCCCGGGGCTCGGTGGTGGTTACACTCACAGGCACGATCAAGGTGCCAGGGGTCTTCAGCACTTCCCGCAGAGTGACGTCGACGCCGAGCTCGCGCACTTGATCAGCGCCTGGCTGTCATTTGTCGCCTCGGCATGACCGCGAGGTTGGCGGCGGTCTCGATGCCCTGGCGCTTGAGTTCATCGATCTGGACCTTGCTGATGCCTGCCACGAGGGAGAGATGATCGTCGGCGCGCCGCCGCTGATCGCAACGATCCTGCCAGTGGTAGATATCGCAATGCGCTTTCGGGTCGGGATGAATCTCCGAGTCTCCATGCTCGTCGATCGCGCGGGCGAGCCCATCCCGTACCCGCCGGTAATAGGCCGCATAGTCGTCCATGCGGAATATCTGCGGCTCGTAGTCGGACCAGGGGGCGACAACGTAAGAATATGCAGGCGTGAGGCCCTGCACCGAGGCCACGAGTTCCGCATAGAGGCAGAGTTGCAGGACGGTGCCGCCCTTGGTCTCACGGGCTAGCTTGGTGTCAATCACCTCATAGGACCAGGCTCCCAGATTGCTCGGCGTGTCTATGCGCCGGAGAATGTCGGTACGACCAACCCAGCCATTCAGCCGAAACGCGCCCTGCACGATCATAGGATGGCCTTCGATCATTGCCGTGCGGGTCTGGGCGACCGCGTCGTCATCCACCCCGACGCCGTCGATAACGGTGACGTCGAATCCTTGCGCCTTCAGGTGCTCCATATAGCCCCGTTCGTGGCGTGTGCCGCGCTCCCAGAGGATCTGGAGGAGCGGGTCCCAGAAGGTGGGCTTGGGAAGTGTGCCGCGCGCGACCTCTATGTCGAGGCCGGTCAAATGGCGGCAGTTCAGGTGCCCGATCAGGTCGGACGCGCTAAGCAGGAGTGAGTCGTCGCGCAAATGCATAGGATAGTGTAGCCCAGCAACCCTGCACGCGACAATGTTTGGCTCCGGACTGCAATACTTCGCTGAAGACACCAACAAATGAAGTACCGCATATGGGTACTAGTGGCGGCCAGATCGCCTCCAACCCAAAACTGTCTCGGTTGGTGGCCGGTTACGGGATCGGCCACCGGCGTTGAAAAAACGCGTCACTCATACAATTGCGCCCCAAGTGGAAACGATTCTGGTTGGATTACACTTGCATCGGTTGCGAGAGGACTGAGGTCAAGGTATGATGGATACCGGTAGGCTGCCATCGCGCCCTCGATTGCCAATTCGACCCCGGTAAGGACGCCTGCGTAAGCCTCCGAGAGATACCACCAACACTGTGGCCGGCGGGCAGCCATGACTTGAGTGCTTCTTCCTGCATTTGCGCCCCCTAGGCGCAATGAGTCGCCCGATCCCATGTACTACCTAGCACTCGAGCTTGTATGCCTGCATTCTGGGCTTCGACTACACGCAAGAAAGTGCCCACCAGAGTTCGACCGACGGTCAATTAAGTATCCTGCCGAGCACTTCGGGCAAGGACGGAGCGCTTGACCATCAACGGATTCCAATCTGACGTCCTGGCGGGCGATGTCACAAAGTTCGTCGATATAGCGGGACTGCTGGTCCTGATTGGTCAGCAGGAATACCCCACGGCTGGCACGGGTGAGCGCGACATAAAACAGCCGTCGTTCCTCAGCATAGGCAAAGGTTTCGGGCTCCGGAATCACAAGGTGCAAGAGCTCGTCGTCCTCGATGCGGCTGGGGACGCCATAGTCTCCCTCGCTGATGTCGAGAAGAACGGTGTAGTCCGCCTCGAGTCCCTTCGCTCTATGGAACGACCGAGCTTCGACCACGATATGCTCGAACCTGGGCATTCTCCCCTCGAACGGATCGAGGTGATTGTAACGCCACAGTACCATGACCTTGAGCTTTGGCTTGTCGTCGGTGCGCCATTGTTGCGAGATGCTACCTAGGAAGGTATCCAACCGTTCGAGCACCTTGTGACACGCCGGGCCGAAGTCGATTCGGCCGCGGATCGGTTTGACAGGGATTACCCGGATCGACTTAGAGATCGCTGCGCGGGTTGAGCGGACGGCCTTCTTCAACTGGGCAGGATTGCGCTGGACGAACTGGGCGGCCGTTTCGGCGATGAGCTGATTGCACCGGTAGGTCTGCTCGAGTCTGCCGAGCCAACTAGCGCCGAAGTGCTGCTGGAAGCCCGTGAACAGAGAAATATCCGAGCCGGCAAAGCGATAGATCGACTGCCAGTCATCTCCAACCGCGAACACTTTGGAGAACGGACTCTGCTGCCTCAAAGCAGTGATCAGGTTAGCCCGGGGCTCCGAAATGTCCTGGAACTCATCGACCAGGATTAGGGTATATGGACTGACGTATTGCCGGGTCTCTACCAGCTTGGTGGCGTCACCGATCATAGAGTCGAAATCAATCCGATCCGCATCAGCCAGCTTCTGAGAATAGGCTGCGGCAATCTTCCAGACCACCTGCGCAAAGATCCTCGCCCGCTCCTTGTCGTGAAGACATTTTGCCCGTTCCAGCAACATGCCCAGTGTAAGGTGGCTGGCCCGAATGTGTTTAATGCAGGTGCTGATCACCTGGTGGTAGTGCTTGATGACGATGGGACGAAGTACCTCCAGGATCTCTTCGTATGACCGCATAGTCAACGGAATCTGGCGCTGCTCGATCTGGGCTTGAAGCACTGTGTGCAACTTCCCATCACTGGCCTGCGCAGATGTCGTCTCGAAGAAGTCGATTTGGCCATCGCGATAGGCTTGCCGCTTGCTTTCGGCATGCTCCACATAGGTTTCGAATGGCGACGTGCCATCGGCGTTCAGGGCAAAATGCTCATGAACGGTATTCGTCAGCGGATAATAAAAATCAGGGTGGACATGACGGGACGCCCCCTCCTGATCGGTGACCTCGACCTGCCTTTCGTATTCGAAGGCCACCGAGTTCAACCACAGCCAGTTGGCTATTGATTGTTCCTGCAAGGACTTCACGATTACGCCGGCATGGGTTCCGATCGTGGCCTTGCCCTTCGTTCGCAGTTCGGTGATGTACCGCAGGTAGTCGGTTTCGCTGTCGAAAGTCTCCCGTGGAAGATCGGCCTTCGGATGGACGACAAGAAGGTCGATCCAGAGCCGATTGAAATCGGCATCGGCCTTCATGAGATTCTGGATGATCTCTTCGATCGCCTTGGCCTCTGCGGCGGGATGCTCAACCCAGTTGGCGATCTGTGGAGGTTTTCCCTCGACTTCCTGAATGATGCCGCGCCCCAGAGCGTGGAATGTGGTGACTCGACAACCAAGTTCGTCAGGGCTGACTTTCAATTGCTTGGCGATACGGACCCTGAGCTCGTCGGCAGCGCTCTTATTATAGGCAAGGACCAGAATGTCTTCGGGTCGATAGAGCTGCTTTTCCAGGACGTAGGCGACCTTCCCCACCATTGTTGCCGACTTTCCAGAACCCGCAGAAGCCACGAGAAGATTGTTGTCCTCAAGCCGGATGCACGCCTCACGCTGCTGGCCGGACAGTGATCGGCCATCCAAGTCGTCGAAGAATGGGGAGAACGTTCGGAGCTCCGAGGCTAGGAAGGCTTCATTGTACCCATCTCGGACAGCCGGCTTTGTGAGCAGCTCGAATGAGTTCGGCAACGCTGCTCTCAAGATTGGAGCGGTCTGTGCCCCATCGAGCAATGGATGTGATAAGGCGACGGCTGCCCTGCCCGGCACACTGGCAATGGCGCGACTGAGATCGGCGTGGGCAAGATACTGTACCTTCGCTGCCAGAATTGAGTGTAGGGCGTCGTCGATCTCGCGAAGGCGGTCGTTCTCAGAGCCAACCAGGTCGCAAAGGTGGTCGTTGATGAACCGCTTCAGGTCGTCCGCAATTTTCGCAGCGGTGTCTCCTGTGAGCCCAGGTAGCCGATCCACACGGGCCCTAGATCTGATCTCCAGCGTATGCCACAGCAATCCCTTTGTGGATGCGATCGCGACAATGTCGAGACATGGAAGCTCGATCTGACCTTCATCCTCCACGCGGATGTGCTCGCGCGACTTTGGTGCAAGCGTGACCTTCCAGTTCCCCACTGAGAACAGGCGCGCAATCAAACCAGGACGATATGTACGGGCGAGGCCAAACATCTGCCCTACTTGGTGGCACAGATAGAATTTATGCTTTGATAAGCTGCAGCCCAGCAGGCGGCGAATACTACGGAATGGCTGACCAACAGAACGACCCGCCAGTCCGGCAAACGCCCCTAATCCCCGTCCCACACCCTGCCAACCCCTGAGCCGCGATCGCCGCTTTGTCCTCGGCGGGAGTCGCCAACACTGCTGGATTGCCGAACACGATGCTCAGTTCGTTGATGATGGCTTTCTCACCTCAATTCCACCACCGGGCGCACCGCACTCAGGACAGGTCAGCGAACGCTTAAAGGCGTAGTCAATCTCGACGTCGGGACCGCGCTCGGCAATAATGGCGCCCAACAGCATGGTTGTGCCCCTTCCCACTTGAGCAGAACGATTGGATCGTAAAGCCGGCGTCCCAATGTTCCTGCAGGGTGCGGATCGGCTTGATCGACTTCGGGGGATGATCGGGAACGCGGCTCATGACGCGCTCACTCCTGGCGCTGCCCTCCATGTTTCCGGCGAGAGTGTCAAAGAGATGTCGAGGGGTGGCCTGGCGGTAAAAATCCTGGGTTGCTGTGCGAAAAGATGAACACGATAGAGGTGCCAATGCTCCCGTCGCTCGTGAGCAACCGCCATCTCATTGCGAGTGAGAAAGAACGGCGTATGAGCGGCTCCATTTGTGGTCTTCACTTCGATGAGACGCTCCCGCCCATCTGGATCGAAGGACGCAACGTCGAAACCGGCGCCATCGCCGTCTTCCTGAGCTACCCAGCGGACTTTGCCGGCGAGATCTCCACGATCGACCGCTGACAGTCGCCGTCGCTCTAGGTCGATGACGAATTCCTCGCCGGCGCGACCAAGCTGGCGATTCCTAAAATCCCGCTCCACGGGATCGAATTTGCGCACAAGGCGCTCCAATCCCTCGCGGCGGGGACGTGGTGTAATCACCGGCATGGTGGTAAAAACGGCATCAAGGTCTGGAACCACAGGCGGCCCCGGAGCCGGCTGCCGATCGAAGGCGGCACGGTGACCGGTAAGATATCGGTCGACAGCGTCGAACAAGGCATCTTGGTAGTTGGGCGCGGGCTTGTAACCCCAGATCCAAGGGGAGCCTATTTCCTGCAAAACGGCTGAGATGTTTCGATGCTTGAACTCGACCGAGGCCGCCGACCTGCCGATCAACTGCATCAAAGCGACGCGGTGCTGAGCCTTTACATAAGGGCGTTGCGCCAACTCATCGCCGAGCATGGCAAAATAATCTGCGATGATGGCGTCAAGCTCGAGCGCATCCCAATCCTCACCCTGTTTGGTCTGATCGGCCATAGCACCCCTCTCCTTCAGGATGCATGACTTGGTGACTGCGGCATAGAAGTTTTTCCAGCGTATGTGCGAGGGGCCGCGATACTATTCCGCAGCTATGGCAGTTGGGGCAACGGACTCAATCTCGGCTACCGACTGCAGCTCGGTCAGATATTCGTGCCGGTTTTGGGCAAGCCACCGCACGACCCGCGCATTGCCCAGAAGCTTGGCAACGTAGCCCTTGGCGACGGTCAAGTGCAGATTGTCGATGCCATAGTCGTCCTCGACCGATTTGATCTGGGACTGCAGGCTGACCAGTTCTCGCTCGAGGCGGGTGATCTGTTCCTTCGCCGATGATGCTTCCTGGGGCTTGGACCTGGCCTCGGGCACCAACTGGTTCTCGGCAGTAGCGACCAGTAAAGCCCTGGCAAAGACCGCAGTGAAGTTCTGTTGGCCCAGCATCAATTCGGCTGCCTCGATTTGCCGAATGGACCGCATCTGCCGCAAGATGTCGAACACTCGGAAAGGGCATGGGGCATTGGTCAGCAGTTGAACTGCCTCGGGACAAATGCCATCAAGCATGCGGGCCCGGCGGCGAACCGATGTGACCTCCAGGCCCAGGGCCTCGGCGATCTGCTCTTCAGGTACCCCGCGCTGTATGGCGCGAACCACCATTCGATGCTCCTGCACGGGCACCAGGCGGTTGATCCTCTTGTTGTAGGTATAGGTCTCGTCGTCGGTGGCGATGAGGCATTCGACCTGATCGATGCCGAGATCCTTGAGCGCCTCGATGCGAACATGACCATCGAGCAGGAAGAAAATGCCCGGATTTGTCGGGTCGCGCGAAACCACCGGCGCCTCCACCAGGCCGATCGCTTTTACCGAGCGCAGGATCTGAGCATACTTCTTGCTCTCCTTGGTGCCGGGCCGCGTGGTCTTCAGCGGGACCAGCTGTGACAATTGCAGGTGGATGCCTTCAGCTTCGAACGCCAGCTTTATCGTCTTGGCCTCACCAGTCATGGCGATGCCTCGCCGGCGATGCGTGCGGCCAGGGCGCGGGGCATGGATTCGAGCTGTTCGGCCTGCAGCACCTCAATGAAGGTCTCTTCTGACAATAGGTCCTTGAGCGCCTCGACGATGAACAACAGCTTGCGCTGGGTGAAATCAGATTTCTTCACCAGGATGCGCTGCTTTTCCGCCTCACGTTGGTAAACCTTCATGAGGTCCACAGGCGTGGTGCGGCGGGATCCGCGAACAGAACCGAAGCCGCTGTCCCGCATCCTGCGGCGGCGCCTTTCGCGCTGGTCGAGCAGGCGTCTGATGGCAGCCAGCTTCTTTCCTTTGATCTTGCCGCCCTGGTAGGCGTCCATCAGCATGTTCTGGACTTCAGCGGTCTCGGACCGGGCGATGTCTAGCGCCAGGCTCAGCGGTATCAGGCCGCTTTCGACAGCCGCCACCAGCCTTTCCTCCCCATCCTCGAGGAGCTTGGTCAACATGTTGACGTAGCTCGGGCTGATCCCAGTCTTGTCTGCAATCTGCTTGTCGGTGTACCCGCGTTTGGACAGGTTGCCGATTTCCTGAATGAGGTCGATGGGCCGGTGCTTGCGGCGGGCGATGTTCTCAACCAGGCTCATGACGAGGCAATCGTTCTCGCTGGCGTCGATCACGACGGCCGGGATCTCGGTGGCACCGAGCAGCTTGAACGCCTCCAACCGACCTTCGCCGCATACGAGGTCGTACCGGTCGCCATCGACCCCGGATTTGCGGCTCACGGTGATGGGCCGCTTCAGACCAATCGCATCGATGTTGTCGACGATCTCCTGGTGTTGGCGCTTGTTTCGCGACCGCGGGTTGATGGTGCTGACCGCCGATATCGGGATCATTTCGATCTTCTGCGCATGCTGCACGGCCATCAGGCTGCCTCCCTGAAATTGACTGGACTGACGAAGGCGTAGAATTCGGTGAGGTCCTCGAAGCGATATCCGTCGATGCCCAAACCGTTCTCCTCGGCCAGCTTGAGCTTCCCACGGACCAGATCGATGCTGGGCAGGAGGTAGTAGTCCAGGGCACCGACATTGTTGGCGGCCATCCTCACCACGATGGTGATGTCGGGCAACAGGCCGTGGTCGAACCGTAGCCGCCAGCGATGCGAACCTGCCGGTGTTCGCTGGCATTTGGCGATGACGATGGAGGCGGTGAACTCGCCGTTGACGGACAGCAGGTCGGTCGAGATATCCGTAGAGACGACAGATCCCCATTGCCGGAGCGCGGAGGTCACATCGGACACGATGACGGGGTGCTTGGCCCGCAGGGCCCGGTTGATCTCGATATACCGGTAATCGCGACGTGGTCGGTACCCGATCAACTGGTAGGCGCGCAGCAGGCTGCCGAATCTTGACCGATACGCGCTGCTCGAGGGCATTTCGTCGGCTTCGTCGATGGTCATGCCGGATAGCACGCCGGCTCGGTCGCACAACCCGCGCAATGCGTCGAGCAGTTCCTGGTCGGTGAGCCTGATGGACCGCGCCTTGATGATGGTCTGGGCCGCGTCGAAGAGGTGTCGATCGACGATGGCAGGGAACACTCCGTCCGACCGAATCCACATATCTGGATCGTTTCGGACTCTCTTTTTCTTGAGCTTGAAGGAGACTCGGTTCCAGACATTGTTGCCCAGGTATTTCTCGTTGATCAGGATCTGGTGCACCGTGCCCCGCGTCCATGGTCGGCCCAAATCTGTGAGCATGCCTTCGGCGTTGAGCGCCTGGGCGATCTCCTTTTCCGTCCGGTTGTCGTGCACGAAGACGCGATAGATCCGCCGGACGGTTTCGACCTCCTCGGACGGGCCGAGGTCGAGAACCACGCGGTCGGTCTGAATGCTCTTGTGCTCTCCGCGGCCCAGAACGGCCTTGTGGGTCCCTGCTTGATCGATCAGCACTCTGCGGAAGCCGAATCCCGGCGGGCCGCCCTGGCGGTACCCCAGCTCGATCAAGTGGCCCTGCCCGATCCAGACTTTTGCTGACAGCTCGCGACTGTACTCGCCGGCCATGGCACGCTTGACGCCCTTGACGATGGTCGAGACGGGCGACCCGTCGTTCTCGAACATCTCGCCGCAGTAATGCACGGCGATGCCGGCGCGCCTGCAGATGTATTCGTAGTAGGCGCTCTCATCGGCGTCCTGGAACCGGCCCCACCGGCTGACGTCGTAGACCAAGATCGCCTCGAACTCAGCCCGCCCGCTCTCGACATCGGCAATCAGGCGCTTCAGGGCATCGCGGCCTTCCATGCGGAGGCCGCTGCGTCCCTCGTCGGCATACGTACGGATGATCTCGAAGCCCCTATGCTGGGCATATTCCTTGATGATCCTGGCCTGGTTCTCGGTCGAATATTGCTGGTGCTCAGTCGACATCCTAACGTACTCTGCGGCGCGGTGAGGTGGATCGTCGGGCGGCGTACTCCGGTCTTCATCGGCCATAGCGATTTCTCCCGCTTCGCCAAGCACGTGTTGGTCTGACGAAACCTCCAAGTCTCCCGACGCACTTTAGCGTCGATCGATCCGGATGTTATTGCCTATTGTGGGCAATGTTTTGCACCTTTTGAGGGCCGGCGATGGAGCAGGATTTCAATCGAATGGTGGCGGTGGCGCTCCGCAACGAGCTGGGCGAGAGCCGCCGTAGCATCAAGACCGTGATGAATTGGACGGGCACTAGCGAACGTACCGCCAAGAACTGGCTATCGGGGAGCTGCGGCCCCACCGGTCATCACTTGGTCGAACTGGCGAAGCACTCGGACGAGGTATTTGATTTATTCTTGGTGATGAGTGGTCGTCGGCCGTTGATTACGACGTTAAGCCTCGTCAGACTTCGGGCACATCTGGTTGAAACCGTGGACCGGCTTGACCGGCATATTGTCTAGCGCCAGCGGCCGGCGGGTAAGCCTACTGATTGGCGGCCATGAAGCCTGCCGGTGCCTCCAGCGGAGGTGAACAGCGCCAGGGAGAATTATTGCAGGTCGCCGAGATTCACTAATAAAAGCGGCCAGCGGTTGCCTGACACAACTATCATAGCTACGAGATAGTATATGTCCGGGGGCAGGCAGATGCTGAAGTCCATTTCTCGTTTGCGCAACATGGTCACGCGCCCGCTACACACCTATAGGCCGACCACCGAAACCTTCCCAAATCTCGACACCCATCTGATTGCTTCGGAGATGGAATTGGCCGCCAAAGGGTTGTCCCGCGGTCGGGAAAATCAGCCTTCGAGCGAAAGCCAGACCACCGACCAGGTCGAGAACGACATTTTCGAGCATGTCAGTGCTGCCCAGAAACGAGCGCATGACAGCCTCGAAAACCATTTAGCCGGTTTCCGGCAACGGCTGGTGGAACTGGATTTCGATACTCAGTTTTCTGACATCCGCGCGGCCTCGATGGGCGGGTTGTCTGATCTGAGCCAAGAGCTGCAGATCGGTCTTGACGATTTACACGAAGCGCGCCGGGACCTAACGGCGCAGGAGAAGGCCTATGCCGCTTTCACCGCGAAGAACAAACTCGATCGACCCGCCAAAGTCTCATCGAAAGCCGGGACCTTCTTCAAGGTCACGCTGATTATATTCCTGATGCTAGGGGAGTTCGTTACCAACGGCACTCTGCTGGCAGAGGGCAACAGTTTCGGGCTGGTCGGCGGCATTTTGGAGTCGATCATCTTCTCCGGTGTCAATGTGGGTGTGGCGGTGTTTTTCGGCCTGTATCTCATCCCCAATCTAAACCACCGCAATATCTTCCGGAAGTTCGCTGGCCTGCTCTCCTTTTTCGCCTACCTTTCCGTCGCGGTGATCATCAATCTGGGCTTGGCGCATTATCGCGAAGTCGCCATCACCCTGCAGGAAGGTGCCGGCGCTTTGGTGATGGAGCGCTTGTTCGGACGGACGCTGATCCTCGACGACTTCCAGTCCTGGATCCTCTTCACCCTGGGCTTCCTGTTCTCCCTGATCGCCATGATCGACAGCCTAACCTTGCGTGACCCCTATCCGGGGTTTTCTCATCGCGACAAGGCGCTGAGGGTAGCCAGAGCCGCCTATGCCGATGAACGCAGGGAGGCCATCGAAGCCCTGGGCGAAGTTAGGAAGGAGTATGAGGAGACCCTCACCGCCGCTCGGGCAGGCCTAGGCAAGCAACGCGGCGAGCATGACGCCATAGTCGCCCATCGCCTTCGCCTGATCTCCATTTTTGATGAACACCAGGCTCAGCTTGAAAAGGCAGGGAACGCCCTCCTCCGGGTCTATCGCGATGCAAATAGCAGCGCACGCGAGACTGAGGTGCCGAAGCGCTTCGAGGAAAAGTTCCAGCTCGAGCGCATCAGTGTGTCAGTAGCGAGCGAAGGCGAGTGGAAGGACGCCGATCTGCGTGCAAGAATTGTGGAGGCGCAGGGCGAAATCGACAAACTCTTCGGACGGCTTAGCGATGAATTCGCCAGTGCACTCAGGCGCTATGTTGAACTCGACATCATTGTTCCGGAGAACAAATGAGCCGCCGTTCCAATCGAAACTCCAGAAGCCGAAGGGGCCAAAGAGACGCCTTCCCCTGGGCTTGGCTCGTCTTGGTCGTCATCGTGCTCGCCGTGATCGCGGGCGGGTTTGCCTGGATTTTTAAGCAAGCGCGGGACCAGCATGTCGAGCTGGCTGAGAATCTCTGCCCGATGACCGGTCCTGTGGCGCAGACCAGTGTCCTGATCGACATCTCCGACCCCATCTCCCGGACCACC
>NZ_JAUYGL010000045.1 GCF_030689745.1 Devosia sp.
ACGCACATGGCGGCGATCACCGCCGTCAGCACCGCAGCCACCTTGAGCATCAGCGAGGGCACTCCGGTCCATCCCTCAAGCGCCAGCAGCGCCGAGATGCCGACATAGGCGCCCACAGAGATGAACGCGCCATGGCCGAAATTGATGACGTCCATCAGCCCGAACACCAGCGTCAGGCCAGAGGCCATGATGAAGATCATCATGCCCATCGCCAGGCCCGACACGGTGAGCGTCAGCCAGCTCGAGGTCGAGCCGATGGACAGGAAACCCAGCACCACCAGAACCGGAACAAGCAGCAGCGGCATTGCCTTTCCAATTCTGTCGGGCAGCGACAATTGCGCGTATTTTGGCGCGTGGTCGGGTGCTGCAGCCATGATCAATGCGCCTCCATGCTCAGGCCCATCAGACGCTCCTGCAGAGCGGAATCGCCGGCGAGTTCGGCCATCTCGCCCGACCAGACAATCCGCCCGTCATCCATGACGGCGGCGGTGTCTCCGAGCGCCTTGGCGACGGAAAAATTCTGTTCGACCAGCAGGATCGACGCGCCTTTTTTCTTCAGGTCACGAAGCGCGCCGGCCATGGTTGAAATGATCGCGGGCGCCAGCCCCTTGGTGGGTTCATCGATGAGGTACAATTGCCGCTCCTCGGCCATGACGCGGGCGATCGACAGCATCTGCTTCTGGCCGCCAGAGAGATTGCCTGCTTCGGAGCGCCAGAATGTCCGCAATGGCGGAAAAGCCGCGAAGATGGATTCCAGGCGAGTCGGATCGAGCGGACCTGAGGCGGCCGCAAGCACCATGTTTTCCTCGACCGTCAGATCGGAAAATATGCCCATGTCTTCCGGAACGAAACCGATCCCGGCGCGGGCCCGGGCAGGCGTCGGCAGGGTGGTGATCTCAGTGCCGTTGAAACGGATTCTGCCGGCCTTGCTCTGCCAGTGACCGATGATGGTGCGCAATGTCGTGGTCTTGCCGACACCGTTGCGGCCCAAGAGCATGGTCACGCCGCCACGCGGCACAATGAGATCGACGCCCTGCAGGATGTGATACTGCGCGATGTCGGTGTGGATGCCGGACAGTTCGAGGATCGGATCAGACATCGGCGAGATCCCGTCCCATATAGGCTTCCTGCACCACGTCTGACGCCATCACCGTTGCCGGATCGCCATCGGCGGCGAGAGCGCCGTTGTGCAGCACGATGATGCGGTCGGCGAGCGAGCGGATCACGTCCATCTTGTGTTCGACCAGCAGGATTGTCCGGTCGGTGTCGGCCTTGAGTTCGGCAATCAGGTCCAGCACCACCGGCGCTTCGTCGACGCTCATGCCGGCGGTCGGTTCGTCAAACATGTAGACCAGCGGATCGAGCGCGATCAGGAGGGCGACCTCGAGCTTGCGCTGATTGCCGTGGCTGAGGGCGCCAACCTTGTATTCGCAGAGGCTGTGGAGGCGCACCCGCTCGAGCACGGCCATCGCCGCCACCGTCAATTCGGTGTGGGCGCGCGCCATGGACAACAGGTTGAACCCCATCCTGCGCCGGGCCTGGATCACCAGCCGGACATTTTCGAGCACGGTGAGATTGGGAAACAGATTGGTCAGCTGGAAGGCGCGCCCCAGTCCCTTGCGGCAGCGCATGGCCACCGGGTCGCGCGTCACATCCTCGCCCATCAGTCGAACAGTGCCTGCTGAGGCGGTGATCTGTCCGGAGATCAAATTGAAATAGGTTGTCTTGCCGGCCCCGTTGGGCCCGACGATGGCGGTGAGTTCACCGGCCCGGAACGCGCAGCTGACAGTGTCCACCGCCACATGGCCGCCAAAGCGGACGGTCAGGCTGTCCGTTTCCAGAAGCGTCTGTGTCATGCGCGCACCTATGCGGGGGGATGGAGCCAAGGGCGGGCGCCGCAGCCGGCGCCCGCTGCTTGCGGCATCAGTTGCGGATTGGAATATCCATCTCGTCAATGCCGATCTCGCGCACCAGCACCGGGACGCCATAGTCCTTGCCATCCTGGATTTCGGTGCGGAAGTGATACATCGCCTGCAGCGCCTGGTGGTCCTCCTTGCGGAAGCGCATCAGGCCCTTTGGCGTCTCCCATTCCATGCCTTCCATCGCCGAAATCAGCGCTTCGGTGTCGGTGGAGCCGGCCTTCTTGATTGCCTCGACCACGGCAATGCCGGCTGCCATGCCGCCCGCGGTGAAGAAATCCGGCGGCGAGCCGAAGCGGGCCATGTGCTCCTTGACCAGCCAGTCATTGACCGGATTTTTCGGGATCTCGTAGTAATAATAGGTGGCGCCTTCCATGCCCGGCAGTTCCTTGTAGGC
The DNA here is from genome assembly GCF_030689745.1 of Devosia sp. Taxonomy (GTDB): domain Bacteria; phylum Pseudomonadota; class Alphaproteobacteria; order Rhizobiales; family Devosiaceae; genus Devosia; species Devosia alba. The sequence continues at coordinate 2,317 of NZ_JAUYGL010000045.1, forward strand.
CGTCAGCGCCGCCAGGATGTTGCCGCCGGTCGCGATCTCGATTCCGAAGCGGGACGGGTCCATGGCGTTGATCTTGCTCATCGGATTGCCACCGCCGGCCCAGATGATGAACAGCTTTTTCTTGCCTTCAACAGCGCCCATGGCGTTGAAGATGCGCTCGGCCGCCGCGGTGAAATCGGTGGTGTCGGTGGGCACATATTCTTCGTGCGCGATCGTTGCGCCGGTTGCGGCCAGGGCCTCACGGAACGCAGCCACGCCATCGCGTCCGAAGGCATAGTCCTGCGCCAGCGTGGCGATCGTCACGCCTTCGCCGCCAAGCGCGACAGCGTTGGAGATGGCGTCCTGCGAGGAGTTGCGGCCGGTCCGGAAGATGAACCGGTTCCAGTCCGCGCCGGTGATCGAATCGGCCACGGCGGGTTCGACAATCAGGATCTTCTCGTATTCCTCGGCCACCGGAAGCATCGCCAGGCCAACGCCGGAACTGACCGGCCCGACAGCGATGTCGGCCTCGTCGTCGCCATAGGCTTCGGCCAGCACGGCCTTGCCGATGTCGGGCTTGAGCTGGGTGTCCTTCTCGATGACGACGATCTTCTCGCCATCGATCTCCATGGTACCGCCGGTGGCGTATTCCAGGCCGAGCATGAGCCCTGTGTGCGATTGGGCGGCGTAAGCCTCAAGCGCTCCAGTCTTGCCATAGACATGTGCAATCTTGATCTCGGCGAGCGCCGGCACTGTCAGCATGACAGCAGCCACACCGGTTGCCAGTATCGTTCTCATCTTCATTTTGGGTCTCCTCCCCTGAGCGAACAATGGTGAAAACATGAAACATGAATCAATATTCATGTCAAGATTCCAAAGCGGCCTCCAGCCGCTGTGTGCGCCTGATTTGAAATCCCGGGTCTTGCCCGCCCTGGGCTGGAGAAAAAGACCAGACCACGGCCGTCAACGGCTGATCACGCAGCCCGGAACCGCAGCGTTCCCAGCGCCTTGCGCATCCTGACGCATTCGAAGCGGGACCGATCGGGGAGTTCCAGCGCCGTCACCTCCTCGGTCTGATAGCCGAGCCTGTGGTAAAGCGCGACGCCGGAGAGGGTAGCCGTGAGCTGCAGCATCTCGGCGCCATGGTCGACTGCATCCTGTTCGGTCCGCGCCATGATGGCCGATGCGACCCCGCGGCGGGTGGCGGCGGGATCGACAAACACGCTGCGAACCGTCGGCGCATCAGATGGGGTCCGGGTTCCGGCACTTGCAGTGGCATAGCGCGGCCGCGACCGCGTCCAGCCGCCGCTGCCGAGAATCGCACCACGGCGATCTTCAGCGACGAAATAGTGACCTTCGTCCACCACCGCATCATCCATCGTCCCGAACAGGGTGAGGAAGCTGGCGATGTCGTTCGCGCTGTAGAAATCGCCGCCGAGCACCCACATCGAGCGCTCCTGCATGGAGCGGATCGCCGGGATGTCAGCCGGACGGGCAAGCCGGATGATGTAGCTAGGTGGGTTTGTGTCTTCAGTCATGGTTTTCTCCTTCAGCAGGGTGTTTTTGGGCGCGGCGCCGGGCAGGCAGACCCGCCAGGATCGGTCCCGGCGGGCTGCTCTTCAAAGGCGTCACTCGCCGCCGAATTCGGCCTTGAACGCGTCGAAGTCGATCTGCATGCCGTTGAGGATGGCGCTCCAGTGGCGCGTCAACCCGGCCTGGGCCACGGCTTCGGCGATCTCGGCGTCGGTGGCGCCGAGTTCGCGGGCGAACTTGCTGTCGAGCCAGATGCAGTAGCGGCAGGGGATCTGCGCCGCCACGGCGACATTGATCAGCGACTTGATCTTCGGATCGAGCGCGCCCTTTTCAACCTCGAGCGCCTTGGTCAGCGCCCAGGCGGCGGCGATGCCCTGCTTGGGGTAGACCTTCATGTATTCCGGCGTCACGCCGTAGACGGACTCGATGTCCTTGTAGGTCTCCTCAAGCGTCGGCTTGTCCTGCGCACCGGCGATCGAAATGCCAAACGCGAGGGTCGAGACCGCGGCAAGTGCCGCGGCTGTGGTGATGAGTTTCATAGGTAAGTCCTTTCTGGTTGCTTGGTGTGAAGGCGTGTTGAGAGAAGGCCCGGACTGCCTTCGCGTCCGTGCCGTGGCTTTCATCGTCCGTTGGGCGAACAAGCCTGTCGGGTGACTGGCGGAGGCTTGGCCGCACCCGCCCGCCACACCCCGGGCGGAGCGCCCGGGGAATTTTTCAAGACTGCGCGGCAGCCGGAGATTGCCGGCTTATGGCCTGCGGCGAAGCTGGAAGACGCGAGGCTCGGCAGACCTCGCCGCCGTTGCCGGACCGGTCGACCCGGTTGCGCTTCCGTGCAAAGATCGCCGCCGTCACACGGTCCCGGCGAACCCGCATCTGGGTTCCGCCGGCTGATCTTAGGCTTGCCTCGAGGTCGGCGAGCGGCAATTGATGCCCCTGCCATCTGGTCTTCACCCGACGCATGAAAATCCGGGTGATCAGATCGATCGGCTGCTCGGCTTCGATGCAGATCGCCATGCAGAGTGTGCCGCCCGGCTTGAGGACCCGCATCAGCTCGGCGAGGCCGGCGCGCGGCTCTGCCAGCGTTTCCAGCACCCAGGTGCAGATCACGGCATCGAATGTGCCGTCGCCAAAGGGCAGTTCGGTCACGCTGCCTTCAATCGTCCGCGCCATTGGATTGACGATCCGGGACAGCATGTTGGGTGCGGCATCCAGCAGCGTCAGCTCGATCCCCGGCTCCATCGCCTGGAGCGAGCCGCCCAGGCGGCCCGTCCCGCATCCTGCATCCAGGATCTTGAGCCCGGGCTCCAGGATCGCCGACACCATGCCCTCGACGGCCGATTGCGTTGCGCCCCCGGCGATCCTGAGGAACCGGTCATGCTTTCGCCCATAGAGCCGGGCGTGGCGATTGTAGACCTCGGCTCCCGGCTGCGCCGCAGCCTGGAGCTGCCGGATCGGCTCGCATCGTTGCATCGATAACATCGAATCTGCTTCCGTGGCTTGTTCGCAGCGAGATCCTGGAGGCGGACGACGCTGGAGGCCGTCAGGCGGCCTTGCTGATTGAAAAATGACCGCCTGACGGCGCTTTTCACCTCTCCCCGGTTGACCCGGGGAATTGCCTTATTGGGGCTCCATCCAGGGATCGCCGGCGGATTTCCGGGGTTGGTAGCCGATGTCCCTGAGGTAATGGTCGTTGAGTTCGCAAAGGGCGGCGCGGCGGGCGCGTTCGGCGCGTTCGGCGCGCGAGCGCCTGCGCCGTTCCCGCCAAGGCCCGAACAGGCTGTGTTGAAAGATCGCCATGGCTCAGGCGGCCTTCTGTCCGGGTCTGGATTCTGCCCGGGCACGGCGCAGGAAAGACCTGTTCACCGGGCTGTGGGGCTTGAGCGCCAGGCGCTCGCTGGCGAGCGCTTCGGCCATGCCGGTCAACCCGCCGCGCAGCGTCGCTTCGGTCAGTGTCCAGTCGATGATGTCGCGCTGGGCATGGCTGCCGCCAAAGCTGTTGGCGATCTGGCGGGCGCCGTGCAGGCGGTCGGCCGCGGTCTCGTAGTCGCCCTGCCAGAAGGCGGCAAAGCCTTCGACCAGCGGCAGCGCGTTTCTGCGGCCCCAGGCGTCGACTTCAGCGGCGCCACCACCTTCCCGGAAACCCGCGAGGATGCGCTCGGCGTCACCGGTCCGGCCGGCGCCGAGATAGGCCATGACCGCGTGCCAGTCGTTGAACGGATAGGAGCGGCCGTCGGCGTGGCTGTCCCAGGCTGCGGCCAGTTCCTGCCAGCGGTCGCCGACATCATGGCCAGTGAGGGTGAGCCGCCACAGAAGTGCGGAGGCATCGACCATGTCGAGCGCCACCATGGAGCGGTCCTGGCGGATCGGGCCGTCATAGAGCGCCAGCACCTGGTCGGCCTGGCCGAGATCGAGATGGCAGAGCGCGCGATGCCACCAGTTGTGGACCCGGAAGAAATTGTCGTCGCCGGACCAGTGCGGTTCGCGGGCGATCATCCAGCCGATGCCGTCCTCGGCGCGGCCCTGCATCTCCATGACATGGGCGACGGCGTGGTGCGCCCATGAATCGAGCGGCTGGAGATCGAGCGCGCGGCGGCCGGCCTCCTCGGCGCGGGCATAGTCGCCGGTTTCCTCGAGCCCGAAGGCATGCATGCCGACGACGATGGAATGGCCCGGAATGGCGTCCGACCATTTCGGCAGCACGCGCGCGATGCGGTCACGCAGGCTGCGCGCATTGGCGCGGTAGAAATCCATCAGATGGCCCGCCTGCAGGGCGACGATGTCGTGCGGATGGTCAATATTGTGCCGGTCGAGCGCGGTTGCCGCCGCGCTCCACTCGCCATCGATCAGCAGGTCGAGCGCTGCCGCATGCGACGCCTCGCGCTCGGTGAGCCTCAGGGACTTGACCGTGCCCAGGATCGCTCTGGCTTCCTTCGTCGCCTCCGGCTCTGTCGCCAGGCCGAAGAGATGGGCTTTCAGGATATGCGCCATGGCGAAGCCGGGCGCGAGCGCGATGGCCTGGTCGGCGAGGCCAACCGGGTCGCCACGATAGATGTTGAAAGCCGAGACCGCCTGGTCGAAGAGGCCGGCTGTCTCGCCGGTTGCGCCGGACAGCGCGTTGCCTTGTGCGTCCTTGTGCATGATGATTTGCTCCCTGGCAGATTTGATCGCTGGATTGCGAAGTCAAACGGATTGCAGGCGGCGCGTGTGAAAGTCATAATCGGCGCTTCCTGTTGGGCGGTGTTCTGGCGCAAGAGGCTTTTCGCCGACAGGACGGCGCGCCGATGCTTCGCCGATGAATTGCCGATGGAGGAGACGATGACCGAGAGTGCAGCCGCTTCCGCGATCGACCTGGCACGAACGGCGCCGTTCGCGCTCGGGCCTGCCACCGTGCTGCCGGCTTCCTGCGAGATCTCCGCTCCTGAGCAGACCGTCAGCGTCGAGCCGCGGGTGATGCAGGTGCTGGTGGCGCTGGCGCGACGCCAGGGCGAGACAGTCACGCGCGACGACCTGATCGCGCAGTGCTGGCGCGGCGTGGTCGTCGGCGAAGATGCGATCCAGCGCTGCATCGGGCGGCTGCGCAAGGCGGCGGCCGCGGTGGGCGGCTTCGAGATCCAGACGCTCAATCGCGTCGGCTACCGGCTGCGGGAGATTTCAGCCGCGGCGGAGGAAGCCGTTACAGCTGTGGCCCCTTCTGCCGCGGGCACAAGCGACAGGCGGCCGACGATTGTCGTGGTCGACATGCAGGTGTTCGGCGCCGGGCCGGACGTGGAAACATTCGCGCAGATCCTGGCGCAGGATGTGAGTGCTGCGCTGTCGCTCAACCGCGATCTGCATGTGCTGGCGGCGCACGCCACCGTGTCGCGGGTGGCGGCGACACAGGAATGGTCCACGGGAGCGGCGGGGCTCAGATACATCGCGCAGGGCACGCTTCGCCGCATGGGCGAGCACTACCGGCTCGGCTTCCAGCTGCTCGAGGCGGCGAGCGCGCGCCTGCTGTGGGCGCACCGTGTCGATCTCGCCGACATCGACGCCCCGTCCGACGATCTGGTGATCGACCTGGCCGGACGAATGTCGACGGAAGTGATGCGGCGGGAGGCGGACCGGGTGCTGCGCAGCGCCAGCGAACTCACCGCCTGGGAATGCGTCGTCCGCGCCAACACCGCCTACCAGCATATCAGCCTCGACAACCTGCCGTTCGCCATCTCTGAATCGCGGCGGGCGGTGGCGCTCGACCCCGACTATGCCGCAGCCCACGCTGCACTCGCCAACGGGCTGGCGGCAAGCTACGAGGTCGGCGGGGCGCGCGATCCGGCGCTCGCCACCGAGGCCCAGTTTCATTGCGACCGGGCCCTGGCGCTCGATTCCAACGATCCCGCGGTGCTGATATGGGCGGCCAATGCGCTCAACATGATAACACGGCCGCCCAAGGGGCTAGAGCTTGCCAAACGCGCGGTCGAGCTGGCGCCGACAAACCCGATCGCCCATCTCTATCTGGCGCGGCACTATCTCTATCTCGGCCAGCCGGAGGAGGCGATGGCCTGCCTGAACGAGCATGAGCGGGTGGCGCCGCTGTTTCCCTGGCAATACTACATCGCCTTCAACAAGGCGTTCGCCCATTTCATGGCGGGCCGCCTGGACCAGGCAACAAGCGAAATCGACAAGGCCGCCCTGCTCAATCCCGGCTACCCCTATACCTGGATCGCCAAGACCATCCTCGCCACGATGACCGGACAGCAAGAGGAGGCGCTGGAAGCGATCGCCCGCCTGCGCCAGCTGGAAGGCGCCGATTCGCTCGACCTGCAACTCGCCCGCATCGCCCACAGCTATCCCGAAGGCCCGGCGCGGGCGGCCTTGCAGGGGATGATTGCCGATGCGTGGCGTCGTTTGCCGGCGACCTAGCTCGGCACCCATTGCCGCTTGCAAGTCAGCGAACACGGTCGATCTGGCCGCGTTCGCCGGGCCGTTCAGGTTCCTCAACCTGCCCTGACAAGGGGTGCGACCCCGCGGATTTGAAAATAGGGCCCTGAAATGACGTGGTGAAAGAGGATATCGAGGGGCATGATCGCGCATAGCGCGGTCCATGACCGAAAGTCCCTTGCCGGGCGCGTACTGTCAGAAACCAGCCAGGAAACGCAAGGGCTTGCACTTAAATGGGGAAGAGGGTCTCAACAAATGGCGGAGAGGGTGGGACTCTTCCCCAATAAGCGCATTTCCAAGGGTTTCCGCCAAGCTTCTGACGCGAAAGCCCGTTTACGATACATTGAGCGATACATGGCGCGATACATTTTGGCAAGTCTACATTTGTTAGCCGACGTCGGATCGGGTCGTTGTCGCGCCGACCCATCTCCTCTCAAATCCACTTCCTTAAAATTACTGCTTCATCGAAACGCCCGCCCGAAGACCTCTGCGCATAACCAACTAGCGCACGCGTATGCCCGTCCATTCAGCTGCGATACACCGCGCAAAGCCAACAGGGACGCTGGATCAGCAAATCTCCTTGGTGAACACAACGCTTCGCCAGGAGCGCCCACTAGCATCGTTGCCACATAAGCAAACGAGGTCCGCGGTTCAGGCAGCTTCGCCAGCAAGATGCGGTCTCTGCAATCTTCACACGGCGATGGCAGGCCTGAACAGCACCGCCTCCCCGATTGAAAATTCAATCACCAACCATAGTCGCCAAGGATTTCACCCAAGGATGTTTCATCACCGTAACCTCAGCAATTTAAGCGACACGGAGCCCATTCTCCGATTTTTGAGGGGGTGAGAAGCTATCGAAAAGGGGTGCGACCGAATGTCGCGATTCTGCAGCCAGCGCCAGAATTCGAGTTTCGCAAAACCCAACAGAATCAGCAAAACAATTTTAGTTTCAATGTGTTGACAATTTCATTGGAGTTGACTCCCATGTTTTCTGCGGTGACCATGAAGGTACAGCAATGGGCTGTTTGACAGAAAGGTCACACATGAAGAAAACGCCAGACGCCAAGAACGACGCTCACAGGAAAGCAATGCCACCGTTGCTCGTTTCTGTGAAAATGCCTCTCGAGACCGCCGATGAGGCAGTCTCGCTGGACACTGAAAACGCACTGAAGCGAGCAGTGGCCAAGATCATCGCACTCGATCGCGATTGCACCGCACACGCATATGATTTGGGCGAGACATTCGTGGAGCTAAAATCGCTGGTGCCGGAAAAGTCCTTTGGAAAGTTCCTGAAGACTTTCTCACACTACAGCGTCCGCAACGCCTGGAATTATTGCTCGGTGTACGAACGTCTTCAGGACCATCGCGACCAGCTCATCGCTTCCGCGGTAGCGCCGACGGTCATGTTCGAGATTGCCAAAGGGGACAAGGATCAAATCGATGGCCTCGTTGCGCGCATCGCTACCGGTGAGCGATTAAAAGGCAAGGACGTCAAAGCGGCGCTCGGCGGAAGCACGAAACTGGAGAGTGACGTCTCTCCCCTCGACGTCGGCGGATTGGCAGGGCTTCGCAAAGTGGCGGAGCTCAAGGCTGACACAGATATCGCCGAGTTCGAATTGCGAGTGAAGCGCATCCTCCATCATGTGACCGAGGCACTGGCGCAAAAGGCGCTCGGCAAGCGCGTCGTCAAGAGCAAGCTGGCCGACGACATTGAAATCCTGAGCCGCCATGCGCACGACCTCTTTAAGGTGATCGCAGCTCCGATTGGACCGCATAGCTGGAATCCAAAAGGCAACTGGGAAGTCGGTCGGGTACAAGATGGAACGTCGTGGGGCCAGGTTCAGCGGCTACTGCGCCAGCTGGGCGGTGCCGAGGGCTGGCCGGCAGCGACGGAGCTTACTGATTGGCTGGCGCAAGAAGTCACGCCTGCGTTGCGGTTTGTGGTGCACGGGGAACCGATGACGTGTGCTCCAGTCGCGGCTGACAGCGCCGTCACTTCAGAGGATGGACTGATGGAACCCACTGACCCGGTGCGCTTGCAACAGAACACAGACGATCACTCAGAGTTCACGATGGACCCAGAGACCCAGGCGCGTGCGGCGTGACAGCACTCTTGCAACAACCAGCCAGATAAGCGGCTACTTGATGACCGCCATCACTGGAACTCGAATATCAGGGCCCGCTTCGGCGGGCTTCTTGCTGTTTGAATACTAGATTGGCCGCGTCACCTGTTAACCATCCCGGGGCTCTTGTTCCGGATGTGTTCTTTTCACCTTGCCGGACACTTCGCTCCGGTCTATCTCTGGTTTGTCGGCGGAAAACCGAATTCCTGCAGACATTTAACGGCCCCCGCCGGTGCTCGACACACCGACGAAGGCCTGACCCGCAACCTTGTATGAGAAGGCCCAGGCTATGTTGACCCTTACCGCCATCTCCCCGAATGGGGAAGACCAATCACTATGCTCTCCTGTTGAAACTCGATCGCGGCGTCGCGTTTCGTTGACCGGCGACTTGTCGCCATCACCCGTTTCGCTTTCGCGCCACTGATCGGTTTTACCTACAGCGATTACGCCCAGTTCCTCGCCGGCATCGACGGTTTGGCTGCCCAGATGTGGCAGCCAATGCGGAAATTATTTCCGCATGCGACCCTCCGTGTCTGCCGGGTTACTGCCGTCATCGCTCCTCAACAGGAGACTTCCCATGACACCACACCTGACCAATTCCGCG
>NZ_JAUYGL010000006.1 GCF_030689745.1 Devosia sp.
GTGTCACGCTATCGCTCATCGCTCGCTGGCACCGGTTTTGTTCCTGCAGCGCGCCCCCATTGTTTTTCAAAATGCTTTCTAAACCATTGAACAAGTTCTGCGGGCATTGTTATTGCCGAATTAAATTCATGTACGCAGTGCCAAATGCTTGCAGAACAAGGGGTTTTGAAGGAGCTGCCACCGCTGGCATTGGCCCCTTGGCGGTGCCACCGGGCGCTGATGGGCTGCTCCGGGGACCCGCAGCGGATCCACGGCGCCCCGTCCGCTGCCACTGTCTCGCGTGGCGCCATGGGGGGCCTGCGCGGCGCAATTGAGCGCAGCTCCTGCGTCGAACGCCATTTTAACCCGTTCTGCGCCAAGCTGGTCACCTCCAGCTTCAGGATCGCGTCTTGACCAGCTCCGCCCCACACCGCCGCAGCCCCGATTGGCGCCTGATCCTGCTCGCTGGCGCTGGCGCTGCGGTCATCCTGGTCCTGCGGACACTGTTCGCCCGGGCCGAATTGCCATTCTTTGCCGATACCGACGACGCCATGCGCATGGTCAGGGTGATGGATTTTATCCAGGGGCAGCCCTGGTACGATCTGACGGCGCACCGGCTCAATACGCCGTTCGGCGCCGAACTGCATTGGTCGCGGCTGGTCGATCTGCCGCTTGCCGGTCTGGTCATGGCCTTCACCCCGCTGCTGGGGGCCGATCTGGCCATCATTGCTACGGGCTATGTCTGGCCCATGGCCCTGCTGGGAGTGCTGCTGTGGATCAGCGCGCTGCTGGCCAATCGCCTGGTGGGCCCCGAGGGCGTCCTGCCCGCCGTGGTGCTGCCGGTGCTCAATCCGGCCATCACGGCCGAATTCACCCCCGGCCGGGTTGATCACCACAACCTCGTCATCATTCTTACCCTGGCCACGGCCTGGGCCAGCATCGAGGCGCTGCGCCGCCCCCGCTTTGCCGTGCTCAGCGGCCTGCTGGCGGCGACCGCGCTGGCCATCGCCACCGAAGCCCTGCCCACCATTGCCGCCGCCATTCTGGTGCTGGGCCTGCTCTATGTGTTCGACGCCGGCAAGGCCGCCACCATGCGCAATTTCGGGCTGGCCTTTGCTGCCGGCGCCATGGGCCATCTGGCGCTGTTCCGCCCGCCCGGCCGCTGGCTGGAACCGGCCTGTGACGTGCTCTCGCCCGTCTATGTGGGGGTGGCGCTTGCCGTGGCCGCCGCCTTTACCCTGGCCAGCCTGATCCCCGCCCGGGCGGCCTGGCAGCGCTTTGCCCTGCTCGCCCTGCTGGGCGGTCTTGGCATGGGGCTGGTCGCCCTGGCCTGGCCGCAATGCCTGCAGGGACCCTATGGCGCGCTGGACCCCTGGCTGCAGGACAACTGGATCGCCAATATCGTCGAGGCCAAGCCCTGGCTGGTCAGTGTATTTGAACTGCCGGCCTATGGCTTTGCCGTCGGCCTGCCGGCGCTGCTTGGCACGCTGGTGGTGCTCTATCGGGTGCTCAGGGTGCGGGAGGATCGGGGCGCATGGGCCGCGCTACTGGTGTTCCTGCTCTGCGTCGCGCTGACCATGCTGGCCCAGGTGCGCGGCGCCCGGCTATCGGTAATGCCCGCCATGCCGGCCGCCGCCTGGTTGATCGTGGTGGCCCGCCAGCGCTATCTGGCCAGCCCGCGCCTGGCCAATATCGCCGGACTGATGGGCAGCTGGCTGGCATTTTCCGGCGTGATCCTGGCGCTGGTGGTGAGCCAGTTGACCGCGCTGACGCCGGGCCGCGCGCAGGAGGTCACTGCGGCCCGCGCCAGCAAGGAGCCGTGCCTGTTGCCAGCGGCCTTCGTGGCACTGGCGGCGATGCCACCGGCGCGCATCATGTCCCCGATCGATCTGGGCGCCCACATCCAGCTCTATACCAATCATGCGGTGGTCGCGGCGCCCTATCACCGCAATCAGCAGGGTGTGCGGGACGCCTTCCGCTTCTTTAATGACCCGATTGCCGATGCCCGCGCCGTGCTGGCCGCGCGCGACATTGGTCTGGTCGTGCTGTGCCCCGGCATGGCCGAACTGCAGGGCCTGGCCAGCCGCGCCGAAGACAGCTTTGCCGCGCTCTATGCGCAGGACCGATTGCCGGCATGGCTGGTGGCGGTGAGCCCACCCGACAGCGTGCTTACGATTTATGCGGTGCAGCCGCAGTGAGCGCGTCGAGCCCCAGCTCGGCCCGGCGCTTGTGGGTCAGCCTGCTCGCGACCAGCCGGTGCGCTTCGCGCACATAGGCGCGCAGATCATCGGAGGTCAGGGGCGATCCGGGGAGCACCTGCACCCATTGGGCGCGCGCCAGATAGGGGGCCGGCCGCACGTTTTCCAGTTCGGGCAGCATCGCGAAGGCCAGCTCGGAGCACTTGAAGCTGAGCCCGGGTCCCGCATCGGCACCCCAGCCCGAGAGGATGGCAAAGATCCTGCCACCCACTTTGGCGACGCTGGCATCGCCCCATTGCCGCACCAGCGTCGCGCCAGGCAGGCTCAGCGCGAAGGCTTCAAAGCCGGTCCGGTCCATCAATGCGCTGTCGGTGGCCGTCATGGTACACGCTCTGCTCGCCAATTGGGGCTTTGGGTTCTGACAGATCGCGGTCCCTGCGGGCCGGTTCTGCCAGAGCATTTCACCGTTCGCTGAAACGGTGAAACCGCTCCAGCCCTTTGATCGGTCGCGCTTCCGAACCGCACAAGTGGCGCCACTTCTGCTGAAAACGCTCTATGCAGCGGTAACGCCCAGCCCGATCGGGCAGCTCACCCCGGTCCCCTGCAAGCCGCAATAGCCGTTCGGATTCTTGGCCAGGTACTGCTGGTGATACGTCTCTGCGTAAAAGAACTCCGGCGCCGGTTTGATCTCGGTGGTGATCGCCCCCAGACCCCTGGCCTGCAGGGCTTCCTGATAGGCCGCGCGGCTGTGCTGCACCACCGCTGCCTGGGCGGGCGTGGTGGTGTAGATGGCGCTGCGATATTGCGTGCCCACATCATTGCCCTGCCGCATGCCCTGGGTCGGGTCATGCTCCTCCCAGAAGGTCTTGAGCAGCGCCTCAAGGCTGACCCGGGCGGGGTCAAACACCACCTTGACCGCTTCGGTATGGCCGGTCTGGCCCGAACAGACTTCCTCATAGCTCGGATTGGGCGTGCTGCCGCCCTGATAGCCCACGGCGGTGACGACAACCCCTGGCATTTCCCAGAACAGCCGCTCGGCGCCCCAGAAGCAGCCCAGCCCGAAATAGATGGTTTCCGCCCCGCTGGGGTAAGGCCCCTTCAGCGCCGCGCCATTGACAAAATGCTCAGCGGTTACCGGCATCTGCGCATCGCGTCCGGGCAGTGCTGCAGCGGCGTCCGGTATGGTGTTCGGCTTGGATTTGAAGAACATGGTATTTCCTTTCATGGGCTATTCGGCCCGTCGCGGCCATAGGTTACCCCCGCCTAGATCTGCTCCTGCCGCAGGAAGCGTTCGCGCCGCGGCTTGCGACCCAGCAGCGCCAGCAGCACGCCCGGCACAGCCGCTACGGCAAAGGCCGGATAACCCAACAAGGCGCTCAGCGTGGCATCAAGCAGATCCCCGAAGAACCGGCTGTGCAGGAAATCCTGCACGCCCTGCAGGCCCACCGGGTGTAGCTGGTTCCACAGCGTACCCAGGCTGGTGAACAGCAGTTCATTGGCCCCCAGCGACTTGGTACCGTCAATAACCGCCAGAACCAGCGCCAGGCCAATCAGCCAGGTGCCCAAAACTCTCAAGATCAGCCGCATCCACATTCCCTGTGCCGGCGGGGACGAGTGCGAGGCTGGCCTGCCCCATCGGCGCCCCGCGCACGGCCTTGTTGTGCCATGGCGGCGGGACGTCTCACAAGGTGGTAGCGCCCGGCGATGAAAACAATTGCCCTCGCAACCCCGTGATCCCTTGCGCCCAGCCTCGCGATAAGTATATTGCGCCTCGCTCGCGTCGGCCAACCAGCCGACCCCTCCGGTGTTTCCAACCGGGGTTACAGGCGATGCGGAGAGGTGGCCGAGTGGTCGAAGGCGCACGCCAGGAAAGTGTGTAGGCGGGGAACCGTCTCAAGGGTTCGAATCCCTTTCTCTCCGCCACCCCTACTAAGTACAACTATTACAACGGGTTACAGCGGCATACCGGCGCTTTGTAGCCAGAGTGTCCCTAGCGCATCTGGCCAAGGAAAGCTGCCATTTCCCTTCTCACGTCGTCATACTCGTCTGCGATTATCCTCCACACGGACTATCACTTTAGCTTGCCTGTTGCCTACAACTACGGCGATCTTGGACAGGTGCGCGGTTGAGTGTTGCGCGTAGCGGGGGCTTGCCTGTTATCATTCACACCGCCGCTCAGGAAAAAATTCACAAGCTCATATTGCGGGGAGAACCAACATGGAAGCCACCCAACTGTATCGTGGCCGGCTCATCGACCACATCCAGCTCGTCGTGCGCGATCTAGAGGCTAGCCAGGACTTCTATACGGCGGTGTTGGCCGTGTTGGAGATTCCCATCGTCGGCACGACCGACGGCTATTTCTGGGCTGATGAACTCGTCGTGTCCTCGGCAGAAAGCCCGGCGGCATTAGGTGCACTGACAGGGCGCCATCACTTGGCCTTTCAAGCCAAGGATCGCGCGACAGTGGACGCTTTCTATCGCGCAGCGCTGGCCCATGGCGGGCGAGACAATGGGGCACCAGGAGAGCGGACATATCACCCCGGATATTACGCCGCTTTCGTGCTCGACCCCGATGGAAACAATATTGAAGCTGTGTACCATGGCGAGGCACGACGCAGTGCGCCTTCAGTGGTGATTGAATTCTAAGGTTCTATCGAGTGGCGCACGGCGGGGCGGCTGGAGAGATTCGTTGAACCAACGTAGCGTCGCACCCCAAAATACGGTGGCGAGGATTTCAGGGGCTGCGAGACACCTGACACCCGCACATTGGCAATTCCACAAATCGCAGCCTGAAATCTCAATGATCGCGCCCCGCTCGAATGCCGCGACGAATACATGATTTCTATCCGGCATCTTTATGACTCGACTCAGACATACCGCGACGGGAAGTGGTTGAAGATCGGTGTATCGAGCGCTGAAGATCTGCGGGATGTGACCGAGTTATTGTCTATCAAGCGGCCGCTCCGCTCACGCCATTGAAGGGCATGTTCCTGCGTCGGTATCGCCATCTGACGGCAGGCCGATGAGGCATCGATGGCAGCGACCCCGCGCGTCGGTCTTTGACCCAGATCAACCGCATGTTGCGCCACCCCGTGTAGAAGGGCGGTGAAGGGAGCTGACATGAAAAGGCGGGACATGCTTATCGGCGCAGGAGGTGCGTTGCTGTTGGCTGGCGGCGGCGCAGTCGGCTGGCGGTCGGCGGTGGGTTCGATGGGCGATTTCGATGCCTATGCAGGCAGTCTTCGCGCTCCGATCCGCGTCGACGCGGGCATCGTCGACATCCTCCGATACGCAACACTTGCCGCCAACGGCCACAATACCCAACCTTGGCGTTTCCACGTCGAGGGAGACGCAATCGACATACTGCCCGACCTTTCGCGCGCGACACCGGTCGTCGATCCTGACGATCATCATCTTTGTGTTAGCCTGGGTTGTGCGGCCGAGAACCTGCTGATCGCAGCCACGGCGACCGGACGGCCCGGGCAGTTGGAAACGAACGCTGAAGGCGATCGCATCCGCTATTCCTTCTCCAGGACTGAGGCCCGTCCTCACCCGCTGCTTGCCGCCATTCCCCTGCGACAATCCACCCGAGCGGAATATGACGGGCGCTCGGTGCCTGCGGCCGATATCGAGGCGCTTCGACAATCCGCCGAAACGCCGGGTGTGCGTCTCATCCTGCTTTCCGACCGGGCGCGGATCAGTCAGGTGCGGGACCTGATCGTTGCCGGCAACGATGCGCAGATGGCCGACGCAGCCTTCATGGCCGAGCTGAAACAATGGCTGCGGTTCAGTCCGCGCAGCGCCATGGCGTCGGGTGATGGGCTGTTCTCGGCGACAAGCGGCAATCCCGTACTCCCGGATTTTCTCGGTGGTATCGCTTTTGACACGTTCTTTGCAGCTGGTGCCGAAAGCGACAAATATGCCCGTCAGATCGACTCCTCGGCCGGTATCGCGATCTTTCTGGCGGAGCGTGAGGACAAAGCGCACTGGATCGCGGTCGGTCGCGCCTGCCAGCGTTTCGCGCTTGCCGCAACCGCTTCCGGCCTCAAACACGCCTTCGTCAACCAGCCTGCCGAGGTCGCACTGCTGCGGCCTGAACTGGCGGCGCTGATTGGGGAAGGTGGAATGCGGCCCGACATCATCATGCGCTTCGGCTACGGCCCGACGCTGCCTTTTTCGCCCCGCCGCCCGGTGAACGTCGTTCTGGTCTAGCAACGCCAGCTACTTTTAAATCCCATAGATTGAATATGTTGTGTAGCTATGAGGCGGCGTTTCAGGTAGCAGCTCACACGCCTGCCTTATATGGCAGTCCAACCTGCAGTCAGTCATCATCTCACCCTCAGTCAACACAATGGCTGCCGGCTTGCCGCACCTCGCGTGGGACCTTCGCTCGGCATGAGCGGCACCGTATCGTGGCAGCGCGAGGCTAGAATTCACGCCGGCACATACCGAACGGCGGCGACCCTGCAAGTTGGCGCCAGCCGGGATGAGATTGTCGCGCTCAAAGAGGGATGCCGGACCACACAGATACTTGGCGAAACCGGCCATCGTGTATACAGTCCGTCGCAAGAGGCACAAGAGAAGTCGCAAACGACCCTGTGCCCTCTCGTCAAAACTATCAGGGAGGATATCATGTTGAGAAGAACAGCAGTTGCCGCAGTGCTTGGCCTCGGCCTGGCCTGGTCGGCTGGGGCCATGGCACAGGAAACGCTCAAGATCGGCGTTATCCTGCCCTATTCGGGGCCGTTCGCGGACGCGGCGAATCAGCTCCAGGCCGGCATTGATCTGTATCTGGCCGAGCACGGCAATGAAGTTGCCGGCCGCACCATCGAGCTTATCAAGCGCGACACTGGCGGCCCGGCTCCCGATGTGGCCCGGCGCCTGGCGCAGGAACTGGTGGTGCGCGACAATGTCGACATTATCGCCGGTTTTGCCTTGACGCCCGAGGCTCTCGGGGCCGCCGAGATTGCCACCGAGGCCAAGAAGCTGATGGTGGTAATGAACGCGGCAACCTCTGTCGTTACCGAGCAGTCGCCCTATATTGTACGCACGGGCGTGACCATTCCGCAGCTCAACTATTCGTTCGGCAGCTGGGCCTATGAGCAGGGCATCCGCGAGGCCTATACGCTGGTTGCCGACTACGGTCCCGGCATCGACGCCGAGGCATCGTTTGCCAAGGGCTTTACCGAAGCCGGCGGCAAGATTGTCGGCGCCGACCGCACCCCGGTCGCCAATCCCGACTTCTCGGCCTATGTGCAGCGCGTCGCCGACGCGGCACCCGAAGCTGTATACATTTTCGTGCCTGGCGGCGCCCAGCCTGCTGCCATCGGCAAGGCGCTGGCCGACCGTGGTCTGTCCCCGCCCGACATCAAAGTGCTGGCCCAAGGTGAACTGACGCACCCCGAGGCGCTCGAAAGCATGGGAGAGACGGCCCGCGGCATCATCACCACCTTCCACTACACGCTGGAACGCGATGATGCGATGAACCAGGCCTATGTCGAGGCCTACACGGCCGCCAATAATGGCCGCGAGCCGGACCTGTTCTCGATTGGTGGCTATGACGGCATGCACCTTATCTTCGAGGCGCTCGAGGCCACCGAGGGCGATTCCAGCGGCGATGCCCTGATTGAAGCTGCCAAGGGCATGGCCTGGGACAGCCCGCGCGGCCCGATGTCGATCGACCCGGAAACCCGCGACGTGGTCCAGACCGTCTATATCCGCGAAGTCCAGGAGGTGGATGGCAAGATGCGGAACGTGATTCTGGAGGAGATCCCCGACGTCAAGGACCCGCTGCACGGCGCGGCGAAGTAAGGCGCGTTTGCCTGGATATCCTGCTGTCGCCACCATCCCCGATCTGCCTCCCTCCCCCCCGTGGGGAGGGACTGAGGGTGGGGCGCGACGTCCCCGATATCAGAGCCAAACACCCCCACCCTTGATCCCCCCCACAAGGGGGAGGGAGACGACTGAGAGCTCCGGATAAGGTCAGCAGATGACGCGTGAACCAGTAGCAGGAACGCCATGATCAGCCAGATTGCCATTGTGCTGTTTGACGGCTTCGCCTTCGGGATGCTGCTGTTTTTGTTGTCGGTAGGCCTGTCGGTTACGCTGGGCATGATGAATTTCATCAACCTGGCGCATGGCGCCTTTGGCATGTTCGGCGGCTATGTCGCCGTCACCGCCATGCGCCAGCTCGGCCTGCCTTTCCTCGCGGCCCTGCCCCTGGCCTTCATCGCCATGGCGCTGCTCAGCGTCATCGTCGAACGCACCCTGTTCCGCCGGCTTTACCGCGCTGGCGAACTCAATCAGGTGCTGTTCACCATTGGCGCCGTCTTTGTCTCCGCGGCCGTCGCCACTTTCGTTTTTGGCACGGTGCAGCAGGTCATCATCCTGCCGTCCTGGCTGCGGGGCTCGGTGGAAATCGGCGACGTCCGCTTTGGCGTCTATCGCGCCTTCATTATCCTCGTGGCGCTGATCGTCACTGCATTGCTGGTGTTCGGGCTGGAACGCACAAGGCTGGGCGCGCAGGTCCGCGCGGCCGTGGACAATCAGCGCATGGCGCAGGGGCTGGGCCTTGATGTCGAGCGGGTTTTTGCCATCACCTTTGCCCTGGGCAGCGGGTTGGCGGGCCTGGGCGGTGCGCTGGCGGTCGAGATCGTCGGGCTGTCACCGTCCTTTGGCTTCCAGATGCTGGTCTATGTGTTGATCGTGGTGTCGGTCGGCGGGCTGGGCTCGATCACCGGCTCCTTTGTCGGCGCGGCCCTGCTCGGCATCGGCGATGTTGCGGGCAAGTATTTCTGGCCCGAGATCGGCAGCTTTCTCATCTACCTGATGCTGGTGGCCATCCTGCTGGTGCGGCCGCTCGGCCTGTTCGGCAAGCGCTAGGAGATGGCTATGCAAACACCGGTCTCCGCCCCCATCGAAGCGCGCGACTGGCTGCGTCGCCGCAGCCGCTGGTCACCCTTTGAAATCCTGTTCTGGCTGGCGACACTGCTGCCGTTCATCTTCTTTCCCACCTACCTGCCACTGGCCAATCAGATCGCCATCGCCGCGCTGTTTGCCATCTCGGTCGACCTGATCCTGGGCTATGCCGGCATCGTGACGCTGGGGCACGCCATGTTCTTCGGGCTGGGCGCCTATTTTGCCGGCATCATCAGCGTGCATGGCTGGGGCGAGCCCATTTCCGGCCTGCTGATGGCCGGGCTGTTTGCCGGCATCATCGGCTATATCATCAGCTTCCTCATCACCCGGGTGCAGCATCTGGCGCTGATAATGGTGACACTGGGCCTTGGCTTCCTGACCTACGAACTGGCCAACGCCCTGCACTGGCTGACCGGCGGCACTGACGGGCTGCGCGGCATCAGCACCTGGCCGGTGTTCGGCCAGTTCCGCTTCGATATGTGGGGCTATACCGCCTATGGCTATGCGCTGGCGGTGCTGTTCCTGTGCTTCCTGCTCAGCCGCCGCCTGGTCAATTCGTCCTTCGGACTGGCGCTGCGCGGTATTCGCGAGAACGTCAAGCGCATGCCGGCCATTGGCGCCGACCACAAGAGCCACCTGCGGCTGATCTATGCCATTTCGGCTGCCATTGCCGGGCTGGCCGGGGGACTGCTGGCCCAGACCACCAATACGGTAGCGCTGGACTCGCTGAGCTTCGAGCGCTCGGCCGACGTCGTGGTGATGCTGATCCTGGGCGGCACCGGGCGACTCTATGGGGCAATCCTGGGCACCTTCATATTCCTTGTCGCCCGCGATCAACTCGCCGGCATCAATCCACAATACTGGTATTTCGGCATCGGCATGCTGCTGATGGTCGTCGTGCTGTTCATGCCCAAGGGCATTCTGGGCTTTCTCGCGCGCATCGTGGCGAGGGCCAAATGATGGCGGGCGAAGACATCGTATTGCGCGCCACCGGGCTCACCAAGAATTTCGGCAAGCTCGACGTGACCCGCGACGTCGCCATCGCCCTGCCGCGCGGCGCCCGCCACGCGCTGATCGGCCCCAATGGCGCGGGCAAGACCACGCTGATCAACCTGCTGACCGGCCAGCTGCAGCCCGATGCCGGGCGGATCGAACTGGAGGGCGGCGATATCACCGCTCTGGCGCCGGCCAACCGGGTGCGGCTGGGCCTGAGCCGCACCTTCCAGATCAATACCCTGTTTCCCGATCTGACGCCGATCGAGGCGGTCACCCTGGCGGTGCTCGAGCGCCAGCGCTGCGCGGGCCAGTTCTGGCGCCGGCTGGCATCACACAACGAGGCGATCGAGGAGAGCTTCACCATTCTGGGGCAGTTGGGCCTGGCCGATGTGGCCACCCGCACCACCCGTACCTTGCCCTATGGCCAACAGCGACTGCTGGAGATCGCCCTGGCGCTGGCTACTCGGCCGCGTGTGCTGTTGCTCGACGAGCCGGCAGCCGGGGTGCCCAAGGACGAGAGCGCGGCACTGTTTTCGGTGATTGCGGCGCTGCCCGCCGATATCTCGGTACTGTTCATCGAGCACGACATGGATATCGTCTTCAAATTCGCCTCCCGCATCATCGTGCTGGTGGGGGGCGCGGTGCTGCTGGAAGCTGATCCGCAAACTGTGCGCAGCGATCCACGGGTGCGCGAAGTCTATCTGGGGCGTGGACATGACTGAGCCGCTGCTGGAATTCCGTGACGTCCGCTCCGGCTATGGCGAGGCCGTGGTGCTCGATAACATGTCGCTAAGCCTGCCCCCCAATGGCAGCCTGGCGCTGCTCGGCCGCAACGGGGTCGGCAAGTCCACCCTGCTGCTCACGGCCATGGGTTTTGTCACGCTGGCGCGCGGCTCCATCCATTGGCGCGGCACCGACATTTCGCGGCTGGCGCCCCACAAAAGAGCCCAGCTCGGCCTGGGTTGGGTGGCGCAGGAGCGCGATATCTTTGCCTCGCTGACAATCGAGGAAAACCTCACCGTCATCGCCCGTTCTGGTCGCTGGGACCTGCCGGCCATCTACCGATTGTTTCCCCGCCTGGCTGATCGCCGGGCCAATATGGGCAATCAACTGTCGGGCGGCGAGCAGCAGATGCTGGCGATAGGCCGTACGCTGATGACCAATCCGGCCGTGCTGTTGCTCGACGAGCCGTTTGAGGGGCTGGCCCCGATCATTGTCGAGGAGCTGACGGCCGCCGTGCGCCAGATGGCGATCGACGAAGGCATTGCCCTGATACTGGTGGAGCAGCATGCCGAGGTGGCGCTGGGGCTCACCCAGCAGGCGATCATCATCGAACGTGGCATGATCGCGCACCGCGCCGCCTCCGCCGATCTGCTCAAGGACAGTGTCACGCTGGAGCGCTATCTGGGCCTCAAGCTCGGCGCCAGCTAGGCGTCGGGCTTTGCCACCCTCCGCGCAAGAACCTGTTGCACGGTGTCGGGCAAGGGCGACTGTGGTGTAACGCCGGCGGCCCCCATCGCCTCCTGCACCGCCGCTATTTCGCGCGCCAAGGCGCCATGCAGGCCCAGCGCGTCGAGGGTCGCGCCGCTCTCGCGCATTTCAGCGGCGCGGCGATGGCCGTGGCGGGTGGTGCGCTCGAACTGGTAGGCGGCAAAGCGCGACCAGTCCAGGCCGGGATAGGATGCCGACAGCGAAGCAAGAATTTCGTCAAAGCACCCGGAGGCGCGCGCAGCCAGCAGTGTCTCAACGGTGATGGCCTCAAGGCCCTTCACGAACAGTGATCGGACCATCTTGATGGCGGTGGCCGCACCCGGCTCGGCGCCAGCAATACTGGCGGAGAACCCCAGCGCCAGCAATTGCGGCAGCAGGCGCTCGGCAGGTTCGCCCGCCAGCAATACCGGCGTGGCATGGTTTTTGGGATGGACCGGCGCCATGACCGCCATGTCGAGATAGCCGGCGCCCGCCGCTTCCACCGCCGCCGCCGTTTCACGCTTGCGGCCGGGCGAGACGGAGTTGATGTCGATGAGCAGTTGCCCCGGGCGCAGGTGGGGCAGCAGCGGCGCCACGGCCAGCAGGCTCTGGTCGGCGGTGACGGCGCTGAAAATCCAGTCGGCGTCGGCGAGGCCGGCAATGGCCACCGGCGTGGCGCCGCGCGATTTCATCGCCTCACGCATGCCGTCGTCATCGCCATCGAGCAGGATATCATAGGCCAGAACGGCTTCATTTAGCCCCTCATGGAAGGCACGGGCGGCTTCGCCATAGCCCAGGAAACCGATTTTCAACTGCACTCTCCTGTCCTGCGCACTAGCGCTGGAACACCACCGTCTTGTGCTTGTTGATCAGCACGCGGTCTTCCAGGTGCCAGGCCACGGCGCGGGCCAGCACCCGACGCTCGATGTCGCGGCCCTTGCGCACCAGATCCTCGGGTGTGTCGGCGTGACTCACCGGCTCCACATCCTGGCAGATAATCGGGCCTTCATCGAGATCGGCCGTCACGTAATGCGCGGTGGCGCCAATCATCTTGACGCCGCGCTCATGGGCCTGGTGATAGGGCTTGGCGCCCTTGAAGCCGGGCAGGAAGGAATGGTGGATATTGATGCAGCGCCCCGCCAGATAACCAGAAAAATCATCGGAGAGAATCTGCATATAGCGGGCCAGCACCACCAGTTCAGCCCCGGTTTCCTCGATGATCGCCTTGATCGCGGCCTCCTGCGCTGCCTTGTTATCCTTGGCCACGGGCAGGTAATGATAGGGGATGCCCTCCATCAGTGTCAGGTTCAAGGCCTCGCGCGGATGGTTGCTGACGATGCCTACGGCCTCGATATCGAGTTCACCGATGCGCATGCGATAGAGCAAGTCGCCCAGGCAATGGTCAAACCTGGAGACAAGGAACAGCACCTTGCGCTTGTGGCCGATCAGGCGCAGCGAGAAATCGAGCTTCAGATTGGTCACTTCCTCGGCGATGCCGGCGCGGAAATCGGCCTCGGGCGTTGCCATGGTGAAGGCTACGCGCATGAAGAACATGCCGGTGGCCGGATCGTCGAACTGGTGAGCCTCGAAAATGTCGCCGCCATGGCTGGCGATGCGGGCGGCCACGGCGGCCACGATGCCACTACGATTGCCGCACCGCAGGGTGAGAATATAATCGGTCACTGCTGGTCTCGCTTCATGCAAAGGAATTTCTGTCCGGATCGGTCGGGCACAAGGCGCGCAACCAGGCGACGCCGCCCTCGAGCAAGCCCGCGGTCAGCCCATAGAGGCGGATGACTAAATCCAGGATCTCTCCGATCCTGTCGCTAAAGCGCCCGAGGTGACCGAGACGGGCGACGCTAAAACTCGATTTGACCATGGCACCCTCCTCCCATCAGCCCCGCGCGAGCATTGCTGCGTCTCGCCTGTTCAATGCGCCGGTCTGAGCCGGTTTGTGTATGCACTATGCGACAACAGTCATGGCGTTGCAACGGTGGTTATAGGGCCAATATGGCCGATATAGGCGTTTTTACGACTCCACTTGATTTGAATCCTATTCGCTATGTATACATGTAGGAGCTGAGGAGGAGCGAATGGCCTTGTTGAATCTTGATGCACATCCTGGCGCCAGGACGTCGCCTGAGCGCGGTGCCGACATCATCTCCGGCTGGTCCATCGAGGTCATGCCGCGTACGGCGGCCAAGATCGAGGACTTCCGGGCGCTGCTGCCCGCAGACACGCTGGTCTATGTCGCCCACATCGCGGGCACCCCCATTGAGGACATGGTGGCGACGGCGCGCCGTTTGCACGAAGAGGGTTTTGCTGTGATGCCGCACGTTCCGGCGCGCGCCATTGCCGACGCGGCGATGCTGGAGGAGTGGATCAAGCGCTATCGCGACGAGGCCGGGGTAACCAGGGCGCTGCTGCTGGGCGGCGGCAATGCGGCGCCAGTGGGCCGCTTTGACAGCTCGCTACAGCTGATCGAAACCGGGTTGTTCGACCGCCACGGCTTTACCCATTTGCATGTGGCCGGCCACCCAGAGGGCAATCGCGATATTGACCAGGGCGGCGGCACCGTCAATGTCGACAGCGCGCTGGCGTTCAAGCAGGATTATGCGGCGCGTACCGATGCACAAATGGCCATCGTAACGCAGTTTGCCTTCGAGACGGCAGCGGTGACGGCTTGGGCCGAACGAATCGCTGATCTGGGCATTACCATGCCGATCCATGCCGGCATTGCCGGGCCCGCCAAACTGCAGACGCTGATCCAGTTCGCGCTGGCCTGCGGCGTCGGTCCATCGGTCAGCGTGCTGCAGAAGCGGGCGCGAGACCTGACCAAGCTGCTAACGCCGTATGAGCCGACCGAGGTGGTTGCCGGCTTTGTTGACTACAAGGCGCGCCATCCCGACAGCCTGATCAGTCAGTTGCATATGTTCCCGCTGGGGGGCATCAAGACGGCTGCAGAGTGGATGAACCGCCAGACCCTGCCACAGGCAAAAGCGGGATTTGCCTGAAGCAGGCGTGTACATTTGCTGGCAATTTCCGGCGGATTTCTGGCTGCGGCGGCTTGATACTTGCCGGGCGCGGCTTGGGCTGTGTACACAGTGATTGCAAAAGTGCCGCTTCAGGAGAAATCAATGACGATTGCCCGCCCCCCGTTTCGTGCCGACCATGTCGGTTCCCTGTTGCGCAATTCTGCGGTCAAGCAGGCGCGGCGGCAGCACCTTGATGAGCACAGCATCAGCCGCGAGGCGTTGACTGAAGTCGAGGACGAAGCCATCCGCGAAGCCATCAAGTTGCAAGAGGATGTCGGCCTGCCGGTGGTGACAGATGGCGAGATCCGCCGTTCGTTCTGGCATTACGATTTCATGCAGGAGCTCGACGGTTTCAAGTTTGTCGAGCGCGACGTGGCCACCGGCCATAATTTCAAGGGCGCCAATACGCGGCCGATCTTCCCGACCATTACCGGCCCGGTGGATTTCCCGGCCGACCATCCGATGCTTGAGCATTTCAAGTTCGTTGCCGCCAATACCAAGGTGATGCCCAAGATCTCGATCCCGGGCCCGAGCTGCTGCCATTTCCGCGTTAGCAAGGACGATATCGGCCACAAGCCCTATAGCGATGATCTCGAACTGCTGTTCGCCGATCTGGCCAAAACCTACAAGAAGGCTGTTCAGGCGTTTTACGACGTCGGCTGCCGCTATCTGCAGATGGACGACATCTTCTTTGCCTATCTGTGCGATCCCAAGATCCGCGCCGAAAAGCAGGCGCAGGGGCTCGATCCAGACTGGCTGATCGAGCAATATGCCAAGATGATGCATGACGCGATCGAGGGTCGTCCCGACGACATGGTGATCGGCATGCATATGTGCCGTGGCAATTTCAAATCGACCTGGATCGCCGAGGGTGCCTATGACCCGGCGGCAGATGCCGTCTTCAACAAGACCGGCGTCGACATCTATTTCATGGAATATGACACTGACCGCGCTGGCGGGCTCGAGCCGCTGCGCCTGCTGCCCAAGGGCAAGAAGCGCGTCATGCCCGGCTTCATCACCACCAAGACCGGTGAACTGGAAAGTCTCGACAGCCTGCGCCGCAAGTTTGACGAGGCGGCCAAATATGCCGATCTCGACCAGTTGGGCATTGCCCCGCAATGCGGGTTCTCGTCCACCGAAGAAGGCAATTCCATCACCATGGACGACCAGAGGCGCAAGCTGGAGCTGGTGGTCAAGACTGCAGAGGCGATCTGGGGCTCGGTTTAATCGCTCCCGCTCAAGCACATTCAATCGCTGTCGCTCAAGGCTAGCCCCATTCGGGGCTAGCGCCGCGGCGTCATGGGTTCGACGATCCGGTGCGCCTGGAAATTGTCAGGCAGAACGGTCAGCTCGATGCTGGCGACAATGCCAGCCTGGTTGAACGGGTCACCCTCGGCAAAGGCGCGAGCCTGATCGAGGTCGGCCGCTTCAAGAACGCCGAAATTGCCCAGTCCATTGCCGGCGTCATCCAGCAGTGCCGATCCAATCAGCACTACCGCCAGCCCATCCCCGCCGGTCCGCACCCATTCGCGGTGGGCCGGCCGGTGCGCGTCACGGACAATGTCCTGTTGGGCATGGTGCAGGCAACGCATCAGGAAGAACATGGCTATGCCGCGTTCTCGACCACAATCATCCCGGCGCCCGTCATCGAGGCCGGGGCGTGGTAATGCTTGTGGATCAGATTGACGTCCTGGTTCATCGCGGCGCGCATCACCAGCCACATGATGAGTTCGGCCCCTTCGGAGCCGAATTGCTCGACATAATCCTGCCGGCTCATATTGCGGTAGGGCTCGGGATTGGCGGCAATGCCTTCGAGCCAGGCACGGTCGGCTTGCTGGTTGATGAAGCCGGCGCGCGCGCCCTGCAACTGGTGCGACAAGCCGCCGGTGCCCATGATGACCACGCGCTCATCGCCCGGCCAGGATTCGATGGCCTGGCGCAGCACCGTGCCCATGTCCCAGCAGCGCTGCGGCGTCGGGATCGGATACTGGATGGTGTTGACCCAGATGGGCAGTATCGTGACGGGCCAGGCGTCGGGCCGACCGAAGAACAGCTCCATCGGCACCTGCAACCCGTGATCCACCTCGATTTCGCGGCACACCAGCGGGTCGAAATGGCTCTCGACGAGCTTGTCGACGAAGTGCCAGGAGAAATCCACCGCACCAGCGAAGGGCGGAATAGCGCGTGGCCCCCAGCCTTCGTCGATGGGCTGGTAGCTCTCGGCCACGCCCACGGCGAAGGTGGGCACCTTGTCGAGAAAGAAGGTATTGCCATGGTCGTTGAAGATGACGACGGCAATGTCTGGCTTGGCGTCGCGCATCCAGGCCTTGCCGGCCTCATAGCCATCAAAGAACGGCTTCCAGTCCGCCGTGTCGCGCAGACCCTTGTCGAGCGCCACGCCAATGGAAGGCACGTGGCTCGTACCCACCCCGCCGATGATCTTAGCCATTGCGCTGCTTTCCAAGTCGTTCGTAGAGAAAATCGTCGTGCGACATCCCGGCCTGCGCTGCGCCGATCTGGGTGATCGGCGTCGGATCGACCGCTGCGATCTTGAGGATGAAAAACAAATTGCCACCCAGCCGCACCATTTCGTGCCAGTCGCGCGCCAGAACAGCGCGCTTTTGCGCGGCGCTGAGGCCGAAGCGGTCTAGATAGGCTTCCTCATCCGCCCGAAAGGCGTCGCGGTTGGCCGCCTGGCTCAAGGCCATCGCCATCTTGTTGAGTTCGTAGCCCAGGATCGACCCGTCACGGTCGAACAGCGGCGTATCGGGTATGGCCCGGTGTTCAGGCATGTCGGTCTCCAAATCGGCGGTCAAGCCAGGATGTAATGGCGGTGGTGACTTCGGCCGGCCGCTCCAGCGGTGCGAAGTGGCCGGCATTGTCGATGATGCTCAGTTCGGCATCGGGCGCCGCGGCCGCGATCTCGCGGTGCTGGGCAATGGGACTCCAGCCATCCTGCTGCGCTGCGACCAGCAGCATGGGGCAGGCGAGGCTGGGGATATAGGCCATGGCATCGGGCCGACCGAGCAGCGCGCGAATCTGGCGCTCATGCACAGCCGGACCCGCCCGTCGCACCATGGCCCGCAACTGCGCCATCAGCGCCACATCAGTGGTCCGCGCCGGGTCCAGCATGGGCGGCAGCCACACATCGGCCAGCAGCTCGATATCGCGGTTGCCCAGATCGATCATTTCCTGGCGCCGCGCATCCTCGCCTGCGCGCCTGGGATGGTGACCGGTATTGGCCAAGACCAGACCGGCCAATCGTTCCGGCGCCAGGCGCGCCATTTCCATGGCCACGCGCCCGCCCATCGAATGGCCGACAGCGATCAACGAACCTGTGGTCTCCGCCAGCAGGCGTTCGGCCATGGCCGTGATCGCGCTATCGCGCGTCAGGTCGGCATGATGGCTCGGCAAGGCCGCGGCATCGGCAAGCGGCTGCCAGACGACAGCATCGGAAGCCAGGCCGGGTATGAGCACCAGAGTGGTCAATATAGAGATCCCTTCGGTCACGACACAGACATTATGCATACACCGCTGTCAATCCGAATGTATGCATTACTTGCCAATTGTGCTACTATTAAGCGATTTTCGCTAATTTTCACGCTACTATGTATACACAATTGTCGGTTGAGAGACGGCGGCGCGCTGCAGGACTTCGCGCCGCCGCGGTGGGGTGC
The DNA here is from genome assembly GCF_030689745.1 of Devosia sp. Taxonomy (GTDB): domain Bacteria; phylum Pseudomonadota; class Alphaproteobacteria; order Rhizobiales; family Devosiaceae; genus Devosia; species Devosia alba. The sequence continues at coordinate 18,274 of NZ_JAUYGL010000006.1, forward strand.
TATAGGATGCGACGGAACAGGAATCGCCCCATGAAGCCGACTGAAGTTGCGACCCATGGCCGCCGCGCCGTGATCGAGCTGCGCGAGAAAATCATCAATGGTGAACTGGCCGGCGGCACCCGCCTGTTCGAAGTTTCGCTGGCCGAGACCCTGCAGATATCCCGCACACCGGTACGCGAGGCGTTGTCACGGCTGGCCGAGGAAGGGCTGCTCGATCGGCTCCCCAATGGCGGCTTTGTGGTGCGCCGCTTCGGCTATGCCGATGTGGTCGATTCCATCGAACTGCGCGGCGTGATGGAGGGTACGGCGGCGCGCCTCGCCGCAGAGCGGGGCACGACGCCAGAGGCGCTGGCGCGCATGCAGGCCATCGTCGTCCGGCTCGATGCCTGTTTCGGTCCGACCGAAGACAGTGTCGACTTCGACACCTATTCCGATCTCAACGCAGCCTTCCACGTCGAGCTGGCGGCACTTTCAGGCAGCGAGATCATCCGCCGCGAAGTCGAGCGCGCTACCGTCCTGCCCTTCGCCTCGCCTTCGGCCTTCCTGCCCAACAAGATGGAAATCGTCGCCTTCCATCGCTCCCTGCGCATCGCGCAGGAGCAGCATCACGCCATGCTCAATGCGATTGCGGCGCGCGAAGGCGTACGGGCCGAATTCATCGCCCGCGAGCACGCCCGGATCGCCCGCCAGAACCTTGAATACATTTTCAGCCAGGACCCCGAACTGCTGCAGAAAATCCCCGGGCTGGCGCTGATCCACCACTAGCAGGGCCCGCCCGGCCCGTTTTCCTGCAACGGCAGCCTCCGGCGCCAACACGTCGCGTTCATCCCACAAGCGCGGGCGTGAGCGTGAGCGTGAGCGTGAGCGTGAGCGCGGCTGCCGGTTCAGGCGCCTGTTTCCCAATCGCGATAATTCCCGCCATCCCACATTCATGCAGCGAAAGGGCTTGCAATCAGTCCATCATTTGGCACTATGTATACACAGTTCTAAAAATGACGGAGGAGACGGCCATGGCGCAATCCAGTTTAAGTGACATTTTGAGCGACAACCCGGACATTGTTGGCCGGTTGCGTAATTCGCAGATCGGCATGTATGTATACCCGGTGGTCACACCGGAGTTCAGCAACTGGCGGACCGAGCAGGCCGCCTGGCGCCATTCCGCCGTGCTGTTCGACCAGTCCCATCACATGGATGAGCTGACTGTCGAGGGCCCCGATGCCGAGAAATTCCTCTCCCATCACGGCATCAATTCCTTCGCCAATTTTGACCTGAACCGCGCCAAGCACTTCGTGCCGGTGACGCCCAATGGCCACATTATCGGCGACCACATCATCCTGCGTGAGCGCCTCGACAAGTTCGTGCTGGTGGGCCGTGCGCCAACCTCGAACTGGCTGATGTTCTGCGCCGCCAATGGCAAGTGGAATGTCCGCCTCAAGCACGATCCCCGTTCCACCTCGCGGCCCGAAGGCGAGCGGGTGCTGCGCACCCATTATCGCTACCAGATCCAGGGTCCCGAGGCGACGAAGATATTCGAGAAGCTGCATGGCGGGCCCATCCCCGACATCAAGTTCTTCCACACCGATTTCATCAATATCGGCTCCAAGAAGGTGCGGGCACTGCGCCACGGCATGTCCGGTGCGCCAGGGCTGGAAATCTGGGGTCCCTACGAGGACAAGAGCTATATTCTCTCCTGCATCCTCGAAGCGGCCCAGGCCGCCAAGGTCGATCTGGTGCGCTGCGGTAGCCGGGCCTATTCCACCAATACACTGGAATCGGGTTGGATTCCCTCCCCGCTGCCCGGCATCTATAGCGGTGACGGCATGCTCAAGGAGTATCGCGACTGGCTCGCGGCCGACAGCTATGAATCCATTGGCGCCATTGGCGGCAGCTATGTCTCGGACAATATTGAAGACTATTACGTCACCCCGTTCGAGCTGGGCTACGACTTCTATGTGGGCTGGAAGAAGGACGATTTCGTGGGCAAGGCAGCCCTCGAAAAGATGAAGGGGCAGCCGCACCGCAAGAAGGTAACCTTCGAGTGGAATGCCGACGACGTGGTCAACGTCATCGCCTCGGCCTTCCGCCCGGGCGAGGATCACTACAAGTGGATCGACTTCCCGCAGCCCAACTATGCCTCGACCAGCGCCGATATGGTGATGCGCGATGGCAAGATGGTCGGCATGTCGATGTTCAACGGCTATTCCTATAACGAGCGCTGCATGCTCTCGCTTGGCGTGGTCGATCCCGACGTGCAGATCGGTGATGTGCTGACCCTGGTTTGGGGCGAGCCCGATGGCGGCACCAAGAAGACATCCACCGAACGCCACAAGCAGGCCGAAATCCGCGTACGGGTCTCACAGACCCCCTACGCCGCCGAAGCCCGCGAAAACTATGCCGACAGCTGGCGCAGCAAGCGGAGCTGATCGCCCGCGACAAATCTCCCTCTCCCGGCATCGGGGGAGGGAAAGTGGGGTAAGGGTGCGGCGACACTCCCGCGCACGCACCCAGCCTCCATTGAGGGCGGCAAGGCTGATGATTGCCGGAAGGCGAAGGACCATGCAGCCGCTAAACAGCAATCCCCGCTTGCGCGGGGATTCGTGAGAGGAGAACGGCAATGGGGCGGATGGCGTCGTTCACCAGATTTGCGGGCCGGTCCGGCTCACTCCGCGCTGGGCGCCTGCAATCGTGCCACCCGCTTCTCCAGAAACGCGCGCAGCCGCTGTTCGGCTTCCGGACTGGTGGCAGTAAACGAGGCAATGAAGGACTCGACGAACAAGCCGTCTTCCTTGGCCATGTCCTGGATGCGCGGCAGCGCGTTGATGATGGCGTAGTTGGAAATCTCGGCATTGGTCGCCATGATCTCGGCCAGCGCATGCGCCTTTTCCAGCGCAGCACCCTGGTCCACCACATACTGCACCAGATTCCAGCGCTCGGCCTCGTCAGGCGAAATCACCCGCCCGGTCAGCATCATGTCGCTCATTCGCGCCACGCCCATCAGCCCGGCAATACGCACCGAACCGCCGCCACCCACGAAAATGCCGCGCTGACCTTCGGGCAATGCGAAAAACGCCGAGCGATCGGCTACCCGAACATGGGTCGCCGCCGCCAGTTCAAGGCCTCCGCCAATGACCCCGCCATGCAGCGCCGATACCCACGGGATCGTGCCGTGCTGCATGCCTGCGGTGACGGTGTGCCAGCGACGCGAGCCACGCACCCCTTCGAACGGGGTTTTTTCCACATGTTCAGCCAGATCCAGCCCGGCGCAGAAGTGGTCGCCGTGACCGAACAGCACTGCCGCCTTGGCTTCGCTCTCGGCCCGCGCCACAGCTTCGGCCAGCATTTCAACAAAGCGGTCGTTCATGGCGTTGCGTTTTTCGGGTCGGTTGAGCCCAATATGGGCGACAGCGCCCTTCAGTTCGTAGCTGATAAATCCGCTGGTCTGTGCAGCCATTGCCGGCGCTCCCTCTTTCCCATGCAAGCCATGGGCTCCCCTGACATTTTTGATTGTTTACAGGTAGATAGTTTCCTTGTAAACAAAATTTGGGATTGGGTGACCGGAGGGGAAGCATCATGACCACAGGCGCCAAACACAGCGTCAAGCTATGGTCGCCGGTTGTCGCGTGGGAGGAACGGGCCAATGGTGAGTTCATCATCTGGCGCGAGGATCCACTCGGACCGTATCCAGCCAAGCTCAACGAGCGCCTGCTGCATTGGGCGGCTGTGGCGCCCGATCGTGTCTGGATGGCCGATCGTGAGGGCACCGGTCCCTGGCGCGAGGTAACCTATGCCGAGGCACTCGATAAGGTGCGCCGTGTCGGTCAGTTCCTGTTGTCGGCCGGCCTGTCGCCCCAACGGCCACTGCTCATTCTGTCGGAAAACTCCATCGAGCACGCGCTCATGGCACTGGGCGCCCAGCATGTGGGCATTCCGTCAGCCGCCATCGCCCCCGCCTATGCCAGTGCCTCATCGGGCTTCGCCAAGCTGCACGACATTGCCGCCCAGATCGACGCCGGCATGATCTTTGCCGATGACGGGGCCCGTTTTGCACCGGCCGTCGATGCCGTCTTCGGTGCGGACATGGCATTTGCTGCGGTGCGCAATTTGCCAGCCGGCCGCGCCAACACCTATGGCTTTGACGCCATTGTCGCCACCGAGCCCACTGAGGCGGTCGACCGCGCCTTTGCCGCGGTCGGGCCCGATACGGTGGCCAAGTTCCTGTTTACCTCCGGCACCACCGGTTCCCCCAAGGCGGTGATCCAGACCCAGCGCATGCTGTGTTCCAACATGGAGATGGTCGCCGATTGCTATGCCTATATGCGTGACGAGCCCCCTGTCGTGGTCGACTGGGCGCCCTGGAACCATACCGCCAGCGGCAACAAGGTCTTCAACCTCACCATCTATAATGGCGGCAGCTATTATATCGACCGCGGCAAGCCGACGGCGGCGCTGATCGGCCAGACTATCGCCAATCTGCGGGAGATCGCCCCAACCTGGTATTTCAACGTCCCCGCGGGCTTTGAGATGCTGGTGGGCGCCATGCGCAGTGACCCGGCGCTGCGGCAGAACTTCTTTTCCCGGCTCAGGATGCTGATGTATGCTGGCGCCGGGCTGGCCCAGCATACCTGGGACGCCCTGGTTGAGCTCGCCGAGCAGACCACGGGCGAGAGCCTGCCGATTGGTACCGGCCTGGGTTCCACCGAAACCGGCCCCTTTGCGCTCTACTGCACCGAACAGCAGGATCGTCCGGGCAATATCGGCATCCCCTCCCAGGGCGTCACCGTCAAGCTGGTGCCCATTGATGACAAATATGAACTGCGCCTCAAGGGTCCCAATGTCACGCCCGGCTACTGGAACAATCCCAAGCTGACCGCAGAGGCCTTCGATGCAGAGGGCTTCTATCGCATCGGCGACGCGGTCAAGTTTGCTGTGCCCGGCGATCCGCGCCGGGGCTTTTATTTCGACGGTCGCACAGCCGAGAATTTCAAGCTCGATACCGGCACCTGGGTTGCCGTCGGCGTGCTGCGGGCACAGCTGGTCAACCAGTTCGGCGGGCTGATCCGCGATGCGGTCATTACCGGCGAGAACCGTCCCGAACTGGGGGCGTTGCTGGTGCCGTTTCTGCCGGCTTTGCGCGAACTGATAGCCGACGAGCCCGACCTGTCCGACGCAGAGCTGCTGGCCCACCCCAGGATCCGCGCGGAGCTGGCCGCCAGGCTTGCCGCCCATCAGCGCGAAGCCAACGGCTCGGCAACCCGCATCAAGCGCGTGTTGCTGATGGCTGAACCGCTGCGCTTTGATAAAGGTGAGGTGACCGACAAGGGCTCGATCAACCAGCGGGCGGTATTGGCCCATCGCGATGACCTGGTTCAAGCGCTGTACGGCGATGGCGCCGACGTCATTCAGGCAGACAGGGAGATCGTCGCATGAAGATCGAGGGTTCCAGCGCACTGGTTACTGGCGGCGGTTCCGGGCTCGGCGCGGCTACGGCGCGGCTGTTGGCGCAGCGCGGCGCCGTGGTGCATGTGTTTGATCGCAACTGGCAAGCTGCCGAAGCCGTGGCCGGTGAAATCGGCGGCGTGGCGCTGGCCGGCGACGTGACCAGCGAGGCCGATGCTGCCGCCGCGCTCGATACGGCAGCGCGTGCCGGGGATGGCCTGCGCATTCTCGTCAACTGCGCCGGCATTGGCGTGGCAGGGCGCATTCTCGGCAAGTCCGGGCCGATGCCGCTGGCCGATTTTGAAACGGTCATCCGCGTCAATCTCGTGGGCACTTTCAACATGATGCGGCTGGCCGCCGAACGGATGGCCACGCTGCCCGAACGGGAGGACAAGGCGCGTGGCGTGATCGTCAATACCGCCTCGGTTGCCGCCTTCGAAGGTCAGATCGGGCAGGCCGCCTATGCTGCATCCAAGGGTGGCATTGTTTCCCTGGCCCTGCCGGCGGCGCGCGAATTCGCCCGCTTCGGCATTCGCGTCAATACGGTGGCGCCCGGCATATTCATGACGCCACTGCTGCACAATCTTCCGCAGGAAGCACAGGAGAGCCTGGCGGCCGCCATCCCTTATCCGTCCCGGCTTGGTGACCCGGCCGAGTTCGCCGACGCGGTGCGCTTCGTCATCGAGAACCAGTATATCAATGGCGAGGTCATCCGGCTCGACGGCGCCCTCCGGATGCAACCGAAATGAGCTTCACCGACCAGGCCAGCCGAACCCTCGCCATGCTCGCGCTGACACCGGGCTGGTCCCGCGTGCAGGCGCTGCGACCCGATTGCGACGATGACATCGTGGCGACCATGCTCGACGCCGCTGCCGGCTTTGCCGAAACCGTGCTGGCGCCTCTCAATCCGGTGGGTGACCGCATCGGCGCCCAGGTAACGGACGGGCGCGTCAAGCTGCCGCCGGGCTTTGTCGACGGTTTCCGCCAATATGCCGAAGCCGGCTGGCTCGGCATCGACGCGCCGATCGATTTTGGTGGACTGGACATTCCCCTCACCCTGCAGGCGGCCTGTGGCCCGCTGTTTGATCGCGGCTGCATGGCGCTGATGATGGCTGCCGGCTCCAGCCGGGGCGCCATCCACCTGCTGGCCGCCGCGGCCGATGCCACCACGGCGGCAGAGTGGGGACCCAAGCTGGTATCGGGTGAATGGGCCGCCACCATCTGCATTTCCGAGCCCGAGGCCGGCTCCGACGTCGGCCGGATTCGCACCAAGGCCGAATTGCGCGATGGCGCCTGGCTGGTTACCGGCCAGAAGATCTGGATTTCCTTTGGCGACCATGACATGGCCAGCCGCATTGGCCACTGCATGCTCGCCCGTACCAATGACCAGTCCGGCACGCGTGGTCTCAGCCTCTTCCTGGTACCCAACCACATCGATGGCGCGCCCAATGGCGTCTCCCTGGAGCGCATCGAGGAAAAGCTCGGACTGCATGGCTCGCCCACCTGTGCCATGCGCTTCCGCGAGGCAAAGGGCATCCTGCTGGGCGAAGAGGGCAGAGGCCTGCCCCAACTCTTCGCCATGATCGAACCAATGCGGCTGCATACCGGGATTCAGGGACTGGGCATCGCCTCGGCCGCCGCCGATATCGCCGAGGACTATGCCGGCCAGCGCCGGCAGGGCGGGCGCCCGGACCAGACGCCGCCACCGATCGCCAGCCATCCCGATGTGCGGCGCCAGTTGCACGATATCCGCTCCGCTACCGAAATCCTGCGCGCTGCCGTGCTGGAACTGGCGACGATCATGGATCTGGCCCGTCTCGAAGCCGATACCGGCAAGGCCGACCTTGCCGCCTGGATGCTGCCGCTGATCAAGACCTTCGGCGCGGAAACCGGCTTCGATACCGCCCATGCCGCCATCCAGGTGCTGGGTGGGGCGGGCTATGTCCAGGACTGGCCGCTGGAGCAGTATCTGCGCGATGCTCGCGTAATGGCGCTTTATGAAGGCACAACCGGCATGCAGGGTCTCGATTTCCTCACCCGCCGCCTGTGGCGCGACGACGGGCGGGGACTGGCAGCATTCCTGCAGCGAGCACGCCACGAACTTGGAGAGGCGCCAGCCGGACGCGCCGAGGAGGCCCGCAGCGCCAGCGCCTTGCTGGACAGTTTTGAAGCGCTGAGCAGCCATATGGTGGCCAGGCAGTCCGACCCCGACGCCGCCCTCTACCGGGCCGACAGCTACCTGCGCGCCGGCTGGGCCGCTTTATCGGGCTGGATGGCGTTTCGCATCGGCGCGACGGAGGCTATCCATCTGTGTGTATTGGCGCATGCCCGTCACGGCGCCCGATGTGCCTGAACGTGCCCAGGAATTTGTTGCTTTGCCACTTGACGCCAGATTGTTTATTTCCGAATAATTCAATTGTGGACTATATTGAACTACAGCAATAGCCAGGGCGGGGGAGCCTTGGACGCGGAGGCTGGCGGGGAGGAAATTTCTGCAGCACCAGGCTGGTAGCGGCGCCACATGGCGGCCCTGCGGAAGGCTGATGTTCTGACCCGGCTGCGGGCTGTTTGTCTTGCTGACCTTTGCACAGCAGTCGTGCTCTCGATGCACCGACGTGCAAGACCAAAGAACTCTGGAGAACCGATTGATGGCCGTCCGTAAGCTCGATGACGAGGAAGTAGACCGCCTGGCCGGAAAGGCCGACGTCTCGCTGGGCGCGCTGGAAAACTCGGGTGGCTTCGTGCTGCGCATTGCCCAGCTTGCTGCCTTTGAGCGCTTCTTCACCGTGTTCGGCCAGAGCGAGATCAGGATTTCAGAGTTCACCGTCCTGCTGGCCCTGTCCGAAAATCCGGGTATTCGCCAGGGCGTGCTGGCCGACGTGCTGAAGATCAAATGGTCCAATATGACCAAGCTGGTGCGGGTGCTCGAAGAGCGCGGCCTGATCTCCCGGCGCATTCCACATGATGATCGGCGCTCCGTGGTGCTCAGCGTTACCGAAGCGGGCCGCAAGCAGATCGAGGCCTCGGCCGAGAAGATGTCTCAGTCCGACCGCGCCGCCTTGTCCATGCTGAGCGACGTTGAACATGCCCAGTTGATCGCGCTGTCGCGCAAGATCGCCGGCTGGCCGGAGGCGAAGTGATGGGCGCGCCAATGAATCTGGACGACATCGTCGCCATCGACTTTCATACCCATGCCGAGGAAGCCTGCGGCATGCATGCCGATGACGGCTATGACGATCTGCAACAGGCGATGGCAGACTACTTCCATTCCCCGTTCAAGACGCCCCCGACCATTCCCGAAACGGCCGACTACTACCGCAAGCGCCGCATTGCCGCGGTGATCTTCGCCGTCGACGCCGAGGCTGCCACAGGCCACCGCCGCTACAATAACGAAGACATCGCCACGCTGGCGGCCGAGCATTCCGATATCCTCATACCGTTCGCCTCGATCGATCCGGCCAAGGGCAAGATCGGCGTGCGCGAGGCGCGTCGGCTAGTCAGCGAGTTCGGCGTGCGCGGCTTCAAGTTTCACCCGACTTATCAGGCATTCTACCCCAATGACCGCGCGGCCTATCCGCTCTATGAAGCGATTCAGGAAGCGGGCGTGCCAGCCTTGTTCCATACCGGACAGACCGGGGTGGGCGCGGGCATGCGCGGCGGCTATGGCATGCGGCTGAAATATTCCAACCCCATCTATATCGACGACGTCGCGGCCGATTTTCCCGACCTCAAGATCATCATGGCGCACCCTTCCTTCCCCTGGCAGGAAGAGGCGCTGGCCGTCGCCACCCACAAGCCCAACGTCTACATCGACCTGTCGGGCTGGTCGCCGAAATACTTTCCACCACTGCTCGTTAAATACGCCAACAGCCTGCTCAAGGAGCGGATGCTGTTTGGTTCGGACTGGCCCGCTATCCTACCTGATCGCTGGCTAACCGATTTCGAGAAGCTGGATATCAAGCCGGAGGTTCGTCCGTTGATCCTCAAGGAGAACGCGCGACGCCTGCTCGGAATCTAACACCAAGACCGCAGCAAATGCGGCTCGTACTTAGAAACCATGAGAGCGGTCGGATTTCCGGCCGCGGGAGGACAACGATGAATAGATATGTCAGACTACTAGGTGTGGTATCGCTGGCGGCCCTTGCCGTTGGCATGGTTGAGGCCCGCGAACTACGCCTCGCCTCCGGCGCACCGCCGGCGCACCCGGCGAGCGATCCGCTCTACAACAGCTTCGCGGAATTCCTGCCCGAGGAAACCAATGGCGAACTGACCGGCCTGATGATCGGTCCCGAAGTCGTCAATATCGGCACAGTCAAGCAGGCGCTGCAGTCATCGCTGGCTGAAGTCGGCAATCTGCTGCCGCTCTTTGTTCCAGCCGACCTGCCCAATACGGCCCTGATGGGCGATCTTTCCTTCCTTGCCACGACGCCACACGCCATGGGCGCGGCGATGACCGAATATGTTGTCACCTGCGGGGAATGCCAGGCCGAGTTCAAGACCATGGGCGGCGTCTTCGTCGGTGCCGGTTCATCCGATGTCTATGTGCTGCTGACCACCAAGCCGGTCAATTCGCTGGCCGATATGAAGGGGCTGCGTCTGCGTTCGGGCGGCGCTCCCTATGCCCGCTGGGCCGAAAAGCTCGGCGCCGCACCGGCCCAGGTGCCGGTGAGCGATCAGTTCGAAGCGGTTTCCCAGGGCGTACTCGATGGCACAATGGCGTCGATCTCCGACCTGATCTCGTACCGTCTGATCGACGTTGCCAAGTACATCATCGACGTGCCGCTGGGCACCTATCACACGACGTCCAACTTCACGGTGGCCACCACAGCCTGGTCGGAACTTACTCCCGAGCAGCGTGAGGGCTTTGCCCGTGCCGCCAACAAGTCCAGCGCCCTGTTCACCCAGAGCTGGGGTTATGACCGGGCTGCATCGGCACGTCAGGCCGCCGTCGACGCCGGCATCGAGGTTATTCCTGCCAGCCAGGACCTGCTCGATGCCACCAACGAGTTCCGCTTCAGCGACATTCCCGATGCCGTCGCGCTGGCCGAAAGCCAGCTTGGCGTGACCGACGCTGCAGACAAGATCGCGCGCTTCCAGGCCCTGGTCGACAAGTGGACCGCGATCACCGCTGCAACTGAAGGTGATGTCGACGCCATTGCTGCCGCCGTGCAGACCGAAGTCTGGGACAAGGTGGACTGGTCCACGTACGGTCTGTGA
>NZ_JAUYGL010000075.1 GCF_030689745.1 Devosia sp.
TTTCACATTGGTGATTTTCAGTTTTCCGCCTATCTCGAGTCCACTTATCTGACTGTCGCCCAAAAGGAGGGGACGGTTGATTTGGCTGAGATGCAAACGCCGGTTGTGGCGGCGATTGATGAGGCTCAAAAGACGATCAAGGACTATTTTCGACAACGCTCGGCCATGGAAGCCCGGAGCTACGTCGAAGAATGGAAGACTGAAAAGGTTTATCCCTTTGATGGCGATCCTGCGAGCCGCGTTGAAGAGGTCGAACGACAAGTTTTCGAGATCGTCGCCGTCAGCGTGGCGAAAAACTTGCCTGACTTCGGGACCTCTCCGCCCCAGAACAAGTCGTTTCAATTGCGCATGCTTCGCCAGGCCATCGAAAAGAGCCCAGAGGAGCTTCAGGTTATCTTGAATGAAGTCCTTCGACTACCGAAGCGTCAACAAGAAGAGCTCGCTGAATTGCTTCGCGATGTGTCGCTCTCATCGATCATCAGCTCGGCCAAAATTGTTGCCGATAGGTTGAAATTCCTGACCGGCATCGAGGCGGTCCTGTTTGATCCAGAGCCCAAGAAGCGATTGCGTGAAAGGACTCAGTTGCACCGCATCGTCGCTCAGAACTGCTGGATGTTCGGCGAGGACTTCATGCTGTCTGTGGATGATCAGTCTCTAAACGAAGTTTTACGCGCACACAAGAAAATTCTGGGCGATGACATCGTCATCAATGATCCAGTCAAACATGTGTCCCAAGAGCGAGGAATCGTCGATCTGATGCTGTCGCGCTCGACGAGGAGGCACAACACGGATTCCATTACCCATCTGGTGGTTGAGTTGAAAGCGCCGAAGGTCAAGGTCAACACTGACGAAATATCCCAAATTGAAGGATATGCCGCGTCAGTCATGGATGACCAGCGGTTTCGCAACGTCAATGTGTCTTGGGTGTTTTGGGTCATTAGCGACGATGTCGGCCCCCATGCGAAGTTCCGCATGTTGGATGAATCAGGCTTGATTCATAAAAAGGCCAATGCTTGCATCTATGTGAAAACTTGGGGGCAAGTGCTGGCGGAAAACAGGAGCCGCATGAAGTTTTTCCAAGAGCGGCTGGAATACCAAGCCGACAAGGGGGCCTCCTTGAAACACTTGCAGGAACACTATTCAAAATACTTGGAAGGAGTGTTCGATGCCGAGCCTGATCAAGCAGTCAGCGAAGAGGTCGCTGAAGCCAAGTGACAGCCCGTGTGGCGGCGAAAAATGCCGCTGTGAACCTGACGATGGCGAATGGATTCATCATGAACTTGCAGATGCTGCGATCAGGCAAGCGGTGCGGCAGTTTTAGCCCATGCGCTTTGGCGAGTTGCGGATATGGCATCAAGCAATTGATCGTCAAAGTTCATCACATTTTTTCATTGCGCTTTGTATCGCTGCATTGTGGATGCGCGTGCTTTCAACGCGACGCAATCATCCCCTTGATGGCTGCCTGTCGGCGTGACTCTTCAATGGCTATGATTTTTTGCGCGGCTTCGATTTTCTCCTGAGGTATGTTCTCAAGCTCTGGCATCTGAGTAAAGTGCTGCTCCCACCTGGTTTCAATGGCTCGCAGGGACACCTCGTCGGTGTTTCCGCGATGTCGTTGGGCATAGACCAGCGGCATCAGCCCAGGGGCCATATCCTTGCCGTCTATGAGCCTCTTGAAAATCCACAGGTAGACATCGACAAGCTCGAGCCCGGCGCTGTCGGTTCCGGCTGCGAATTCGATAGGCGTCTTGGGCATCCCCGCGAAGCTGATCTTGGGCATGCCGGGGCCAGTCGCGCCTTCAATACCCGACGCTGCTGCGAAAAACTCTGAGAGGGTTTTCTGCGCCTTGTTGAACTCGGACTGCCGGTCCACCACGATCCTCGACGCCCGCTTGCCACGCTGCATGATGCGCTTTGCGATGCCGTGCATGACGAACTGAAATCCAATGATGTTGGGGCTGATCTGCTTGATGTCGTCCGCGTGGTCCACGTTGTAGCCAATAGCGTCAGGGTTCTGGGCGGCCCACGTCAGCCCATCGCCGATCAACTGGCGTGAGCGCGCGTCTGGAAGCTGATCGACTCGTCCCGCGATTCGTTGGCATACCTCGATTAGCCTTCCGTTGGCCCGCGCGCGGTTTGTGTCGGTCCGGGCAGACCATGCGAGCCGGGCGTCGTCTTCCTCAAACAAGGACGCGAGCTTCAGCAGGAGGATGTATCGCAGCGGCGTCCAATAGCTTGTCCAGGTGACGGCCGGATTCATGGCTTGGTCGAAGACTTGGTCGAAAAAACAGATGACAGCGTGGTCCGGCTTGTTCACCCGATACAAGTCAAAGCGCAATGAGAATTTCTTTTGGATGGCGACGAGCTCCTCGGAAATGGTGGCAAGCCTGCCGACCCCAAGCTGTGCGGCATGCAGTCGGTCAACGCTCAGGCGTTTGCGCAAGGGGGCGAGTCTCTCCTCCGCCAGCACGTCAAGGTTCACGTCGCTCGATATGACCCCGTAATACAAGACGGGTTGGGCCGCGTCGAACAGCTCCGAACCCGTGTGCCCGCTCTCATCCACATAAAAAAACATCAACGTCCCCTTGATTTAATTCTCAAAGAGCTCTGTGGCTCGCTTGAATGTCGTTTATAGCCGGTCCGTGGTCAGGGGCGGACGGCCAAGCCCCTGTGCGTCAATGCCGGAAAATAGGGCTTCGAACAAAATCCAGGGGGAAACAATGGCGAATACATGCATCGTGTGCAGTCAACCTTCGGGATCAGGAGAGCACGTATTTCCCGCAGCGTTGGGCGGGAGGCGAACCAATAAAAACATCTACTGCACGACACACGACAACGGCTATTCCAGCTTGGTCGCGGACTTGGCGAATCAGTTCGATGTCTTCAATGCGCATTTGGGCGTAGTTCCTGACCACTCCGACGATGTCAAAAGCGTCATTGCGCGGGATGCGCATACCGGTCAAGAGTTGAGGTTGTCAGTCAAGGAAAGTTCGTTCACGGCTCCGCGTGTCATTTCCCAAAAGGAAGTTGGAAACGGCGTGCTCATGAATATGGCCTTCCCCAATCGGGAGGCGCTACAGGAGTGGCTTGCTGAACAAAAGGCAAAAGGGATCGATGTGGCCCCGTTGCAGAAGGCTCAGGAGCGGCCATACTTCCTCGACAGCGTGCATCATCAGCGCCGATTCGGCGGTCTCTGCGGCCTTGGCGCGGTGGCGTATGTGGCGCAAACCTTCTTGGCCCAAGCCTTTCCAGAACTGGCACGCTCTGGCGACGTGGCGCAGTTCATCGCCTACACGCAGGCCATTGCCAAGCTCGCCCAAATCCGCGGCGGCTGTGGCGACACGCAGGATGACCCGACCGATCCTAAGCTGGAGGCGGCGCGTCAAGCCTATGAGGCCGCGCTCGCGCCTTGGGGCGGGCAGCAGCCGGTCTGGTGGGACTTCAATCCGCAGCCGGACGCCAGGCCCAACGCCTTCGAGTTCGGACACCGCGTGACGGTGGGGGTCGATGGGGCGGACGGACAAATCTTCGGACGCTTCTCACTGTTCTCTTCCATTCACTTCGGCATGTGCTTTGGGATGGCAAGCGCTGGCGTGGAGACCAAGACCATGACGATTGATATCGACCCAATGGCGGCCCATCCGCCCAACGACATCAAGAAGGTCGAGACATCCACGGCCATCGCGCGAGTGGCCGTGCCGACCCAACCCATTGCGGGCTTGGCCGCTGCGATATCGAGCGGGAGTCAAGAGTCCGTGTTCACGGATTTAATAAGCAAGATCGAAGCCCATTCCTTGGGCAAGGCCGCAGCCAAGATGCATGCCGAGCTCGCTGCCTATTCGGGGCTGTCGGAGTTAGAAGGCGAGCAGCTCGTCAATCGCTTGATCGACGGGCAGGCGCAGCGCGTGTTGAACCTTGCCAAGTGGGTGCTTCAAAATTTCAAGCCGAGGCTTCCGACTGAGGTGCTCCCCACGCTAGGGTCGATGATCGACGCGATGACTGCCCACGATCCGAGCTCAACCAACGGGCTATCGCCTATGGCGAATGCGACGCTGGCTCTTGCCAAGGGCGCGCTCGCCGCGCAGGTGCGTGAGGACCTAGAGGCGGGCCGCCTTGATGAGCGCCGCCTTGCGGCGTTGATTGGAGAGGGGCCGGGCGCGGCAGTGGTTGGTCAGGCCGTCTTGGGTCCGCTTGTGCAGACGCTGCGGGACTGAACAGGGGTCGTTGCGTCGAGCCGCAGGCGTCGCATCTCAACTGAAATGCATCGGCCAACACCCGTAGTGCTTGTGTTGTTTTGCAGTGCTTGGAGGGCTGGGATTCGCTGGTTACTCAGGGTGTCAAAGCCGCGTTTTTGGCGGACTTTCGAGGGTGCCAATCAGGGGTCGAAAACGCGATCCAAAGAGCCCCTTTCCTCATTGGAGAACAGGGTGTGAAGCAGGGCGCGGAAGTGGGTCTAACAGGGGTGAAAAGGCGCCGTCAAGATGCCGACAAAAAACAAAAAATCAGGCTGAAACCCGCATGGATGCTATGTTGCATGAATGATGCTGCATCATGGGGGTGTGGTTTTCAAGCCCGGTAGGCAGGGCGGCCTTGTGTTCGTCGGTCATGCAGGGTTGGCTCAGGCCTGGTTTTCCTGTTTCGCCAGGGCTTCGAGTTGCGCCAGGTCCAGGATGGTGATCCCGCGCTGGGCCATGCGGATCACGCCGTCGCGTTCCATGGCTTTGAGTTCGACGTTGACGCGCTGACGTGAGCAGCCCAGCAACTGGGCCATTTCGTCCTGCACCAGGGAGATGCCGACGGGCATCTCGCCCGCAGGTTGGGGGGTGCGCGGGCCAAACCGGCGCATGAAGTGCAGCAGTTGCTTGGCCAGCCGGGCTCGCAGCGGCAGCGTGGCCATGTCTTCCATCATCCAGTAGAGAAAGCGCATGCGCCGGGCCTGCAAGGTCAGTAGCGCTTCGCCGAATTCGGCATGCTCGTGCAGGAGTTGCCGGAACACGGTCTCGGCCACGCCCAGGAGGGTGGTGCTTCCGTGGGCATGGGCGTCGTAGGTGTTAGGGCCGCGGTGCAGCACTTCGGCTTCGCCGACCCAGATACCCGGCTCCACATAGGCCAGGGTCACCTGCCTTCCCGCAGGGGAAGTGCGGCGAAAGCGGATGGCGCCACTGGCGCAGGCAAACCAGTGCTGCGCCAGTTCGCCCTGCTCCACGATCATCTCGCCATGGGAATAGCGCGTGACGGTGCCCAGGCGAAAGATGTCGTGCCGCAGCGAGGGAGAAAGCGAGGCAAACCAGCGGCCCCGGTCAATGGCAGCGCGTTCGCTGACGGAGAGCAGAGGGCGTTGCTGGGCGCCGTGGGGCACGGGTTCTTGCATGGTGTGGGAGCGTGTCTGCCGGGCGGCGGTGTTCTGGTCGAGGTGTGCATTTTAGGAGGCCACACCGCAGAAGGCGGTCTTGCTGAGAGTGCGCGCACTATCGACCATGGACCTTGGGGTCGTCCTCACTAGATTCCATCGGCTGGTATTTCATTGGCATGCATCAAAATGAGGCCTTCTATGAAGGCTTTGCGTCCGTAGAGAGATATGCTGCAATTCCACCGTTGGTGGTGGTACGCGTTTACCCGTATGTCGTTACGGGTGCGGCGCATTTTGTTACGTTTTGTCATACGATGGTTTGCATGGGTCGCAGGCGCGGTATGTAGCGCTGTTGCGGCATGTGTTTTTTGCGAGAGGTTCCTGCGTGAACGTCACCCCGTCAGTACGGCCAGACCCGCCCAGCCTGCCCACAGACGCCACAGCGATGCTGGCGGTGCAGACCAGCCTGCAGTCCATGCTGGATGCGGTTCCTGTGGCCTTGCTGGGATTTCATTTGCAGGGTACAGAGTTGCGGCTTTTTTCCGCGAATGCAGCTGCACGCCGCCTTCATGGGCTACGTTCCGTGCGCACGCCCGGGGTGTCGGCAGCCACGGTTTTTGTTCTATTGGCGGAAGCACATTTGCTGGAGCAGCTTTATGCGGTGGCGCGCACGGGCGAGCCGCTGGATTGTCGCCATGTGTTGCGCGACCAGGGACGGTTGGTGCTGGCTTGGAAGGTCCATGCACACGCCACGGGCATTGGCAGTGTTTTGGTGACGGTGCAGGATGTTTCAGAGGCCGAGCTGCTGCGCATTTCCCTGGCGGGAACGGAAGAGACGTTGCAGGAAACCCGCCGCGAACTGGACGAGCAGACCGAAGTTTTTGGCACCATGGAAAGCATGGCGCGCACGGGTTACTGGCGTCGTATCTGGGACGAAGGTGAGACGGTATTACTCTGGTCCCCCGGGCTGTGTGACATTGCCGGGTTTGACCGCCAGGAATGGATCAGTCCAGAGCGCGCCATGAGCGGAATCTTGCCTGAAGACCGTCATGTGTTTGCATCGGCGCAGGCCGCCGGGAATGGCGACGACGTCGAATACCGCTGGCGCCGACCGGACGGGCAGGTGCGCTGGATGCGCTCTCGCGTGAGCCGCCCGGCACAGCAGGGTGGGGTGCTGGTGGAGATGGGGGTGGTGCTGGATGTCACCGAAGAGCATCGCTTTGCAGAGCGCTTGCGCGACCAGCTCGACTTCATCAAAAGCATTGCCAGCAGCATCCCCGGGTTCATCTACCAGTGCCGTATCCACCCGGACGGCAGCCCCAGCCTGCCGTATGTAAGCGAGGCGGTGAACGATCTGATGGGGGTGTCCGGCCAACTGGTGCAGCACGATTTCCAGGCGCTGGAGCGCAATGTGGTGGACGAAGACTTGCCCATGGTGCGCCGCACCGTGCGCCGTGCGGTACGTGACTTGCGCCCCTGGCAATGCGAATACCGTGTGCGGGCGCCTGACGGTGATGTGCGCTGGCACATGACCAGCGCG
>NZ_JAUYGL010000088.1 GCF_030689745.1 Devosia sp.
CGCCCATTGGGGCATCGAGAACACCCTGCACTGGCAGCTTGACGTCTCGTTCCGCGAGGACGCCGCCCGCAACCGCAAGGATAACGGCCCCGCCAACATTGCCATCCTGCGCCGCCGAGCCCTTGACCTCGCCCGCCGCGATACATCCAAAGGTTCACTCTCGATCAAACTCAAGCAGGCGGGCTGGAGCGATGCGTTTCTTCTCAGCCTTCTCAGTCAGTTAGCGACCGCATAGGCCAAACGCGATGGCCCTGACATCACCCGCCATGCGCCCGAGATCCTTGAACAGTTCGACCTGGTGTTGAACACGGTCAGCATGGAGGAAGCGCTGGAACAGGAGGGGCAGGCAAACGAGGATGCCGCGACCGGTGCAGGCGCGGATGGCGCGGCAGCGACGGCGACCGGGCCCGGCCACATGGCGTGACGCGCCGCCGCGGGACACGCCGCGCTGCTGTAGGACGGCGGAGCGACAACGCGCATTTTGCAGGCGCAGCATTTGAAGCTTGCGCGCAGCGATCGCTTGGGTATGAATCAAACGCAGATGCCGTGCATTGAGCCGGGTCGCCGCTCGGACAGTGCGCAAAACAGCATCAGCTCGGCGCAAAGCTGCACTCCATATCCCCAATCTTGAAATTCAGGCTTGCAGCGCAGGCAGGACGCCGGTAACGCTCGAAACCAAGCTATCATGTCGATTCTGCTTCACAGTGCGCTACCATGTTCCCCACGGTGCCTGACGGCAGTCCTTGTGCGGTAGCCTGCGAGAAAACCCCCATCCGATGACCACCCGACGCGACCTGCTGCGCCAGGACGGGCATTTCCGAATCCTGCGCCTTCTGCAAGCCAACCCCGAAATGAGCCAGCGCGATCTGGCCAGGGCGGTGGGGGTGAGCAACGGCGGCATCCATTACGTGCTGAGTGCTTTGCTGGACAAAGGGCTGATCAAGCTGGGGAACTTTACCGCAGCCGAGGACAAGCGGCGCTATGCCTATGTGCTCACCCGCAAGGGCATTGCGGAGAAGGCTGCGCTGACCAAGCAGTTCCTGGCACGCAAGATGGAGGAATACGAGGCCATCAAGGCCGAAATCGAGACTGTGCGCGCCGAGATCGACGCCGACCAAGCGGCAGGGGACGAGGCATGAAGATCGCGATACTTGGGACCGGGTATGTCGGGCTTGTCTCCGGGGTGTGTTTCTCGGATTTCGGCCATGACGTGGTTTGCGTCGATAACAACCACGAAAAGATCGCCATGCTCGAGCGTGGCGAGGTGCCGATCTACGAGCCCGGGCTCGACGCGGTAATGGCGCGCAATGTCGCGGCGGGGCGGCTGTCGTTTACCACCGATCTGGGCCGCGCGCTCAAGGGCGCCGAGGCAGTGTTCATCGCCGTGGGCACGCCGACACGGCGCGGCGACGGCCATGCCGATCTGAGCTATGTGATGAAAGCGGCTGATGAAATCGCCCGCACCGCGACCGGCTATATCGTCATCGTCATCAAGTCCACGGTTCCGGTTGGCACCAACCGCAAGCTGCAGCAGGTGGTGAAAAAGGCCAACCCTGAATTGGAATTCGACGTCGCTTCCAACCCCGAATTCCTGCGCGAGGGCGCGGCGATCGACGATTTCATGAAGCCCGATCGGGTGGTGGTGGGCGTGCAGTCCGAGCGCGCGGCCGAGGTCATGGCCGAGATCTACCGCCCGCTCTACCTGCGCGATTTCCCGATCGTCACCACCGATCTGGAATCGGCCGAGATGATCAAATACGCCGCCAACGCATTTCTGGCCACCAAGATCAGCTTCATCAACGAGATTGCGGCGCTGTGCGAACGCACCGGTGCCGACGTCAAGCAGGTGGCACGCGGCATGGGGCTCGATGGGCGGATCGGCAACAAGTTCCTGCATGCCGGGCCGGGCTATGGCGGGTCGTGCTTTCCCAAGGACACCTTGGCGCTGGCCCGCATCGGGCAGGAGCACGGGGTGCCGATGCGCATCACCGAGGCGGTGATCGACGTCAACGAGGGCGTCAAGCGGCGGATGATCGACAAGCTTCTGTGGTTGCCGCCCGTGGTGCAAGGAGTTTTTGCCCCTTTTGCGCATGTGATCGATTGCGAACTTCTGTCAGGCCTTTGGGTGCAGCCATGTCAGAAGCTGCTGGCCGGTATGGTGATCCGCGGATCGGGTCCAAAT
>NZ_JAUYGL010000097.1 GCF_030689745.1 Devosia sp.
GTTGGCTGACGTGGCCGCGGCACACCCCATGACCTATGGGGTGCTGCGCTATTTCAACGTGGCCGGTGCCGACCCGCAGGGGCGCAGTGGGCAGTCCTCGCCCGAGGCGACGCATTTGATCAAGGTGGCCTGCCAAACCGCACTGGGGCAGCGCGAGAAGATGGACATTTTCGGTACCGATTTTGAAACCCCGGACGGTACCGGTATCCGCGACTATATTCATGTCAGCGATTTGATTGCCGCCCATGCGCTGCTGCTCAGGCATTTGCGTGGTGGTGGCGACAGCACGACGCTCAACTGTGCCTATGGCAAGGGCTATTCGGTGCGCGAGGTGGTCGATACCGTGCGCAAGGTGTCGGGGGTCCATTTGCGGGCTGATGAAGCGCCCCGCCGGGCGGGCGACCCAGCCTCGATCACCGCGACCGGCGAGAAGGTGCGCAGGTTGCTCGGCTGGGTGCCCCAGCATGACGATCTCACCGAAATCGTCGCCTCTGCCTATGCCTGGGAAAAGCACCTGATGGTGCGCAACCGCTAACCGGAGGACATTTTCATGCGGCTTCTGGCTGGCGCATTGTTGGCACTGAGCATGACATCGGCGACGCTGGCGCAGCCGGTGGAGAGCTTTGAGAGTTTTGTGACCGCCTTCCGCAGCACGGCCGTGACGGCAGGTGTGGATGGCCGGGTCTACGATCGCGTGATGGGCGGGCTGACGCCCGATCCACGCGTGCCCAAACTGGTCACGGCCCAGCCCGAATTCACCACGCCAATTTGGGACTATATCGACGGGCGGGTGACTGCGGGTCGCCTCGCGCGCGGCAAGGCGGCAATGACGCGCAATCAGTCGCTGTTCGCCGCTGTGGGCGATGCCTATGGCGTTGATCCCTATTTGCTGGGCGCGATCTGGGGGATGGAAACCGACTATGGCGCGGTGCTGGGCAATGCCGGGCTGATCCGCCCCATTGTCCGGTCGTTGGCCACGCTGGTGCATCAGCGGCGCAGCCGGCTGGTCGAAGACCAGGCCGATCTGATCGCAGCGTTGCTCCTGCTGCAGCGCGACCAACTGGCACCGGATGCACTGGTGGGATCATGGGCCGGCGCGATCGGGCACTTGCAGGTCAATCCATCCAATGTGCTGGCGCATGGCACCGATGGCGATGGTGACGGTCAGGTGGACCTGCACAATTCGCTGGCTGATGCGCTGGCCACCAGTGCGCGGTATCTGCGGGCACTGGGCTATCAGCCGGGCATGGATTGGGGCATGGAAGTGGTGGTGCCCGAGAGCTTTGACTATCTGCTGGCCAGCCGGACGCAGATGCGCCCGGTGTCATTCTTTGCCGAACGGGGGATTGCACGGGTGGCGGGGCGTCCGTTCACCGACCCCGATCTTGCCGTGTTCCTCTATGTGCCGGCGGGCAAGGATGGTCCGAAATTCCTGATGACGCAGAACTATCTGGTGCTCAAGGGCTATAATTTCTCCGACAGCTACGCGTTGAGCGTGGCGCATATGACCGATCGCCTCAAGGGCGGGGGCGGCTTTGTCGATGACTGGCCGCGGGGCACGGGCTTGCCCAATCTGAGCCAGCGGCAGGCGATACAGCGGGCCCTGGCCGCGCTGGGGCTCTATCAGGGCAGTGTCGACGGGCGGCTTGGGCCTATCACGCAGGAGGCCTATGCGCGGTTTCAGGCCAGCCGCGGCGCGGTTGCTGACGGGTTTATCACCAGGGCGGCCTTTGAGGCCCTGGCTGCGGCCACCCAGTAAACTCGCGGTGCGGTCGATGGCGTGTCGGCTGCCATTTTGCTAGGAGAGGGCAGTCGTGCGGGTGAGATGAACATGGTGCGAATTGTTCTGGCAGTGCTGATGGGGTTGTTCGTCCTGGTTGACGTGGCGCCCGCCTTTGCCCAGAGCCCGGACACCATAGTGGTAGCGCAGGCGCAAAAGCGGCGGACATTGTTCGATCTGCTGTTTGGCGAAGAACCCGCCAAGCCGGCCCCCCCTGTGACGCAACCGCAGCGCGCGCCACGTGCCAAGTCGCCCCAGGCCAGTGCGCCGCCGCCCAGGGTGGGGGTGGAAAAGGCGGCGGATGCGACGCGGCTGGCGGTGTTCGGGGATTCCCTGGCGATTGATCTGAGCAAGGCGCTGGAGCGGCTGTATGCCGAAGATGCCAATCTGGTGGTGATCAATCAGGGGATAAGTTCATCGGGCTTTGTCCGCGATGATTTTTATGACTGGAATGCGGCGCTGGCCGAGGAGATTGCGGCGGACAGTTTTGATCTGGCCGTGGTCATTATCGGCATTAATGATCGCCAGGAAATCCAGGCAGACGGGCAAACACTGGAGACGCTCAGCGCGGCCTGGACCAGTGTTTATCAGGCCAGGCTGGCGAATTTTCTCGATCAGATGCGGGCGGCGCGCAAGCCGGTGATCTGGGTTGGACTGCCCCCAATGGCCAAGACGCAATATTCGGCGGCCATCAGCCAGATTGCCAATATCCAGCGCCTGGCAAGCTTTTCGGGGGGCGCGGAATACCTTGATATCTATGAGCGATTTCTGGGCGAGGACGGCAAGTTCAGCAGCTATGGCCCCGATGTAAACGGGCAGAATGCGCAGATGCGCAAGGATGACGGCATTCATTTTGCCACGGCGGGATCGGACAAGCTGGCGTTTTATCTGAGCCAGACAATCCGGACCTTCTACCGGGGTGGTGGGGTGCTCAACGCGGTGGCCGACCCCCTGGTCGGCACCGATGCGGCGGCGATGTTGCGGCCGCCATTTCAGGGGCTGGGCCAGACGCGCCTGCTCGAGATTGCCGGGGCAGTGATCCCGATCAGCCGGGTGCCGGTGCGGGCGGACGATCTGCTGCTGTCGACCCGGGTGCCGGTGTCGCCAGCATTCCCGCTGGAGGCGCTGGTCAGCGCGCCGGTCGGGCGGGCGGATGCCTTTGGCGTCGGCCAGGACCCGACGCAAGTCACTGAAAACCCTGGTGAACGCTAGACGCTATTCGGTGAAGCGGACGGCGCCGATATGGGGGAGGTTGCGGTTGCGCTGACCGTAATCGATGCCGTAGCCGACGACGAATTTGTCGGGGATGTCGAAGCCGACCCATTTGGCCTGCACGTCGGTTTCGCGACGGCTGGGCTTGTTGAGCAGGGCGCAGACTTCCATGCGGCGTGGATGGCGGGTCTCGAGGATTTCGAGCACGTGCTTGAGGGTGTAGCCGGTATCGACAATGTCTTCCACGACCAGCACGTCGCGCCCGGCGATTTCGCCACGCAAATCCTTGAGGATCCTGACTTCCCGGCTCGATTCCATGGCATTGCCATAGGATGAGGCTTCCATGAAATCGACCTCGACGGGCAGGTCGAGCTCGCGCACCAGGTCGGCGATGAAGATGAACGAGCCGCGCAACAGGCCAACCACCACGAGCTTGTCGGTGTCGGCGTAATGGGTGGATATCTCTTTTGCCAGAGCCTCGACCCGGGCGGCGATGGACTTGGCCGAGATCAGTTCATCGACGACATAGGGCTTCTGGGTCATGGCCAATCCGGGTCACATCACATTCGATCTGCGCCAATGCAGGCGGCGAATATGCCAACAAACGGCGGTGCCGCAACCCCTCAGGTTACGACACCGCCGCTTTAGCGTGGCAAATTGGTCTTGCCCATCAGATCAAAGTCGATAGAGCGGGCGGCCTGACGGCCTTCGCGGATGGCCCAGACGACGAGGGACTGGCCGCGGCGCATGTCGCCGGCGGCATAGACCTTGGGGACGGTGGTCTTGTAGCTCAGCGTGTCGGCAAACAGATTGCCGCGCGGGTCGAACTTGGCGCCCAGTTCGGTCAGCAGGCCCTCATGGATGGGGTGGGCGAAGCCGATGGCCAGCAGCACCAGATCGGCCTTGATGATGAACTCGGTGCCGGGGATGGGCTGGCGCTGACGATCGACGCGGGCGCATTCGACGCCGGTGACCTGACCCTTGGCATCGCCGAGGATCTTCATGGTGCCGGCGGCAAATTCGCGAATGGCGCCTTCGGCCTGACTGGAGGAGGTGCGCATCTTGACCGCCCAGTTGGGCCAGTTGGTCAGCTTGTTCTCCAGCTCTGGCGGCATGGGGCGAACGTCGAGTTGGCTGACCGCGATGGCGCCCTGGCGGAACGAGGTGCCGACGCAGTCACTGGCAGTGTCGCCACCCCCGACCACGACGACATGCTTGCCTGCGGCGGTGAGTTGCTGCTGGCCCGACACATCCTCGCCGCCGAGACGACGGTTCTGCTGCACCAGGAACGGCATGGCGAAATGCACGCCGGCCAGATCAACGCCCTGGGCGTCGACATCGCGCGGCTTTTCCGATCCGCCGCACAGCAGCACGGCGTCGTGCCGGGCCTGCAGGTCGGCCAGCGGGGTGGTGACGCCAACATTGACGCCATAGTGGAAGGTGACGCCTTCGGCTTCCATCTGCCCGACGCGGAAGTCGATATGCTCCTTCTCCATCTTGAAGTCTGGAATGCCATAGCGCAGCAGGCCACCGGCCTTGGGCTCGCGCTCATAGAGGTGCACGTCGTGCCCGGCGCGGGCCAATTGCTGGGCTGCCGCGAGACCGGCAGGACCCGAGCCGATAATGGCCACCGATTTGCCGGTCTTTTCGGCCGCGATCTGTGGCTTGATCCAGCCCGAGCGGATGGCGCGGTCGGCAATGGCCTGCTCGATGGTCTTGATGGTGACCGGCACGTCTTCGAGGTTGAGCGTGCAGGCTTCCTCGCAGGGGGCAGGGCAGATGCGGCCGGTGAATTCGGGGAAGTTGTTGGTGGAGTGCAGATTAATCGCCGCCTCTTCCCAATTGCCGGCATAGACCAGATCGTTCCAGTCCGGACTCTGGTTGTTGACCGGGCAGCCGGTATCGCCATGGCAGAAGGGAATGCCGCAATCCATGCAGCGCGCCGCCTGATCGACGATGCGCCCCTCGGTCATGGGAATGGTGAATTCACCAAAGTGACGGATACGGTCGGAGGCCGGCTCGTAGCGGGGCTCTTCGCGCTCGATCTCGAGAAAGCCTGTGACTTTACCCATGGCTTGTCTCCCGGAAATTGATGTCGTTGGTGCGGTGAATCTTGATTTTGTCAAGTTCACCAGACGGCACCTCCCCCGCGACGGGGAAGATGGGGAGGGGGCGTTGAGAGCCTGGATATCCGGACTCTCGCCCCGCACTGTTGAGCCCTCCCCGCAGGGGGGAGGGTGTCGACTGAGCTTTCAGGAGCATCATCATTCTGCTGCCGCTCCCATGACCATGCCGGAGGCGCGCTTTTTTTCCATTTCGCGGATGGCGCGGCGGTATTCGACGGGCATGACCTTGACGAATTTGGGGCGCATGTCGACCCAATTGTCGAGGATCTGCCTGGCCTTGGTCGAGCCGGTATAGTGCAGATGGTTGGAGATGAGCTGATGCAGGCGCTCATCGTCATGGCGGCTCATGTCGCCGGAAATGTCGACGCGGCCATGCCACTCCAGATCGCCACCATGGTGGTGGAGGCGACGCATGAGGTTTTCTTCCTCGGGCACGGGTTCGAGATCGACCATGGCGAGGTTGCAGCGTTCGCGGAAGTTTTCGTCCTCATCGAGCACATAGGCGACGCCGCCGCTCATGCCGGCAGCAAAATTGCGACCGGTCTTGCCGATGACCACAACGACACCGCCGGTCATGTATTCACAACCATGATCGCCAGTGCCTTCGACCACGGCGATGGCGCCGGAGTTGCGGACGGCGAAGCGTTCACCAGCCATGCCGCGGAAATAGCACTCACCGGCAATGGCCCCGTAGAGCACGGTATTGCCGACAATGATGGAATTTTCCGGCACGAAGCTGGCCTTGTCGGAAGGCCGCACTACGATGCGCCCCCCTGAAAGGCCCTTGCCGACATAGTCATTGGCGTCGCCCACCAGGTCGATGGAGATGCCGCGGGCCAGGAAGGCACCGAAGGCCTGACCGGCCGTGCCGTTCAGCTTGATCGAAATCGTGTCATCGAGCAGGCCATCATGGCCATATTTCCGGGCCACTGCGCCCGACAGCATGGCGCCCGCCGAGCGGTCGCGGCTGCGAATGGGCAGGTCGATATGCACCGCCGTGCCGTTTTCCAGCGCCGGGGCAGCCCGTTCGATGAGCGTGCGGTCCAGCACCGATTCCAGGTGATGGTTCTGGGTTTCGGAATGATGGAGCGTGTCGCCGCCCTGCGGTTCCGGCTTGTGGAACAGCCTAGTCAGGTCAATGCCCGCGCTCTTCCAGTGATCGGTCAGCTGGCGCTGGTCGAGCAGGTCGGTGCGACCGATCAGCTCGTTGATGGTGCGGGCACCCAGTTCGGCCATCAGGCCGCGCAATTCTTCGGCGACGAAGAAGAAGTAGTTGATGACGTGCTCGGGCGTGCCCTTGAAGCGCTTGCGCAGCACCGGGTCCTGGGTGGCGACGCCAACCGGGCAGGTGTTGAGATGGCACTTGCGCATCATGATGCAGCCAGCAGCAATCAGGGGGGCGGTGGCGAAGCCGAACTCGTCGGCGCCCAGTAGGGCGCCCACCAGCACGTCACGCCCGGTCCTGAGGCCACCATCGACCTGCAACCGCACGCGAGACCGCAAACGGTTGAGCACCAGGGTCTGGTGCGTTTCGGCCAGACCGATCTCCCAGGGCCCGCCGGCATGCTTGAGCGAGGTCAGCGGGGACGCGCCGGTGCCGCCATCATAGCCGGAAATGGTGATGTGATCGGCGCGCGCCTTGGCGACGCCGGCCGCGACCGTGCCAACCCCGACCTCGGACACCAGCTTGACCGAGACATCGGCCTGCTCATTGACGTTCTTCAGGTCGTAGATGAGCTGGGCGAGGTCCTCGATGGAATAGATGTCGTGGTGCGGCGGTGGGCTGATCAGGCCAACGCCGGGCGTGGAGTGGCGCGTCTTGGCGACGATCCAGTCGACCTTGTGGCCGGGCAACTGGCCACCCTCGCCGGGCTTGGCGCCCTGCGCGACCTTGATCTGGAGCTGGTCGGCGTTGACCAGATATTCGGTGGTGACACCAAAGCGGCCCGAGGCGATCTGCTTGATGGCCGAGCGCATCGGATTGCGCCCGCCATCGGGCAGGGGCTTGTAGCGATCGGGCTCTTCGCCGCCTTCGCCGGTATTGGACTTGCCGCCAATGCGGTTCATCGCCTGGGCCAGGGTGGTGTGGGCTTCACGCGAGATGGAGCCAAAGCTCATGGCGCCGGTGGCAAAACGCCGGACGATGTCAACAGCCGGTTCGACCGCGTCGATGGCAATCGGCGCGCCGAGCGGGCGAATCTCAAACAGGTTGCGGATGGCCAGATAGCCATTGCTGCCCGAGTTCAGGGTCTGCGCGAAGCTGTTGTATCGCTCCTGCGCGGATTCGGGATTTTCGTCCCTTGTGCGCACGGCGTGCTGCAGATCGGCAACCACCTCGGGGCTCCAGGCATGCTTTTCGCCCCGGATGCGGTAGCCATATTCGCCGCCCACATCGAGCGACTTGCGCAACACCGCGTCGTCGCCAAAGGCGAGCGTATGACGGCGCACGGTTTCCTCGGCGATCTCGGCCAGACCGACGCCTTCGATAGAGGTGGCGGTGCCGAAGAAATACTTGCGGACAAATTCACTGTTGAGGCCCACGGCGTCGAAAATCTGGGCGCCGCAATAGGACTGGTAGGTGGAAATGCCCATCTTGGACATCACCTTGAGCAGACCTTTGCCGACGCTCTTGATGTAGCGGTAGACGACTTCGTCGGCCGATACTTCCTCGGGGTAATTACCCTCGGCGTGCAGCGCCTGCAGCGCTTCGAAAGCCAGATAAGGGTTGATGGCTTCGGCGCCGTAACCGGCCAGCATGGCAAAGTGGTGAATTTCACGGGCTTCGCCGGTTTCGACGACCAGACCCGTGGACGTGCGCAGACCCTTGCGGATCAGGTGATGATGCACGGCGGCGAGTGCTAGCAAAGTGGGAATATCGAGCCGGTCGGCGGCGATGTGGCGATCGGACAGGATGATGATGTTGTATTCGCCACGGACTGCGTCCTCGGCCTGCTGGCACAAGGCCTCGATGGCCGCTTCCATGCCGGCGGCGCCCTGATCGGCCGGATAGGTGATGTCCAGCGTCCTGGTCTTGAACTGGTTGGTGGCGATGTCGCCAATGCCGCGGATCTTTTCGAGATCCTCATTGGTCAGAATGGGCTGGCGCACTTCGAGGCGCTTGACCCTGGACACGCCTTCGAGGTCGAACAGATTGGGGCGCGGGCCGATAAAGGAGACCAGACTCATCACCGATTCCTCGCGGATCGGGTCGATGGGCGGGTTGGTGACCTGGGCGAAGTTCTGCTTGAAATAGGTGTAGAGCAGCTTGGAATTGTTGGACAGTGCGGAGATGGGCGTATCGGTGCCCATCGAGCCCACGGCTTCCTGGCCAGTGGTGGCCATGGGCGCCATCAGCAGCTTGAAGTCTTCCTGGGTATAGGCAAATGCCTGCAGCCGGTCGAGCAGGGCTTCGGTCGGCTCGGGCGCCTTGGGGGGCACGGCGGGCAGGTCTTCGAGCACGATCTGGGTGCGGGCCAGCCAATCGGCATAGGGGTTGGCGGTGGCCAGGCTCGACTTGATCTCGTCGTCGGAGATGATGCGGCCCTGCTCCAGATCGATCAGCAGCATGCGGCCTGGCTGCAGGCGCCAGCGCTCGACAATGTCCTCATCGGGAATGGTCAGCACGCCCGATTCGGAGGCGAGCACCACATGGCCTTCCTTGGTGACGAGATAGCGGGCGGGCCTGAGGCCGTTGCGATCGAGCGTGGCCACGATATAGCGCCCGTCGCTGATCGACATGGCGGCAGGACCATCCCAGGGCTCCATCAGGGAAGCATGGTACTGGTAAAAGGCGCGACGCTTCTCATCCATCAGCGGATTGCCGGCCCAGGCTTCGGGGATCAGCATCATGGCGGCATGGGGCAGGGAATAGCCGCCACGCACCAGGAATTCGAGCGCGTTGTCAAAACAGGCCGTGTCGGACTGGCCCTCATAAGAGATCGGCCAGATCTTGGTGATGTCGGCGCCGAAACGGGGCGATGAGATGGAGGCCTGGCGCGCGGCCATCCAGTTGACGTTGCCGCGGATGGTGTTGATCTCACCATTGTGGGTGGTCATGCGGTAGGGGTGGGCCAGCTTCCAAGAG
>NZ_JAUYGL010000040.1 GCF_030689745.1 Devosia sp.
AGTTCTATGCCCTTCACACCGTGGTTCCGCATAATCTCCCTCCAGGTGCTATTGATCTGCCGTGCCATTTCGTGCGCCAAACGTCTGGCTTCGTCGGTGGCGAGGTTGAAGAACATGGCAGCCTCAAGCGCGAGTTCCAGCGAGGCGGCAAACGGCTCACCTTCGATGATCGCTGTTTTCAGAAAACGATGGCGCTCGGGCTGCGGGTTTACGTCAAAAAGCTGCGATAGGCTCCACTGGCCCTCACCGGCGTAAACGAAACCATGGTTCTTGAGATGGTCGTCGGTGTTAGTCACCAGAATAGTGAACACGATCCGCGACCAGAGTTCGTGCAAGTCTGCACGCGGGTTGTCGCTGTGTTGCTGGATGAATTGAGCGAGGTCCGTATAGGCGCCCTGCTCCGTGCCATGACGTTCGAGCGCTGTTCGGGCAGAGATATAAGGAATACGTGCTGTGCCCTCCCGGTCAAAGCGCCGGATGAGGGCAATGGGGCTCGTGGTTCGTTCCAGCATGAGCCGGGCGTCGGGGGCATTCAGGCCGACCTCGCGGGCCAATTTCAAGGTTGCGACTTCAATGCGCTCGACCGGGCTGGCGTCGCCCGCGGAGGAGAATTTTGCGATCCAGAGTTGGTCTTCGTTCAGTACATTGGCCTTAGGCCTTGCGCCCCCGATCGAACCTCCGGCTCCGGCCATCTGGCGCAGAGCCTCGTTGGAAACTTCACCGCCCCGTTCGATACTGGCAGCGATGGCCTGCAACTCTTCGAGTTCAACCAGTTGCGGAACCGGGGCCGCGCCCTCCCCCGTGATGATCCGCCCCCGACCATCACAGAACCGCAATGCGCCCTGACGTGTGGCATCATCAGTCAGCGTCAGCATGTCGAACTCGCTGAGACCGGCGCCGTAGAGGCGCTCCATCAACATGCGGCCCCAGGCGTCTGGTGCAGCATCCTGCAACACGCCAGGCAGACTGTCGCGCTGATCGCCACCCCGCCCGGCGGACGTGAAGAATGGTGCGAGACCCAGGGGCAGATCCGGGGCGATGGCAAAGCCACGGGCATCCTCAACCCAGTCCCTGTCATAGCTGAACTCGGAATGCTGCCGGTTGCGCTCAAAGGAAAAGCGCAGCTTGCCCACATGTAACAGGCTGTGGCCGAGGTGAACTTCGGCTTCTTGTGGCCCGGGGACGGACCGGCTGCGCACGGACCGGATTTGATCAGATTGCGCCATCAGAAGGCGATCCCCTTGCGCGCGTTCCTTTTGCTCTCAGGGTTATCTTGTTGCTCGCTTGCCTCGTCCCGGGTTTGAACGGACTTGCCTGAACTGAAGGAGCGCCCACGCTTTGGCACGGCCTGAAGCGCGAGCGAAAGGCCTACCGCATCGTTTTCCGGTGCCATGAGACCTGCCAGTATTGCCGGACTGCCAAGGGCTGCAAGCACCGAGGCGAGATTGCCGATGCCGATACCCGGATCGCCTTTCTCCAGGCGCATCAGGGTGCGTTCCGAAACATCGGCGCGCATCGCAAGTTCCGCCATAGTGAATCGGCGCGCAAGGCGTGCCTGGCGGAGGTTCTGCCCCAGAACTGAAAGAGATCGCATTGCCTTCAGGCTTGCCATAGCGGCCTCATATGACATATCCAATTATTATAGCCGTCATATATGGCGGTTTATTAGACGTCAAGCATACGGTGCCATCACGCCAGAAACGCAACCGGGATCGGCCGTTATCTCGCAACGATACTTATAGCCGGTACGGGCTACACAATAAATTGTCTGATGATGGGCTATTTCAAACCGGCCAGAAACAGACCGGCGAGTTATTTGCCGCGCTTGCGCTTTTGCCCGAAGCTCACTTCCTTGGCAAAGCGTGAGCGCTTCGGCACAGGCACGTGCGACCATGAGATAATCGGCGGGCGGTTCCCATTTTCGCGGTACGAGGCTTCACTCTGAACGAAAAGTTTGCGCTCTTGATCAATGGGAATTGTACAACGAGATCCTCGGCCGATAGCCTCGCTTCTGTTTCTTTCGCATGAGCTCCAGAAACAAATCGACGGCTTTTCCCTCGCTTTCAAAATGATGCATCTTGCTCTGCCCTCGCCTCCCAATCCGGCCCCAGGACCGGGTCAGACAGACCTCACCGAACAGCGAGCCCGAAATTTCCATGGCGTAGAAACGAGCCATGTTTTTGGCCGCTTCCGTGCGTTCGACATAGATGCGATAGGGCTGTGTGATCATGCCGACAGTGTCGGGAGTTTAGACCCAGGCGTCCAATGATATCGATGAATCGGTATCCCCGGATAGATTCATATTCTTGATGGGTTTCGTCGAGCAATACGTCTCTGCGGCTTGCGGATGAAGCCGAATCTCAATCAGTGATGCCCGGATGATTGTGCTTTAGAATGTCGGTGGTGCCCTCACCTCTCATGCCGGCAAGGATATCGCGGCTATCGGATCTGCCCTCTCGGATTCTGATTGCCGCTTGTCCTTGGATATGCCCCGCATATCCCTGATGGGGGATGACGCGCCCTTCGCCTGGACAGCGACCCAACAGCGAGCACGTCGTCAATCGACAGGTGTGGGTTGAGGACGCGGCACAGAAATCTCGAAGCTGTTCATGTATGTGCCGTAAGCTTCTACAGCTCGGCCGTGGGCGCGCTGATAGTCAAAAACTGGCATCATAAAAATCGGACACTCGACCGATCTGTGGATATCGGATTTAGGTCGGGCCGCCATGATGCTGGCGGCATGATCGGTGTCTATCTTTTTTGCCAGCGTACGTAACACTGGCGCCATCTTCGGATCATCCATTTCAAGACCAGGATCTGGGACAAAACCGAAGCAGATTTTTCCAGCATGATCTGTGACGACGAGGACTGATCCGACCGCGCGCGCATAAGCACGACAAGCGTGAGTCATGCAGGTTACCGCGTCCGCCTCCGAGATTCTATCTTTGCGGTACCGCATTCGGAGTTCTTCTGTTGGGCTGACCGGTGTGATGTTGCCGGCGGCAAGATCAGCGGTCATCTCGGGAATCGGACTGCTCTGGATCGCCCGCTGCATGCGGGAGAAGCTGTCCTGTCCTTCACATTTGTGCATTAGAATATTCCTTTGTGTTGTTGATTTTGAGAAAAACATTCGCCGCCACAGAGCTGACCCCGAACGTTGTAACGGTCCAGCCGGTGCTTCATCATGCCGTGCACCTTTACGAGCATCACGCCGAACGTCGTTCAAAGATCTTGTTGGCGTGTTCCACGACCAGAAAAGGCAGCTGAGACGGCGCCGCCGGAAACCACACCACGCCCGTTGGAAGGCCGAAGTCTTCAGCGACTCCGGGGCGCAGACGGCTGTAGTTGGTAAAATTGGCAGTCTCTGCGGTCATTGCTTCTAATGCGGATTCGCCATCCGTCCCTGAATCGAAAATCAGGCCAAACCCGTAGCCACCCCAACCGAAGAAGTCGTAATCATATTTTGCAGTCTTGACTGAGCCATCCTGCGTGATCTTGCGGGTCAGATACGGCTCGAAGGACTGTTGGCGCTCCTCCCCGTAGTAATGCCAACGGCCCCCAATAACGATCTCTCGATGTGAGCCGAGATCCTCTGCTGTCACCTCACGGATCTGTTCTTCGAAATCGGCAACAAATTCATAGATCGGATGATCCTTCAGCGCATGAGCATTACCGATCGTAGCGGTCATGCTCGACTTGGTTACCACGATCGACGCGTCTTCGCCCGGCAGCAGCAGGCGCCCGTCATATTCCCAGCTTGCAATATTGCCAGCTCTCGTGGCTGCGTCGAACTCCTGCATGAAGCATTGTGAGTTAGTTTTAAGCATAGTGTAAACTCCCCTTACTGTCGCACTATACTATTGTAGTATTTATAAGTAGTCAATAAAATAATACGTAACAACGCTAAACTGTTTAATATGTATTGTATTCAATATTGTTGTTGACGCTCATTAATACTTGTGATATATTTACTGTATGAATGAAAAGGAAAATTGCTTTGTAGTACTTTATTCTAGCTCTCCAGAGCGAACCGAACAGTTACGTTTCGGTTTGCGT
>NZ_JAUYGL010000127.1 GCF_030689745.1 Devosia sp.
CCGCGCGCCGACGGGCGGAAGTCGCGGGTGTCGAGATCGACGTGGTCGAAGGGGATGCCCGTAATCTTCCGTTCTCCGGCGCACAGTTCGACCGAGTTGTCTCGGTGGCGACGCTGTGCTTCAGCGACGACCCTCGCCAACCGATCGGGGAAATGGTCCGCGTGCTCAAGCCGGGCGGTCGCCTGATCCTTGGCGAACTCGGTCGCTGGAGTCTCTGGGCCGCGCAGCGGCGCGTGAAGGGCTGGCTCGGCTCGGGTCTCTGGCGGGCGGCGCAGTTCCGGAGCCGCAGCGATCTTCTGGCCCTCGCAGCCGGGGCGGGTCTTCAAAACACCACTGTCACGGGTGCCATCTTCTACCCGCCACTTGGATTTGCCGCACAGCTCATGGCCACGGTCGACCCGTGGATCGGACGCTGGACATCCGGGGGCGCGGCGTTCCTGGTCCTGAGCGCCACGAAGCCGGTTCAACCCGAAGCCAATCCGGAGCCGACATGAGCGATCGCATCGGGAAAACACCGCCCATCCTTGCGCACAAGCATCACGAGGAACCCTCAGCCTTCACGCCGGAAAGCCTGCTACGCGAGGCCCGTCGCCAAAAGGGCGCGGAGGCCGTCGCGGTGCCGAAGGTCTGCCTGCTCGATCCGGACGGCGACATCGTGCGCCAGCTCCGCGCCGACGGGCGGGCGCGTCAGCACGAGGGCTGGGTCTGCTATCACACGGACATGTGGGTGTTCGACCTGGACGGCGAGGAGATTGGCGTGGTCGGCTGCGCCGTCGGTGCATCCTTCGCCGTGCGCGTCGCCGAGGAGATGTTCGTCTTCCGTAATGGGAGAAGTGAAGTCAAACATATTTTTCTAATCAAAATCATTGGCTTGACTTCCATTCAGGCACGGCAAGGCACGCGACGTGCGTGCGCCGCGGATCGTCATCGTGCTATCTGCCGGTCGCAGCGACCGTTCCCCAAGTCTGCGTTCGGAGCCACTTCGCCGGTATCATGCTTCCGTCCGCGGTCGGCGCTGGGCCGCCACTCCATGCCTGGTCAGTAGGATCTCGCGTGCCGATCTCTGATGGCGTGCTCGACCTTGCGGTTGGCACCAGCGAACATACGGCATCATCGAGACCGCGTCCCGGCGAAGGGACATCGGAGGACCGGGCTGCCCCGGTCCAATTCGGGGGGCGGGTCAGCGCGCGAAAGAGGATCGGGTTCGCGCCATCACGCCGCTACGCTGGCACCTGCCGGATGCGTCAAACTGAAAGTCGTGCCGTCGCTCCACATCCGGTGCAGGACGACGCCAAGGCGGCGGGCGACGGCCACGACGGCACGTTTCATGCCGCGCCGCTTTGCAACCTGCATGCCCCAGGCCTTGAGCCAACTCTTAGTCTGCGAATGATAAAGCATCACCGTCGCCGCCTGGAACAGCGCCGTGCGCACGTTCTGGTCGCCAGCGGCGCTGATGGCCCCCACCACGTCGCGTTCGCCGGACTGCTCCCGTCGCGGTGTCAGGCCGAAGTGCGGGCCGACCATCTTCGAGGATCGGAAGCGGGCGGGATCATCGATCCCTGCCTTGACCTGCAACGCCACCACGGCGCCGACTCCGGGAACGGTCATCATCAGCCGGCACACACGGTCTGCCCGTGCGATCCGGCGCAACCGGTTCTCGAGCTTGGCGAGTTCGCTGCGCAGGGCGGCGTGGCCGCGCAGCATCGCGGTCACCATCGCCGTCAGCATCTCGTTGCCGTCCGCAAGTTCGCGGGCGCGCTCCGGCAACCGCCGCCGTGTGATCTGGCCGAGCTTGAGGCCGAACCCGCGCAGCATGCCGCGCATCGACAGCTCGATGCTGATCATTGATTTCTGCAGCGTCCGGCGCGCCCCGAGCAGCGCCCGGAGTTCCTGCGCCGAGACCGACTTGCAATGCACCGGGCGGAACCAGCCCATGCGGATCAGCTGGGCAATACCGAGCGCGTCACGGCGATCGGTCTTGATCGGCATGGCCTTCAATGCGCCTTTCACCTGGCGCGTCTCCATCAACACCGCCTCCAGCCCTGCCGCGCACAGATGCCGGTGCAGCCATTGCGACAAAGGTCCGGCTTCGAGCCCGATGCCGGTGATGCTCACATCCATTGCGCGCATGAACGCGATCAGTGCCTCGGGTTCGCAGGCAATCTTTGCTTCCCGCGCCACGGTGCCTGACTGGGTCACGACACAAACGGCGCAGCTTTCGAGTGATACGTCGATGCCAACAAAATGATCCATGGTCTCTTCCCCCCGTTCGGATCGTTGAAGCCGACCGGAATGGTCGGCTCTGACAGGACAATAGCCCGTATTGGACGGAACACGCAGCACAACGCCGGGTCCGGGAGCGACTCGCCCATTACGGCATCTCTGGCTGCGAGCTTCTGGTCAGCGTCACCTCGTCGGGCCAGATTACGCCGCGGGGCGAGCCACCGTATTTCATTGTGATCGACCGGGCATTGCGTGACGAGGGCACGAGCTACCACTACCTTCCGCCGTCCGACTGGAGCGCGGCGCCCGAACGTCTCCTCTCGCGGCTCAACGGTGCGTTCGAGGGTGGCCCCCGTGTGCTCACCGGCGCGACATGGACCACCGATGCGCCGTTCCGCGAGACCGAGACCGCGATCGCCGCAGCGCGGGCGCGCGGCATCCTGGCCGTCGAGATGGAGGCGGCGGGGCTCTACGCCTTTGCAAAAACGCGGGGCCGAGCCGTCATCTGCCTCGCCCACGTTACCAACCAGATGGGGACCATCGAGGGCGACTTCGAAAAGGGCAAAGCCAATGGAACGGCCGCCGCGCTTTTTGTGGTGTCACGGATCGTGACGCAACTCGGCTAACTCGCAACTCTTCGCCTCATGTCTCGGTCTCTGATCTTGTAACACTTGCATGATCGTGACCGCCCGCTTCTCTGGGATGCCGCAGGAGCAATGCTGCATCTGCATCGGTCCGCTCCCTGCCCATTGTGTCTGCTTGATGGGCAATGCCTTGCTTCGGCGATTCCTCCAACAAAAGGTACACAATTGTGCCCGCTTTCTTGCGGGACAGGCGGCGATGCCGTGTGTCACTATCGGACGGTCGGGATTTTCCATGGCTCATTGAAAACGTGAGCCTGGGAAGTGGGCCGAGCCCACCCCAAGCGGTTGAGACGCATGTTGCTTCTCACGGGTTATGCCCGGCCCGTCCTTCCGGCTTACCTGCACGCCCGCGCCAGATCGCGCAGGACGGCATAGTCACTGAGCATCGGCACGACGACCGCGCCTTCGGGCAGCGCCTCGACCTCCGCTGCTGCGCGAGCCTGATCGGCGGCGCTGTCCACCACCACGGGCGGGGGGCAGGCCGCGGCGCGTCAGAACCGGCCGTCGCGCAGGTGGTCAGCCAGAGAATCGTGGTCATGAGGGCGGCGGCTGGCGGCTGAGGCGGCTCTGATCTGGCGGTCTTGAAAACTGGTTGCCCCCGGGGCGGGCAACCAGGCTACGACTGCAGTTGATGCGACCTTCGCCTCAGTCCGGCAACTTGCCCGACTGTTTGGCAGTATGGGTGGCGATTGCATCCATCAGTGCCGGCGACAGCGCGTCATAGGGCGGCAGGCCGATCTCGGTCAGGCGGGCGCGGATGGCCGACAACTTGTCGGGGCTGACCCCGCTTTCGATCACCGACGACACGAAGGCGGCAAATTCT